>NZ_JACYNU010000052.1:0-269 GCF_014839455.1 Microbacterium sp. CFBP 8801 | reverse complement strand
ATATCGATCGCCTCGATTTAACCCGTCTTGATGGATGGACCGTGCCGCGACGAGATTGGATGCGGCTCGGTCAGCGCGCTCGTGAGCGACGCAGGCCTCGTGGGTAAAGGGGACGCGACGCCCCGCGCGTGGGTGCGACGGATCGGCTAAAGTCGGCACTAGAGATCGTTTCTTCAGCCGCCTCAGACCTGGCCGGGTCGGGGCGGCTTCTCTTTGCCCCCTGGGCGGATGAGGCCGAGGTTATCTCATCAGGCGAATTTATACTCTGA
>NZ_JACYNU010000051.1:0-361 GCF_014839455.1 Microbacterium sp. CFBP 8801 | reverse complement strand
ACGCACGATCAGATCTCGATCCGCATCCCGCCCCGAGGCGTAGCGTAGGGATATGGCGCGCCCCGTTCCCGATCCCGTCCGCCCCGGCCAGGAGTCCGTGTGGGACTACCCCCGCCCGCCTCGCGTCGAGACCGTGCGAAAGCGCGTGCAGATCGACTTCGGCGGGGTGCGCATCGTCGACACCGATGACGTCGTCCGCGTGCTCGAGACGAGCCACCCGCCCGTCTACTATCTGCCGATCGCCGCGTTCGGTGAGGCATTGACCCTGGGCGAGGGCGCGTCGTTCTGCGAGTACAAGGGCGGAGCGCGCTACTTCGACGTGCACGGTGGTGGGGGAGTGGTGGCCGCGCGCGCGGCGTGG
>NZ_JACYNU010000050.1:0-416 GCF_014839455.1 Microbacterium sp. CFBP 8801 | reverse complement strand
TCCAGCGACACCGCGGCCCACGCCTACGTCTACCGGAACATGCCCGAGGTCGGCGGCGTCGTCCACACGCATTCCACCTACGGCGTGGCCTGGGCTGCGCGGGGCGAGGAGATCCCGTGCGTCATCACGGCGATGGCGGATGAGTTCGGCGGCCCTATTCCGGTCGGTCCGTTCGCGATCATCGGCGACGACTCGATCGGGCGCGGCATCGTCGAGACCCTGCGTGGGCATCGCTCGCGCGGCGTCATCATGCAGAACCACGGTCCCTTCACGATCGGGTCGAACGCAAAGGATGCCGTGAAGGCGGCCGTGATGCTCGAAGACGTCGCCCGCACCGTGCACATCGCGCGCGAGGCGGGCCCGCTCATCCCGATCCCGCAGGACAAGATCGACGCCCTCTACAACCGCTACCAGAA
>NZ_JACYNU010000049.1:0-416 GCF_014839455.1 Microbacterium sp. CFBP 8801 | reverse complement strand
TCCAGCGACACCGCGGCCCACGCCTACGTCTACCGGAACATGCCCGAGGTCGGCGGCGTCGTGCACACGCACTCCACCTACGGCGTCGCGTGGGCTGCGCGGGGCGAAGAGATCCCGTGCGTCATCACGGCGATGGCGGATGAGTTCGGCGGCCCCATCCCGGTCGGTCCGTTCGCGATCATCGGCGACGACTCGATCGGGCGCGGCATCGTCGACACCCTGCGGGGGCACCGCTCGCGCGGCGTCATCATGCAGAACCACGGTCCCTTCACGATCGGCACGAACGCGAAGGATGCCGTGAAGGCCGCCGTCATGCTCGAAGACGTCGCCCGCACCGTGCACATCGCGCGCGAAGCGGGCCCGCTCATCCCGATCCCGCAGGACAAGATCGACGCCCTCTACAACCGCTACCAGAA
>NZ_JACYNU010000048.1:0-451 GCF_014839455.1 Microbacterium sp. CFBP 8801 | reverse complement strand
CGGAACGGGCGGTCACCATCACGCGGCGGACGCGAATCGTTGTCACGACGGAACGGGCGGTCGCCATCACGCGGCGGACGCGAGTCGTTGTCGCGACGGAACGGGCGGTCGCCGTCACGCGATGGACGAGAGTCACCCGAACGCGGCGGACGCGAATCGTTGTCACGACGGAACGGGCGGTCACCCTCACGCGGCGGACGCGAATCCCCCGAACGCGCAGGACGCGAATCATTGTCCCGACGGAACGGGCGGTCGTTGTCGCGCGGAGGACGGGCATCGCCCTCACGACGGAACGGACGGTCGCCGCGTGGCGACGCCCCGTCCCTTCCGGAAGACTGCCCGCGACCGGACGCGCGGTCGCCCGAGCGTCCTTCGTTGCTCTTGCGATCGTTCGCGTCATTCGTCGACATGACTGGCCTTCCCGGGAAATGTGCCCGTAAATGCGAAATGG
>NZ_JACYNU010000047.1:0-474 GCF_014839455.1 Microbacterium sp. CFBP 8801 | reverse complement strand
TACGCGGCGGTCGGCGCAGCTCTGGGAGCCGCCGACTCGCCCCTGCACATCGCCGCCGCCACCCGCACCTCCCGCCTGCTCACGCAGGTGCGCCGGGGCAGGGAGCCCGAGCGCGCGCTGGCCGACGCGGTGCAGGACGGCAACGGCATCCCGGGCTTCGGGCATCCCCTGTACAGCGGTGTCGACGACCGCGCCGATGCGCTCTTCCCGCTGCTGGCGCAGCTCCCCGACGGGGAACGAACGATGGATGCCGTCACCCGGCTCAGCGACACCGTCGCCGCCCGTGCGCACGCGCGGCCCAACGTGGATCTCGCGCTGGCCGCCCTGGCATCCGGAGCCCGTTTGCCCGACGACGCGGCGAGCTCGATCTTCGTCGTGGGCCGGCTGGCGGGGTGGATCGCGCACATCGCCGCCGAGTACGCCGAAGCGCCGATGCGCCTGCGACCGCGCGGGGAGTACGTCGGGCCGTGATCC
>NZ_JACYNU010000046.1:0-504 GCF_014839455.1 Microbacterium sp. CFBP 8801 | reverse complement strand
GCGCTCGGGACGGTTGAGCAGGTCTTCGTTCGGCACGAGGAGTGCGCCATAGAGGAAGCCAGTGAGGCCGGTCACGAGCACGTTCAGCACGACACCGACGATCACCTGGTCGACCAGGTACTTGATCGAGAACGCGGCGAGCACGAACGCCACGAGCACACCGCCCACCATGGCGGCGATGAGGCCGAGGAAGGGGCTGCTGGTGAGGGATGCCACGAGCGCGGCGCTGAACGCCCCGAAGAGGAACTGCCCCTCGATGGCGACGTTCACGACGCCCACCCGCTCACCGATGACGCCGCCGAGGGCGCCGAAGATGAGCGGGACCGACAAGGACAGCGCGCCGAACAAGAGCCCCGTCACGGGCACGAGACCGTCGGCCGCAGCCCAAGTGAGGAAGGCAAACACCGCGAGCACTCCGAAGGCGATGGGCAGCCACAACCGCGAGCGGCGGAAACCTACAGCATCCCAGACGGCCCAGGCTGCCAGCAGCACGAGCACCATGAA
>NZ_JACYNU010000045.1:0-693 GCF_014839455.1 Microbacterium sp. CFBP 8801 | reverse complement strand
CCCCGATCCACACCCCCTCGACATCGCCCGCCCCGTCTCGGTATGCGCGCTCGTAGACTCGACCGACCCGGAGCGTGACGTTCAGGGCGTCTACGGGAGCCCCTCAATGGCGCGACGAGCGAGATCGCATCCTTGCGCCTACGTGGATGGTGCATCCCGCGAGCAGGACGAGCATCAGGGCCGGGAACCAGATGTTCGCGTCTTCAGCTGCCTGCGTCCGCACGACCCAGGGCTTGTTCACGTTGAAGGTATCCGTCGGACGAAAGAAGGCCGACACCGTTCCGTCCGAACCAGGAGCACCGTCCAAGACAACGCCGTGCAATCGAGAGCTGCCATCGTCGCTCACCCATCGGCCGATGCTCCGGCATCCCCCGCGGTTCTCGACGCACCGCTCCTGAGTAAAGGTGCCCCACGTCGATGGCTCGGTGCGATCGAGCATCATCGTGGTCGCGACTACGGCGACAACGATCGTCAGGACGACAAGTACAGTCAGCCCGATCCAGTTTCTTATGGGGCTTGTGGGACCATCCGCGCCCCGGTCGCGACGCCGCAACACAGCAGCCTTTCATGAGTGTTCTCGGACGCGGCAACGCAGGTTGTGGAGCGATCCCGCGTCGTTCGACCGTTATCGGGAAACGATGTCGAAGGAAGAATCAGCCATGATCCGATTCTATTCGCGGGCCCCCGATCCAC
>NZ_JACYNU010000044.1:0-1209 GCF_014839455.1 Microbacterium sp. CFBP 8801 | reverse complement strand
ATGTCCTCGAGGATCTGCACGTAGTCGTCGGGTGCGAGGTCGAACGGCAGGGCGAAGGCCACGCGACGCGGCGGCTCGCCCCGGCAGCGGTGCGGCAGGGGTGAGCCCGAGAGAGAGGTTGCTCGTCAGGCGACCTCGGTGACGGGGATGAACGCCGCCAGCCTGGATGCATCTCTGGTCTGGTCGTAGTCATGCAGCAGCGTGACGTAGGACTTTTTATCGATACTCCAGTCGTAGGTCGACAGCGTCTCCGACGGGCTCTGGGCGGCGTAGTGGACGAGGTCTGCGAGAAGTCGGGTGGTCCGGCCGTTGCCATCGACGAACGGATGGATCCGCACCACGTCCGCGTGAACGGCGATCCCGAGTTGTCGTGGGCTCCAGTCGTCCGTGTGCGTCCACCGGTACAGAATCGTGTCGAGTGAGGACCGCAGCTCCACGGAGATGTGTACGGGATCGATGCCCACGCTCTTCTCGGTGAGGCGGTAGACGCCAGCCCACTCCCAGATGTCTTCGTAGAGCCGGCGGTGAAGCTCACGCACGAAGGCGTCGCTCAGCAGCTCAGCGAGGGCCAACTGGCCCGATACGACCGCAGTCGCGAATTCGAGACCCACTTCGTCGCTGATCGCCTGCTCCGCGTCGTAGATGTCGGCCCGTGTGGGGTCGACCCCGAGGAGAGCACGGGCATCTGAAGTCAGCGCATCTGCCTCATCCGCATCGAGCGGAGTCTCGCCGTAGCCGGGTTCGAGTGGGGTCACGCTGAGCGACGGGACGCGAGAAACTTCTGCACATTGGCAGAGCGCTCGTGTCCGGCGGGGACGGCTCGTCGCTCCAGCGCAGCACTCAGGCGAGTTGACCGCTCGACTGCGCGGCGGAGGGCATCGGGGTTGATGTTTCTGCTCACGATGGCTCCTTTCTCGCCGTGTCGGATCCCTTGCATTCTACGCGCCAGCGCGGAGCTGGGGCCAGGTATGTCGCGAGCCGATCGATGTCCGCCCGCCATGTCGGCATCCGGAGGTTGTGCCCACGTCTCGTGCTCGCCGATGTCGCGCGCGATGCCGAAGATGTGCGCACATCGCTGAGGTTATGCCCGCGGCGCGGCGGGGCTCACGGCCCCGGCGCCCACCCCAGCAGTGGCCCCAACCGCCCGGCGATGTCCTCGAGGATCTGCACGTAGTCGTCGGGTGCGAGGTCGAACGGCAGGGCGAAGGC
>NZ_JACYNU010000043.1:0-1516 GCF_014839455.1 Microbacterium sp. CFBP 8801 | reverse complement strand
CGCGCTCGGCGCGGTCGCGCGCCTCGGCCTCTTCGCGGGCACGGCGCACGCGCTCTTCGCGCGCCTTGCGCTCGGCCTCGACACCGGCCTGGTAGTCGGCGACGGTCTTGGCCGTGGTGTCCTGCAGGGCGGCGAGCTGGGCTTCGAGCACGACCTGGTTCGACTGCTGCTCGGCGAGGGCGGCCTGAGCCGCCTCGGCGGCCTGCTGAGCGGCGACCATCTTCTCTTCGGCGATCTTCTGCAGACGGTCGCGCTCGGTGCGGGCGTCGCCGGCCTGATTGCTCAGCTGCTGCGCGGAGTCGCGCGCCGTGATGGCCGCGGCGTACACCGAACGGTTGCGGTCGAGGAGCTTGTCCATCGTGCCGAGCTTGGCCAGCAGATCGTCGGCCGTCGCGGCCGAGCCCGAGAAGAACAGGTCGAGCGAGGTGTCGTCACCGCCCGAGCGGTACAGCTGCGCGGCGACCTTGCCGGCCTTGTTCGCGGCGTCGACGGCCTCGGCGGCCTTCGCGTCGGCCTGCGACTGGATCTGCTGAGCACGGTAGTCGGCGTCGAGATACGCCTGCTGCGCCGCGTAGTACTCGTCGGAACGCGCGATGACCTCGGCCTGCGTGCGCGCGACCTCGGACTGGAGGCCCTGGATGAGGCCCTGGATGCGCGAGATCTCACCCGCCTTGGCCGACTCATTCGCGCGCGCAGCCTCGACATCGGCCCACGAGGGGTAGTCGGCGGCGAAGGCGGGGGAACCGAAGCTCGACGCCGCAGCCCCGAAGGCGCCGACGGCGACAGCCCCGAAAGCTCCGAGCTTCAGCGCGCTGCGTCGGTCGAACGACGGCCAGAGGCGCCGCTGCTCCTTCGCAGTGGGCGCGCAGCCGCAGTCATCTGATTCGTCGGGGCGCTCGAGCGTCACGGGAATACCTCATCTCACCGGTTCGCAACTCGGCCAACAGTAGCAACACGAGTCACACGTACAACAGGGCGAGTTCCCGCTGTCGCGCCCCATCCTGGGCCCACGACACGCCGTCATCGCGGACGCCACGCCCTCGATTGGCAATCTCCGAGATTGTGAAGTAGGCTCGGTCGTCGGCAAGCGAGGATGAAATCGCAAGGTTTCAGGCTCATCCGGCCCCATCGTTTAGCGGCCTAGGACACCGCCCTTTCACGGCGGCAGCACGGGTTCGAATCCCGTTGGGGTCACTTTCCGGTGGAATAACTTAATACGCATGGCCCTGTAGCGCAGTTGGTTAGCGTGCCGCCCTGTCACGGCGGAGGTCGCGGGTTCAAGTCCCGTCAGGGTCGCTCCACAGCGACGGGCCTTCTTTCGAGAAGGCCTTTCGTCTCGGAAGCGGCAGACATGCCGTTCGGCTCTGTAGCTCAGTTGGTAGAGCGCACGACTGAAAATCGTGAGGTCACGGGATCGACGCCCGTCGGAGCCACACGGATCACCATTACAGTGATCCCAGAAACCCTCGCCTAGCTTCTACATGGCGGGGGTTTTGCTTTTCCCAGTGGGAGGCGG
>NZ_JACYNU010000042.1:0-1518 GCF_014839455.1 Microbacterium sp. CFBP 8801 | reverse complement strand
GGGTCTTACAGGCCCTGGGCCAGGCGGTAGTACGCCTGGTTCCAGCGCAGCTCGCTCTGGAAACCGCGGACCGTGGTGTCCTCGTCGATGACGACGAGCTCGGTCTTGGCGATCTCGGCGAAGTCGCGGAACACCTCGATGCCCACGGCCGTCGTCATGACGGTGTGGTGCGCGGCACCGGCGGCGAGCCAGCACGAGGCCGACGTCGCGAAGTCGGGCGCGGGCTTCCACACGGCGCGGCCCACGGGGAGCTTCGGCAGGTCGGGCGCCTCGACGTTCTCGACGACGTTGGCGGTCAGGCGGAACCGATCGCGCATGTCGCTGAGGGCGACGACGAGCGCGGGGCCGGGGTCGGCGGTGAAGACCAGGCGCACCGGGTCGTCCTTGCCGCCGATGCCCAGCTCATGGATCTCGAGGCGCGGCTTGGCCGTGGTGAGCGAGGGCGAGACTTCGAGCATGTGCGCACCGAGGATGCGCTCGGCTCCGGGAACGAGGTCGTAGGTGTAGTCCTCCATGAGCGACGCGCCGCCGGGGAGGCCGGCGCCCATCACGTTCGCGACGCGCACGAGGATCGCCGTCTTCCAGTCGCCCTCGGCGCCGAAGCCGTAGCCCTCGGCCATGAGGCGCTGCACCGCGAGACCGGGGAGCTGCTTCAACGCACCGAGGTCTTCGAACGACGTGGTGAAAGCGCCGAAGCCGCCCTCCTCGAGGAACGAGCGCAGGCCCACCTCGATCGCGGCGCCATCACGCAGCGACTGGTGACGCGCGGCGCCGGGGAGCATCTCTTCGGCGACGTCGTAGCTGTCGACGTACTCCTGCACGAGCGCGTCGATCTCGGCATCCGACGCGCTTTCAACGGCCTCGGCGAGTTCGTTGACGCCCCACGTGTTGACCTGCACGCCGAAGCGCAGTTCGGCCTCGGTCTTGTCCCCCTCGGTGACGGCGACGAAACGCATGTTGTCACCGAAGCGGGCGAGCTTGAGGGTGCGCGACGCGGTCCAGCCGGCGGCTGCGCGCTCCCAATCTTCGATCTGCTGACGCACGACGGGGTTCGACACGTGGCCGACGACCGTCTTGCGCGCGACTCCCAGACGCGTCTGGATGTACCCGAACTCGCGGTCGCCGTGAGCGGCCTGGTTGAGGTTCATGAAGTCGAAGTCGATGTCGTTCCACGGCAGCTCGACGTTCGCCTGCGTGTGCAGGTGCAGCAGCGGCTTCTGCAGGGCATCGAGCCCAGAGATCCACATCTTGGCGGGGCTGAACGTGTGCATCCACGCGATCACGCCGATGACGTCGTCGCGGCCGTTGATCTCGAGCGCCATGCGGCGGATGCTGTCGGAGTCCTTGAGCACGGGCTTCCAGACGACCTTCACCGGCAGGCCGTTCAGGCCCTCGACGACGGCCTGCGACTGTTCGGCGACCTGCTTCAGCGTGTCCTCGCCGTAGAGGTTCTGGCTACCGGTGACGAACCAGACCTCGTAGCCGTCGAGGTCGTTCTTGAGGGGGGTGCGGGTCATG
>NZ_JACYNU010000041.1:0-1736 GCF_014839455.1 Microbacterium sp. CFBP 8801 | reverse complement strand
TACCGGTGACGAACCAGACCTCGTAGCCGTCGAGGTCGTTCTTGAGGGGGGTGCGGGTCATGACGGTTCCTTTTCGGGTGATCAGAGGGATGCCACGGCGGCGGCCTCGACGGCGAGGCCTGCGCGATAGCGGTCGAGGTAGGTCGAGAAGCCGGCGACGTCGGAGGCGACGGGCTCGGCGGTGACGATCGGCGCGTCGGCGAAGATCGCTTCGCGCAGGTACGTGTCGAGGTCGCGGCCCTGGCCGTCGACCACGTAGGCCGCGAGCACCGCGATGCCCCACGCGCCGCCCTCGGATGCCGTCTCGGCGACGGCGACGGGAGCATCGAGCGCCGCCGCGAGGAAGCGCTGTGCGACACCCGCGGTGCGGAACATGCCGCCGTGCGCATACATGCGATCGAGCTGCACCCCCTCGCCGTGGAGCACGTCCATACCGAGCGCCAGCGTGCCGAAGACGCCGTAGAGCTGCGCGCGCATGAAGTTCGGCAGCGTCAGGCGGCTATCGGGCGTGCGCACCACCAGCGGTCGCCCCTCGGCGAGGCCCGCGATGGGCTCACCGGCGAGGTGGTTGTACGCCAGCAGCCCGCCCGCGTCGGCTTCTCCCGACAGGGCGGCGTCGAACAGCGCCGCGTAGGTGGCATCCGGGGTCACGGGCGTGCCCGCCGCGGCGGCGAAGGCGGTGAAGAGGTTCGCCCAGGCGGCCAGTTCGCTCGCGCCGTTGTTGCAGTGCACCATCGCGACGGCGTCGCCCGACGGGGTCGTGACGAGGTCGAGCTCGTGGTGCACCTGGCTGAGCGGACGCTCCAGCACGACCATCGCGAAGATGCTCGTTCCCGCGCTGACGTTGCCCGTGCGCGGAGCCACGGCGCCGGTGGCGACCATGCCCGTGCCGGCGTCGCCCTCGGGCGGAGCGAAGGGGATGCCAGGATGCAGGGTTCCGCTCGGGTCGAGCAGGGCCGCACCCTCGGCGGTGAGGCTGCCCGCGGAGGCTCCGGCCACGAGCGACTGCGGGAGCAGGTCGCGGAGGGCCGGCAGCCGGCCGGCGGCGAGCGCGTCGTAGCGGGCGACGAGGTCGGCGTCGTAGTCACGGGTGGCGGAGTCGATCGGGAACATGCCCGAGGCGTCGCCCACGCCGAGCACCTTCTCGCCGGTCAGCTTCCAGTGCACGTACCCGGCGAGGGTGGTGAGGAAGCGGATCTCGGGGACGTGCGGCTCGGCGTCGACGACGGCCTGGTGCAGGTGAGCGATCGACCAGCGCAGCGGAATGTTCACGCCCAGCAACTCGGTGAGTTCGGCCGCCGCGACGCCCGTGTTCGTGTTGCGCCAGGTGCGGAAGGGGGCCAGCAGCTCGCCATCCGAGTCGAACGCGAGGTAGCCGTGCATCATCGCCGAGACACCCATGGCGGCGTAGCGCTCGGGGGTGACGCCGAACTGCTGTCGGACGTTGTCGACCAGCTCGGCATAGGCGGCCTGCAGGCCCGACCACACGGCATCCAGGGAATAGGTCCACAGCTTGTCGGCGTAGACGTTCTCCCACTCGTGGGAGCCGGTGGCCAGTACCTCGGCGTCGGGGCCGATGAGGCAGGCCTTGATGCGGGTGGATCCGAGTTCGATGCCGAGGGAGGCCCGGCCTTCGGTGATGGTGGTGCTCATCGGCGGTCGTCCGAGCTCTGTCCGTAGACGTTCTGGTAGCGGTTGTAGAGGGCGTCGATCTTGTCCTGCGGGATCGGGATGAG
>NZ_JACYNU010000040.1:0-1753 GCF_014839455.1 Microbacterium sp. CFBP 8801 | reverse complement strand
CCTCGCCGCCGGCGGTGGTCTGTTCACGGTGTCGGAGGTCATGACCGTCGATGTCTCGGGCACCGGCTACCAGATGGAGCTCGACGCGATCCTCGCCGTCGTCATCGGTGGCACCTCCCTCGCGGGGGGGAAGTTCTCGATCCTCGGTTCCACTGTCGGGGCGTTGCTGATTGCGACCCTCAACAAGACCGTGCTGTTCCTCGGGGTTTCCGCCGCGGCGACCCCGGCCTTCAAGGCCATCGTCATCGTGCTGCTCGTTTTGCTGCAGTCCGAGCGTGTGAGGACCTCCGTCCTCCAGGTCGGACGCCGCCGTACCCGTAAGGAGGTCGTCGCATGAGCACGACCGTCTCACCCCCGTCGCCCTCGCACGGCACCGAGGTTCCGGTGCGGGGTCTCGCGATCTCCCGCATCTGGGGTCGCAGTCAGTCCGCCATCCCGACGCTGGCCGCCGTGGTTCTCCTCGTCGCGATGCTCGTGTACGCCGAACTGGCGTACGGCCGCGTGTTCCACGCCGGCACCATGTCGAGCCTGCTCGTCAGCTTCGCGCCGACGATCATTCTCGCCGTCGGCATGACCATCGTCATCCTGTCGGGCGGTATCGACCTCTCGGTCGGCGCCGTCGTCGCCTTCACCTCGGTGTCGGGTGTCATACTGATGAACAACGGCGTCAACGGATGGCTCGCCGTCGTCCTGATGATCGTGTTCGGCGCGCTCTTCGGCCTCGTCTCCGGGGTACTGATCCAGTACTTCAACGTGCAGCCGTTCATCGCCACGCTGGCGATGATGTTCCTCGCCCGTGGTCTGGCATCCATTCTTTCGACCGTGCCGGTGCAGGCGCCCGAGGGCGCCCCCATCCTGGTGCTCGCCACCGACTGGAAGCTGTACGACGGCCCGAAGACCAACGACCTCGTGCTGACGCCCGGTTTCGTCGTCGCCGTGCTGGTCGTGATCGCGGCGTTCGTGCTGCTGCACCGCACCCGCACCGGCCGCACGGTGTACGGCATCGGCGGGGCCGAGAACTCGGCCAAGCTGATGGGCCTGCCCGTCGCCCGCACCCGCGTGATCATCTACGTGCTGAGCGGCGCTCTCGCGGGCCTCGCCGCCGTCGTCTACACGGCGGAAGTGGGTGGCAAGGCGCAGAACGTGACGGGCATCGGCTGGGAACTGGATGCCATCGCCGCGGTCGTCATCGGCGGAACGCTGCTGAGCGGCGGGGCCGGATATGTCCTCGGTTCCGTCGTAGGATCGCTCGTGCTCGCCGCCTTGGCCATGATCATCACCAAAGACGGTGGCATCCGCCCCGAATATCTGACGATCATCACCGGCGGTATCCTGCTGGCCTTCGTCCTGCTGCAGCGCGTGCTCACCGCGCGGCGCCGAAAATGAGCACCGTCGTCGACCCGCACACCCGCAAGGAGAACACCGTGGCAGCCTCCCCTGCTGACTTCACGCCCGAGATCGCGGCATTCATCGAACGCGTCCGTCAGGACGTCGCGAAGCTGCATGCCGAGCTCGTGCGCTACAACCTGATCGTCTGGACCGGCGGCAACGTCTCGGGCCGCGTCCCCGGCACCGACCTGTTCGTGATCAAGCCCTCCGGCGTCTCGTACGACGACCTGGCGCCCGAGAACATGATCCTGTGCGACCTCGACGGAAACGCCCTCCCCGGCACTCCCGGCAGCGAGCGCAGCCCCTCCAGCGACACCGCGGCCCACGCCTACGTCTACCGGAACATGCCCGAGGTCGGCGGCGT
>NZ_JACYNU010000039.1:0-1792 GCF_014839455.1 Microbacterium sp. CFBP 8801 | reverse complement strand
CTCATCCCGATCCCGCAGGACAAGATCGACGCCCTCTACAACCGCTACCAGAACGTCTACGGCCAGAACTCGGACGCGCGCCGGTGAGCGCCGCGATCCTCCCGGCCGCCGCGGTCATCTCATCGGGACGCGCCGCCCTGGGCATCGAGCTCGGCTCGACGCGCATCAAGGCGTGCCTCGTCGACGCCGACGACCCCACCCGCGTTCTGGCCACCGGCTCGTTCGCCTGGGAGAACCGCTACCGCGACGGCAACTGGACGTACGCTCTCGAAGACGTCTGGACGGGCGTGCAGACCGCCTACGCGGCGCTGGCCGCTGAGGTGCAGCGCCTGCACGGCGTCGCGATCGAGACGCTCGCTGCAGCCGGTATCTCCGCGATGATGCACGGCTATCTCGCCTTCAACGCCGGGGGTGAGCTGCTCGTGCCCTTCCGCACCTGGCGGAACACCTCGACCGAGCGGGCGGCCGGCGTGCTCTCGGAGCTGCTGGGGACGAACATCCCGTTGCGCTGGTCGATCGCCCACCTGTATCAAGCGGTGCTCGACGAGGAAGACCACGTCCCCGACGTCGACTCGTTCACCACTCTCGCGGGCTACGTCCACGAGAAGCTGACCGGCCGTCGCGTACTCGGCGTGGGCGATGCCTCTGGCATGTTCCCCATCGATGTCCGGACCCACGACTACGACGCGGTCATGGCGGCCAAGTTCGACCGCCTCGTCGCTGAACGCGCGCCGGGCCTCCGGCTGCGCGCGCTGCTGCCCGACGTCCTCGTGGCAGGCGAAGCGGCGGGCGAGCTGACCGCCGCGGGCGCGGCACTTCTCGATCCGTCGGGAACGCTGCGCGCGGGCGTGCTGTTCTGCCCGCCCGAGGGCGATGCCGGCACCGGCATGGTGGCGACCAACTCGGTCGCCCCCCGCAC
This sequence comes from Microbacterium sp. CFBP 8801, assembly GCF_014839455.1. Taxonomy (NCBI): domain Bacteria; kingdom Bacillati; phylum Actinomycetota; class Actinomycetes; order Micrococcales; family Microbacteriaceae; genus Microbacterium; species Microbacterium sp. CFBP 8801. The sequence continues at coordinate 873 of NZ_JACYNU010000039.1, read as the reverse complement.
GGGCAACGTCAGCGCCGGCACGAGCATCTTCGCGATGGTCGTGCTCGAGCGTCCACTGCATCGGGCGCACGATGAGCTCGACCTCGTCACCACCCCCGCGGGTGACCTCGTCGCGATGGTGCATTGCAACAACGGGGCGAGTGAACTCGCCGCGTGGGTGGGCTTGTTCGAGCGCTTCGCCGCGATCGCCGGCGGCACGCTCGATCCCGACGAGGTGTTCGAGGCGCTGTTCCTCGAATCATTGGACGGAGCGCCCGATGCGGGCGGCCTGCTGGCCTACAACCACCTCGCCGGTGAGCCCATCGCGGGACTGCCGGAGGGGCGACCGCTGTTCGTCCGCACGCCCGACAGTCGTCTGACGCTGGCGAACTTCATGCGCGCGCAGCTCTACGGCGTGTTCGGCACTCTCGCGCTCGGTATGCGCGTTCTCGCCGACGAGGGCGTGGAGCTCGACCGCATGTACGCCCACGGTGGAGTCTTCCGCACCGCGGGCGTCGCCCAGCGCTTCCTCGCCGGCGCGTTGAACGCCCCCGTGGCGGTCGCGGCGACGGCGTCCGAGGGCGGAGCCTGGGGCATCGCGGTGCTCGCCGCCTTCGCCGCGGATACCGCGGGCGACTCGATCGACACCTACCTCACCGACCGCGTCTTCGCACAGACGGGGTTCGACTCCATCGACCCCGACCCGGAGGACGTCCCCGGATTCGCCGCCTACCTCAGCCGATACCGCGCGGGGCTCGCTATCGAGCATGCCGCGATCGCGGCGACGCACTGACCGAGGCCTCCGCCTCCATCCCCACCGAAGGAATACCCGCATGACCCGCACCCCCCTCAAGAACGACCTCGACGGCTACGAGGTCTGGTTCGTCACCGGTA
>NZ_JACYNU010000038.1:0-1799 GCF_014839455.1 Microbacterium sp. CFBP 8801 | reverse complement strand
GAGTGCTCGCACGGTAGTTGTTTTGCTGTGGCAGCTACCGACATGTGATTGCAGGACACTCTGGTGCAGGAAAGGGCCGGTCGGGTTTTCTCGACCGGCCCTTCGTCCTTTCCCGGGTCGTGGCGTTCCCCCGACGGCTCTCGACGCGCGAGGATGGTTTCGTGAAGGACGACGACCTGACCGAACCCGACGGACGCCTCGTTCTGGTGCGCCACGGCGAGACCGAGTGGAGCCGCACCGGTCGCCACACCGGGCTCACCGACATCCCGCTCACCGAGACCGGCGCATACAAGGCCGAGCTCGCGGGCACCCTGCTGGCGACCCGCCGGTACGACCTCGTGCTCACGAGCCCCCTCGAGCGCGCCGTCGAAACCGCGCGGCGGGCGGGCTTTCCGCAGGCGCAGCACGAGCCCCGCCTTGTCGAGTGGGATTACGGCGCTTACGAGGGCCTCACCACGCCCGAGATCATCGAGCAGCTCGGCCGCCCTTGGACCATTTGGCAGTCGGGGGCGCCGGCCGGCGCGACCCCCGGCGAGAGCATCGAGCAGGTGACCGCACGCGCGGCGTCGCTTCTCGACGAGCTCCGCCCCCGCGTGCGCGCCGGCGAACAGGTTCTGCTGTTCTCGCACTCGCACTTCCTGCGCGCGCTGGCCGGCGTCTGGCTCGGGCTCACCGCCGCCGGCGGTCGCTACTTCGTGCTCGGCACCTCCGCGGTCAGCGAACTCGGCTTCGAGCACGGCTCCGAGGTCATCACGCAGTGGAACCACGTGCGCGGACGCTGACCCCGGCCTCCCGGCATCCGGTCTCGACGATGCCGTGCGCATCTCGGCGATCCGACGAGCGCAAGCGAGTCCTTGGTCCGGCGCGATTCCGGATGCCGAAGCCTCAGCGTCGCGCGACCGCGCACCCCGGACGGAGTGACAGCGGACGCGTGAGCAGTCGCCCGCCCGTCCGCTAGTCGCGGGTCGGTCCGGCGCGCAGGACGACGCCGGGTGCGCGCGAGCCCGCCCACGCAAGGGCGCCGGCCACGACGAGCGCGAGGAGGATCCCGATCAAATGCCCGGCAAGAGACACGGCGCCCCGCTCCGGCAGCAGGAACCCATACGGCACCCAGCCGTCCGTGGCTCCGCGGATGAGGACGACAGTCAGCCAGGCAAGCGGGTAGGGGAGCACGATCCACAACGTGCCCCACGGAACGGGGCGACGGTCTCCGACGATCAGCCAGTCGACCAGGACGAAGAGAGGGAAGAACACGTGCAGGATCGCGCTCACCCAGGCGGGCGCCGATCCCGTGCCCGGCACGAGCACGTTGTACACCGCGGCGACCACGATGAGGCACGCCACGGCGACGGCTCGTGCGCTCGTCAGCCAGCGCGGCACGGGACGCCCGGAAACCATGAGAGCCCCCGTCGCGATGAGCACGCCGCTCGTGAGCAGGCTGGTCTGGTTCGTGAAGTAGCCGAAGTAGTCGAAAGGATTGTCGTCTCCGACGGCGACGCGTCCCGCGAAGGTGAGGAGGAGGACTCCCACGACCGCGACGGCAACCAGGATGCGCGTCCACCCGATGACGAGCATCACGCGACGATCGGCAACGGACGAGGGCACGTCGACCAGCCTAGGGAGGCTCCGGTCGAACGACGAAAAGCAGCCGATGCGGATCCGGCTGCGACCCGAAGTCCCCCCGGCGAACGCGATCACGAAAAGATAACGGCGAACTCTTCCCTTCCGTTATCTCGTCGTTATAGAGTGCTCGCACGGTAGTTGTTTTGCTGTGGCAGCTACCGACATGTGATTGCAGG
>NZ_JACYNU010000037.1:0-2215 GCF_014839455.1 Microbacterium sp. CFBP 8801 | reverse complement strand
CCGTTTGCTCTTAAAGACTTGAAATCACATGAGTTGAATCGTCAAAAAATTGACTAATGATCTTTAAGATCATCTTCACCACACAACCCCGAAGAGTTGCATGGAAGATGCTCGCGTCCACTGTGTAGTTCTCAAAGTACGGGCGGTACCCCACCCCAACCACCGGAACACCGGCGCCGAGACGAGGCCCACAAGGAAACAGCCACCAACCACCCCAGCCCGAAGACTGACGCAATCAGCGCCCGGCCCCTCAGGACCCAACAGCGTGCATGTGCAAAAAACTCCGACCCAGATCATTCCAATAGCAAGCTACGTACTAGACCCAGAAACATCGTCCCCCACACCTCATCAAATGTTCCACCCATGAGCTACCGGCAGACACATTCGGTCTGATCCGGCGCCTGGACACCACACGCTCCAAAGAACCCGTGATGCCAGATGCTCCTTAGAAAGGAGGTGATCCAGCCGCACCTTCCGGTACGGCTACCTTGTTACGACTTAGTCCTAATTACCGATCCCACCTTCGACGGCTCCCTCCACAAGGGTTGGGCCACCGGCTTCAGGTGTTACCGACTTTCATGACTTGACGGGCGGTGTGTACAAGACCCGGGAACGTATTCACCGCAGCGTTGCTGATCTGCGATTACTAGCGACTCCGACTTCATGAGGTCGAGTTGCAGACCTCAATCCGAACTGGGACCGGCTTTTTGGGATTCGCTCCACCTCACGGTATTGCAGCCCTTTGTACCGGCCATTGTAGCATGCGTGAAGCCCAAGACATAAGGGGCATGATGATTTGACGTCATCCCCACCTTCCTCCGAGTTGACCCCGGCAGTATCCCATGAGTTCCCACCATTACGTGCTGGCAACATAGAACGAGGGTTGCGCTCGTTGCGGGACTTAACCCAACATCTCACGACACGAGCTGACGACAACCATGCACCACCTGTTTACGAGTGTCCAAAGAGTTGACCATTTCTGGCCCGTTCTCGTATATGTCAAGCCTTGGTAAGGTTCTTCGCGTTGCATCGAATTAATCCGCATGCTCCGCCGCTTGTGCGGGTCCCCGTCAATTCCTTTGAGTTTTAGCCTTGCGGCCGTACTCCCCAGGCGGGGAACTTAATGCGTTAGCTGCGTCACGGAAACCGTGGAATGGTCCCCACAACTAGTTCCCAACGTTTACGGGGTGGACTACCAGGGTATCTAAGCCTGTTTGCTCCCCACCCTTTCGCTCCTCAGCGTCAGTTACGGCCCAGAGATCTGCCTTCGCCATCGGTGTTCCTCCTGATATCTGCGCATTCCACCGCTACACCAGGAATTCCAATCTCCCCTACCGCACTCTAGTCTGCCCGTACCCACTGCAGACCCGAGGTTGAGCCTCGGGATTTCACAGCAGACGCGACAAACCGCCTACGAGCTCTTTACGCCCAATAATTCCGGATAACGCTTGCGCCCTACGTATTACCGCGGCTGCTGGCACGTAGTTAGCCGGCGCTTTTTCTGCAGGTACCGTCACTTTCGCTTCTTCCCTGCTAAAAGAGGTTTACAACCCGAAGGCCGTCATCCCTCACGCGGCGTTGCTGCATCAGGCTTCCGCCCATTGTGCAATATTCCCCACTGCTGCCTCCCGTAGGAGTCTGGGCCGTGTCTCAGTCCCAGTGTGGCCGGTCACCCTCTCAGGCCGGCTACCCGTCGACGCCTTGGTGAGCCATTACCTCACCAACAAGCTGATAGGCCGCGAGCCCATCCCAGACCGAAAAATCTTTCCAAACACGACCATGCGATCACGTCTCATATCCAGTATTAGACGCCGTTTCCAGCGCTTATCCCAGAGTCCAGGGCAGGTTGCTCACGTGTTACTCACCCGTTCGCCACTGATCCACCAAGCAAGCTTGGCTTCACCGTTCGACTTGCATGTGTTAAGCACGCCGCCAGCGTTCATCCTGAGCCAGGATCAAACTCTCCGTAAAAGAAAAATGCCCACCCAACCGGAATAAGGTCAAGGCAAGCGAGTTCAATCTGACCAAACAGGAAGTCAAAACTGACTATCCAGATGCCAACCCCCAAAAAGAGGATTGGACTTTGATCCAAAGGAATTCTCGCGATCCGAAGACCGACGAGGATAAAATTGGCATTTGACAAGTGCACGCTGTTGAGTTCTCAAGGAACGGACGCACCCACAGAAACAATCTCTCGACCTACCCGTGAGGCAAT
>NZ_JACYNU010000036.1:0-2278 GCF_014839455.1 Microbacterium sp. CFBP 8801 | reverse complement strand
CCCCCCCCCCCCCCCCCCCCGCAACTCGTCATACGACGACGGAATCTCGTGCTCCCCCGAAAGCAGCACCGTCAGCAGATCGGAGCGCAGCGTGCGGAGTGACTCGGCGGCGGAGCGGGCGGCGTCATAGGCGTCGAGCAACGCGTCGAGGGCGTCTGTCAACTCGCCCTGGCGTTCGAGCGACGACACGTGGACCACGTGGTCCAGAACGAGCTTCTTCGAGAGGTTCACTTGCGCGGCGCCAGAGGCCTTCGCCGCTAGACGGTCAGAGTGGGCCGCCAGGAGGTGATAGAGCGGCGGCTTCCGTACTTACGACACGCTCGCGCGCTACCTCGAACTCGCCAAGCCCCGCGACCTGTCGCTGTACATCGGTCTTCTCATCGGCGAGGAGCTCGCGCGATGATCGCCNCCTTGACCTCACCGGCGGAGGCATCAGCGACGCCGAGATCCTCGAACGAGGCCGCACCACCGACCTCGTCAGCGACGCCGCCGTCGCCATAGTCGAAGCCCGCGTCCGAAAGTCCGGAGTGCTGGAAAGCCTCGAGAGGTGGAAAGCGGAGGACCGTAACACCATCGGCATGGGCGGACGTCCGGCAATGATCTCCCACCGCGCCGTGTTGACGGCCCTGCTCCTGCTCGCCCGCGAGAGCGCGCCGATGCACCTTCGACGAGCCGCGTTCCTCATGCAGGTCCGCCTGAGCCCCGCATCGAAAGAGCTGCTCGGCCTGCCGGAATCCCACGACGCTTTCATCCCGCAGGACGCCTCACGTGATCGCTGGTACAACAACACCGTCCGCGCGTTCCAGCGCATGAACTCGCTTCTCGACCCCTACCCGCAGGAGCGGTACACGCCGAAGACATACGAGCAGATCCAGCAGATCCTCGACGCACACGACGCCGTCCGCGCAGAGAAGTACAAGGCCCGCCTTGACGAGTTCAGCCGACTGTTCCTCCACATGACCTTCATGGAGCAGCCGCGCGAACTCCGCCGCGCCTCCACCAAGCTCGACGTGTCCTTCGACCAGGCCTACGTCGGCACACCGACAACGAAGGGCTTCTCTCACAACACCATCAAGGACCGCATCGCCGTCGAACGTCGCGTCGGCGACGCCGGACAGCTCACGCCCGGCCCCGTCGACGCCTTCGCCGGCTGGCACATCAAGAACGGTGAGCGTTACGACCACAAGAAGAACGAGAAAGACCAGACCAACCCCAACTCGAAGGGCGCGAAGAGCGTCGACTACGAATGGGGCCTCGTCGCCAACCTCGCTGTACGCGTGGACTCCGAGAAGCCCGGCTCCAGGCGGTTCCCGTCCCTCGTCGTCGCCGCGACGCTCAGCATCCCCAATCGAGAGGTCGCCGAGGAAGCAGTCAACCTTCTGCGCTCCGCAACCACCCTCGGACTGCGGCCGGGCGTCGCCGACGCCGACAAGCAGTACTGGGCCAACAGCGTCCCCGACCGCCTGCTTCGACCGGCGCTGCTCACCGGGTTCACCCCGTCCACTGACTACAAGATCGACCGCGTTGGAGTGAAGGGTGGCGCGCACGGCGCTCTCTACGCCGACGGAGACCCGTATTGCCCTGCGACCCCGAAGTCTCATCTCGAGGCGTCAAAAGACCTGCAGACCGGTGTCATCGACATCGTCACCTACCGGGCCCGGGTCGAAGCCCGAAAGGACTGGAAGCTGCACGTCAAACAGAAGGCGACCGGTAACGGCAGGGTCATTCTGCGCTGCCCGGCACTCGGGCCGAGCCCGACAGTCACCTGCCCACTTCGCGAGATGATGGTCGGCGCAGCGAAGAAGGCGCGCCCACACGCCGAGCCCGAGACACTCGAGGCTGAATTCCTGGACACCATCTGCACCAAGCACTCGGCGTCGTTCGACCTCACCGAGATGATGGCGCCGCAGCAGGCTTTCGACTACGGCAGTCAGGAATGGGAGGACTTCCACGAGCACGCCCGCAACACCGTCGAGTCCGAGAACAACCAGCTGAAGGCATCCGGCGACGAGGACATCGAAACATCGGGTCGCCGACGCGTTCGCGGCTTCAGCGCGGCGCAGATCATGGTCACGCTGTTGCTCGTGAACCACAACATCCGCAAGATCGCTTCGTTCATCGACGACCTACGCAACGCACCGCGAAGAGCGCGCCCGCCGAGCCGGCTCCACTCCGCCGCAGAGACCGCGTGTGGGCCAACCGCTACACGAAGACAACCGGCAACGGCGACCTCACGGTCCCTCGCGGAGGCAGAGGGCCCCGGCCGACATCGGCCAAC
>NZ_JACYNU010000035.1:0-2441 GCF_014839455.1 Microbacterium sp. CFBP 8801 | reverse complement strand
CGATCGCCTTCGGGCTCCTCCCCACGCTCTACGCCCTGTTCCTCTCGGTCACGAAGGAGGGGCGGTTCGTCGGCCTCGACAACTTCGTCCGGGTGATCGACGACTTCCGCTTCTGGCCCGCGGTCTCGCACGTCGGGGTGTTCCTCGTGGTCTGGCTCGTCGCCCTGCTGGTGCTCGTCGTCTTCCTCGCGGTCGCCGTGCACGCGATCGGAGTGCGCTGGCTCAGCTCATCCCTCCGCTTCCTGTACTACGTGCCCGGCGCGATCGCCGGCGCGAGCTCGGTGGTGCTGTGGCTCTTCGTGCTCGACCCGTCGGTCAGCCCGGTCTCGGGCCTGCTGCAGCTGCTCGGATTCGAGACCCTGGTGCAGACGGTCGCCCCGGCCAATCTGCCCGCTGTCTTCGCCGTGATCGCCTTCTGGTCCGGTGCCGGCGGCTGGATCGTCGTGATGTACGGAGCCCTCAACAACATCCCCACCGAGGTGATGGAGGCCTCCCGGATCGACGGTGCGGGCGCTTGGCAGACCGCGATCCACATCCAGCTGCCGATGCTGAAGAAGTGGATCTCGTACATGGCGATCATGTCGCTCGCCGCGGGGACTCAGCTCTTCGTGGAGCCCAAGGTCCTCTCGCAGGCCACGAAAGGCGTCGTCCCCACCGACTACTCCCTCAACCAGCTCGCCTACCAGTACGCGTTCAAGTTCTTCGACTCGAACGGATCCGCGGCGATCGCCGTGCTGCTCCTGGTCGTGTCCCTCGGACTCTCGATCTTCTTCGTCATCAAGGGAGGACTCTTTGACCGCGATTGACACCGGTGCACGCCGGTCGACGACTCCGGCCGCCTGGCTCGGCCGCATCGCGGTCGGGGCTGTGCTCGCCTTCTTCGTCCTTTTCTTCCTCATCCCAATCGTCTGGCTGGTCATCGGCTCGGGCAAGTCCGCCCGTGACCTGATCACGACGGGCCCCTTCCAGCCCGGCTCGCCCCAGGCGCTGATCGACAACTGGAACTCCCTAGCCTCGTTCCAGGACGGCATCGTCTTCACCTGGCTCGGCAATTCGGTCCTGTACTCGCTCTCGGCGCTCGTCATCACGCTCCTGATCAGCATCCCCGCCGGTTACGCGATGGCACTGGGGGATTTCCGCGGGCGCAAGGCTCTCCTGTTCACGACCCTCGTCGTGATGCTGATCCCCAACACCGCCCTGGTACTCCCGATCTTCCTCGAGCTCAGCGCGGCGAAGCTCATCGGGTCGCCGCTGGCCGTGATCCTGCCGTTCTCGTTCTTCCCGTTCGGCGTCTACCTGACCTACATCTACTTCTCCACGAGCATCCCTCGGGATCTCCTCGCCGCAGCGCGGATCGACGGCTGCAGCGAACTCGGGGTCTTCTGCCGCATCGCTCTGCCGCTGGCGACTCCGGTCGTCGCGCTCGTCGGCTTCTTCGGCTTCGTGTCCAACTGGAACAACTACTTCCTCCCGTTCCTCACGGTTCCGGGCAGGAAAGCCCCCATCCAGGTCGGTCTGACCGAGCTCCTCTCGAACGTCCCGGCGTTCAACCCCACCGCGGCCGGAGTGACCTCGATCCAGCTGCCCGCCCTCGCGCTGGCGACGCTGCTCTCGGTCCTGCCGGTCCTCCTGATCTTCTTGTTCTCACAGCGCTTCCTCGTGGAGGGCATGACCGCCGGAGGAACAAAGGAATGAACAACGGCTCCGACGACCGGATCCAGAGGCACGGCCTCGTCATCGATCTCGTACCCGAGATGCGTGACGAGTACCTCCGCCTGCACGCCGCGGTCTGGCCGGAGGTCGAGGCAGCCCTCTCTGCTCACCATGTGACGAACTACTCGATCTTCCTGGTGGGAGACACTCTCTTCGCCTACTACGAGTACACGGGCGAGGACCACGACGCCGACATGGCCGGCATCGCAAGGGACGAGGTCACGCAGAGGTGGTGGGCGCTGACCGACCCGTGCCAGAAGGCGTTCCGGGCCACCCATCCGGACTCGGGCGGCTGGCAGGAAGCCCGCGAGATTTGGCACCTGCGATGACCCGGCGGATCCTCGATGCGCACCTGCACGTCTGGGACCTCGCGACGACCCCGCAGCCCTGGATCCTCGAGGCGTCACTCGATTCCCTCGACCGCGATTTCACGGTCCGGGACGCCGTGGACGTGACGACGGGAGCGGGCGTGGACCGCTTCGTGCTTGTGCAGACCGAGCACTCCGTTCGAGAGACCCTGACGATGCTGGTGGAGTCGTCCACCGAGCAGGTCCACGGAGTCGTGGGCTGGGTCGACCTCGCCGGCGATACCTCCGCCGACCTCGACGCGCTGGGCGCGGCTCCCGGTGCCGAGGCGCTCGTAGGTGTCCGACACCTCGCCCACACCGAGTCCGACGAGCAGTGGCTTCTGCGCGCCGACGTCGCTTCAGGCCTCGAGGCGGTGGCGG
>NZ_JACYNU010000034.1:0-3192 GCF_014839455.1 Microbacterium sp. CFBP 8801 | reverse complement strand
TCCCTCTCGCTATGGCCGCCGAAACACTATTGATGTTTCAAAAACCAACAACGACATAATCATTGTTGAGTTCCCGACCGTACATCGAGAACCACTCAGTGGACGCAAGCACCAAAAACGGTGTGTTATCAAGTCATCGGCTTATTAGTACCGGTCAGCTTCACGTATTGCTACGCTTCCACATCCGGCCTATCAACCCAGTAGTCTGGCTGGGAGCCTCTCGCCCCGAAGGGCATGGAAGTCTCATCTTGAGGCCGGCTTCCCGCTTAGATGCTTTCAGCGGTTATCCATCCCGAACGTAGCTAATCAGCGGTGCTCCTGGCGGAACAACTGACACACCAGAGGTTCGTCCAACCCGGTCCTCTCGTACTAGGGTCAGATCCTCTCAAACTTCCTACGCGCGCAGCGGATAGGGACCGAACTGTCTCACGACGTTCTAAACCCAGCTCGCGTACCGCTTTAATGGGCGAACAGCCCAACCCTTGGGACCTACTCCAGCCCCAGGATGCGACGAGCCGACATCGAGGTGCCAAACCATGCCGTCGATATGGACTCTTGGGCAAGATCAGCCTGTTATCCCCGAGGTACCTTTTATCCGTTGAGCGACAGCGCTTCCACAAGCCACTGCCGGATCACTAGTCCCGACTTTCGTCCCTGCTCGACCTGTCAGTCTCACAGTCAAGCTCCCTTGTGCACTTACACTCGCCACCTGATTGCCAACCAGGTTGAGGGAACCTTTGGGCGCCTCCGTTACATTTTGGGAGGCAACCGCCCCAGTTAAACTACCCACCAGGCACTGTCCCTGAACCGGATCACGGTCCTAAGTTAGATATCCAGAGTGACCAGAGTGGTATTTCAACAATGACTCCACACTCACTGGCGTGAATGCTTCACAGTCTCCCACCTATCCTACACAAGCCACACCGAACACCAATACCAAGCTGTAGTAAAGGTCACGGGGTCTTTCCGTCCTGCTGCGCGTAACGAGCATCTTTACTCGTAATGCAATTTCGCCGAGTTCGCGGTTGAGACAGTTGGGAAGTCGTTACGCCATTCGTGCAGGTCGGAACTTACCCGACAAGGAATTTCGCTACCTTAGGATGGTTATAGTTACCACCGCCGTTTACTGGGGCTTAAATTCTCAGCTTCGCCTTACGGCTAACCGGTCCTCTTAACCTTCCAGCACCGGGCAGGCGTCAGTCCGTATACATCGTCTTGCGACTTGGCACGGACCTGTGTTTTTAGTAAACAGTCGCTACCCACTAGTCTCTGCGGCCACCACACCCTTTCGGAGCAAGTCCTAATAAGTGGATGGCCCCCCTTCTCCCGAAGTTACGGGGGCATTTTGCCGAGTTCCTTAACCACGATTCTCTCGATCTCCTTGGTATTCTCTACCTGACCACCTGAGTCGGTTTGGGGTACGGGCGGCTTGAACCTCGCGTCGATGCTTTTCTTGGCAGCATAGGATCACCCACTTTTTATCCGCATCGTGTCTCAGCCTCAATGAGTGACGGATTTGCCTATCACTCGGCCTACGCACTTGCACCAGGACTACCATCGCCTGGCTTGGGCTACCTTCCTGCGTCACACCTGTTAATACGCTAGCCGCACCAGCATGGGGTCGAGCGTTCACACAGACGTCCATCACCCCGAAGGGATCCAAACAATTCTGAGCTAGGACTCTTAGCACCACTGGATTGACTTGGGCGGTTCTTCGCCGGTACGGGAATATCAACCCGTTGTCCATCGACTACGCCTGTCGGCCTCGCCTTAGGTCCCGACTTACCCAGGGAAGATTAGCTTGACCCTGGAACCCTTGGTCTTTCGGAGGACGTGTTTCTCACACGTCTTTCGCTACTCATGCCTGCATTCTCACTCGTGTGGCGTCCACGGCTGGGTCACCCCGCCGCTTCACTCGCCACACGACGCTCTCCTACCCATCAACACGGCTGGACCACGAAGGCCTACCAAAAATGCTAATGCCACAACTTCGGTGGCGTGCTTGAGCCCCGTTACATTGTCGGCGCGGAATCACTTGACCAGTGAGCTATTACGCACTCTTTCAAGGGTGGCTGCTTCTAAGCCAACCTCCTGGTTGTCAAAGCAACTCCACATCCTTTCCCACTTAGCACGCGCTTAGGGACCTTAGTTGGTGGTCTGGGTTGTTTCCCTCTCGACTATGAAGCTTATCCCCCACAGTCTCACTGCTGCGCTCTCACTTACCGGCATTCGGAGTTTGGCTGACGTCAGTAACCTTGTAGGGCCCATCGGCCATCCAGTAGCTCTACCTCCGGCAAGAAACACGCAACGCTGCACCTAAATGCATTTCGGAGAGAACCAGCTATCACGAAGTTTGATTGGCCTTTCACCCCTATCCACAGCTCATCCCCTCAGTTTTCAACCTAAGTGGGTTCGGTCCTCCACGACGTCTTACCGTCGCTTCAACCTGGCCATGGATAGATCACTTCGCTTCGGGTCTAGAACACGCGACTCAAACGCCCTATTCAGACTCGCTTTCGCTACGGCTACCCCACACGGGTTAACCTCGCCACGTATCACTAACTCGCAGGCTCATTCTTCAAAAGGCACGCTGTCACCCCTACTAAGGAGGCTCCAACGGTTTGTAAGCAAACGGTTTCAGGTACTATTTCACTCCCCTCCCGGGGTACTTTTCACCTTTCCCTCACGGTACTTGTCCGCTATCGGTCATCTGGGAGTATTTAGGCTTATCAGGTGGTCCTGACAGATTCACACGGGATTTCTCGGGCCCCGTGCTACTTGGGATACTTCTCACGCCAAGAACAGGCATTTCGACTACGGGGTTCGCACCCTCTATGACCGGCCATTCAAAACCGTTCGTCTATACCTACTTGTAACGTCGACTGCTCGGCAGAACAATCAGAAAAGTCCCGCAACCCCCAACGTGCAACACCTGCCGGCTATCACACACGCTAGGTTTAGCCTCTTCCGGTTTCGCTCGCCACTACTTACGGAATCGCTTTTGCTTTCTCTTCCTGTGGGTACTGAGATGTTTCACTTCCCCACGTTCCCTCTACCCGCCCTATATATTCAGGCGGGAGTCACCAGGTCGGCACGCCGCCCAGCGGGGTTTCCCCATTCGGACACCCTCGGATCAAAACTCGCTTATCAGTTCCCCGAGGCTTATCGCAGATTGCTACGTCCTTCTTCGGC
>NZ_JACYNU010000033.1:0-3432 GCF_014839455.1 Microbacterium sp. CFBP 8801 | reverse complement strand
TCTTGTCGTCCTTCACGTGGCCGCGGAAGGTGCGGGTGGGCGAGAACTCGCCCAGTTTGTGACCGACCATGGTCTCGGTCACGAACACGGGGATGTGCTTGCGACCGTCGTGCACGGCGATGGTGTGTCCCAGCATGGCGGGGATGATCATCGAACGGCGCGACCAGGTCTTGATGACGTTCTTGGAACCGGCTTCGTTCTGCGAGACGACCTTGCGAAGCAGGTGCTCGTCGACGAAGGGGCCCTTCTTAAGGCTGCGAGGCATCTTCCTCTACTCCTACTTACGCTTCTTGCCGGCGGTGCGACGGCGGACGATCAGCTTGTCGCTTTCCTTGTTCGCGTGACGGGTGCGGCCTTCGGCCTTACCCCACGGCGAAACGGGGTGACGACCACCGGAGGTCTTACCCTCACCACCACCGTGCGGGTGGTCGACCGGGTTCATGGCGACACCACGCACGGTCGGGCGGACGCCCAGCCAGCGCTTGCGGCCGGCCTTGCCCCAGTTGATGTTCGACTGCTCGGCGTTACCGACCTCGCCGATCGTGGCGCGGCAGCGCACGTCGACGTTGCGGATCTCACCCGAGGGCAGACGCAGCTGCGCGTAGGGGCCGTCCTTGGCGACGAGGCGCACGGAGACGCCCGCCGAACGGGCCATCTTCGCGCCGCCACCGGGACGCAGCTCGATCGCGTGGATCACGGTACCGGTGGGGATGTTACGCAGCGGCAGGTTGTTGCCGGGCTTGATGTCAGCGCCGGCACCCGACTCGACGACATCGCCCTGCGACAGCTTGTTCGGCGCGATGATGTAGCGCTTCTCGCCGTCCGCGTAGTGCAGCAGCGCGATGCGCGCGGTGCGGTTGGGGTCGTACTCGATGTGAGCGACCTTGGCGTCGATGCCGTCCTTGTCGTTACGACGGAAGTCGATCAGACGGTACTGACGCTTGTGTCCACCACCGATGTGACGCGTGGTGATGCGGCCCTGGTTGTTGCGGCCACCGGTCTTCGACAGGGGGCGCAGCAGCGACTTCTCAGGCGTCGATCGGGTGATCTCGGCGAAGTCGGCCACCGACGAGCCGCGGCGACCGGGGGTCGTGGGCTTGTACTTGCGAATAGCCATTGTTCTTGTCCTCTATCCCGACCGTCAGCCGACAGACGTGAAGATGTCGATGGTGCCCGACTTGAGCGACACGATGGCGCGCTTGGTGTCCTTGCGCTTGCCGGTGCCGAAGCGGGTGCGACGGGCCTTGCCGACGCGGTTGATCGTGTTGACCGAGGCCACCTTGACGCCGAAGATCTTCTCGATGGCGAGCTTGATCTCGGTCTTCGAGGAGCGCGGGTCCACCAGGAAGGTGTACTTGCCCTCGTCGATGAGCGAGTAGCTCTTCTCGGAGACGACCGGCTTCAGGATGATGTCGCGCGGGTCTTTGTTGACGGCGGTCATGCCGAGACCTCCTCGGTGGCAGCGGACTTCGACGCGACGAACGCGTCGTAAGCGGCCTTGGTGAAGACGATGTCGTCGGAGACGATCACGTCGTAGGTGTTCAGCTGGCCGACGGTCAGCACGTGGACGTACGCGAGGTTGCGGACGCTCTTCACCGTCAGCTCGTCGTCGCGGTCGATGACCACGAGGACGTTCTTGACGGCGCCGAAGGCCTTCAGCGCGGCAGCGGCAGCCTTGGTCGAGGGGGCACCCTCGATGGCGAAGCTGTCGACGATGTGCAGACGCTGCCCGCGAGCACGGTCGCTGAGCGCACCCAGCAGGGCGGCGGCGATCATCTTCTTGGGCGTGCGCTGGCTGTAGTCACGCGGCTTGGGGCCGTGGACGATGCCACCACCGGTCATGTGCGGCGCGCGGATCGAGCCCTGACGGGCGTTACCGGTGCCCTTCTGCTTGAAGGGCTTGCGGCCGGCACCCGAGACCTCGCCACGACGCTTGGTCGAGTGCGTGCCCTGGCGTGCCGCGGCGCGCTGCGCCACGACGACCTGGTGGATGAGGGGAATGTTCGTCTTGACGTCGAAGAGCGCGGCGGGCAGCTCGACGGAGCCTGCCTTCTTGCCGTCGGCCTTCACGACGTCGAGCGCGAGAGTCGAGTCAGCCATGATCAGGCACCCTTCACTGCGTTGCGGACGTAGACGATGCGGCCACGAGCACCGGGGACAGCGCCCTTGACGAGCATCAGGCCCTTCTCGGCGTCGACGGCGTGCACCGTGAGGTTGAGGACGGTCACGCGCTCGCCACCCATACGGCCGGCCATGCGCATGCCCTTGAAGACGCGGCTCGGGGTCGACGATGCGCCGATGGAGCCGGGCTTGCGGTGGTTGCGGTGCGAACCGTGCGAAGCGGACACACCCTTGAAGTTGTGACGCTTCATGACCCCCGCGGTGCCCTTGCCCTTGCTGGTGCCGACGACGTCGACGCGCTGGCCGGCTTCGAAGAGACCGTCGACGGTCAGCTCCTGGCCGAGCGAGTAGTCGGCGGCATCCGCCGTGCGCACCTCGGTGAGGTGGCGACGCGGGGTCACGCCGGCGGCGTCGAAGTGAGCCGTGAGGGGCTTGTTCACCTTGCGGGGGTCGATCTGGCCGTAGCCGATCTGAACGGCGTTGTAGCCGTCCTTCTCGAGCGAGCGCAGCTGGGTCACGACGTTCGGAGCGACCTCGATGACGGTGACGGGAACGAGCTTGCCGTTCTCGTCCCACACCTGGGTCATGCCGAGCTTGGTGCCGAGGAGGCCCTTGGAGATCTTGGAGTTGATGTCAGACATGTCGAACCTCAGAGCTTGATCTCGATGTTGACATCGGCCGGGAGGTCGAGGCGCATCAGCGAGTCGACGGCCTTGGGCGTCGGGTCGATGATGTCGATGAGGCGCTTGTGGGTGCGCATCTCGAAGTGCTCGCGGCTGTCCTTGTACTTGTGGGGCGACCGGATGACGCACACGACGTTCTTCTCGGTCGGAAGGGGAACCGGGCCCACCACGGTGGCACCGGCACGGGTCACGGTGTCGACGATCTTGCGCGCCGACGAGTCCAGCCCGGCGTGATCGTACGACTTCAGGCGAATGCGGATCTTCTGTCCCGCCATTGTCTGCTCTCTCTCTTTCTCGCGTCTTACCCGACCTGGGGCATTGGACGCACGGTGGTGCTCTCGCACCCTGGCACTTCCCCTCGCTCACGCGAGAGATGCTGCACCGCTGTTCAGCTGTCAAACCGGATGCCATGGCATCCGGCCCACCCCGCACGCACGCGTGCGAATCCGATGAAGGAAGGGGCTCGGTGTCTGTTCTGCTGCCGGCGGCCCAGGACCCTGCGCTTTCGCGCCGCCTGTGCACTGCCCTGACAGTGATCCTGGCGCGCGCCGAGCGCACGCCGGAATGTGGAACTGCATTAGTCTACGTAGCCCCGAAGCGAGTCGCAAACCCGGGCGTGTCGCGCCCG
>NZ_JACYNU010000032.1:0-3986 GCF_014839455.1 Microbacterium sp. CFBP 8801 | reverse complement strand
CCGCCTGGCCCAGGGCCTGTAAGACCCACCGTCCCGGGCGCCGTGAGGCCCCGGGATGGCGCGGCACGTGCGCCTTCCGTTCGCTCGGAATGCGCCCCGCTCGTCGACGCGCTGCTGTCGCCTCGATGAGCGAAATCGTGCCCCGGATTCGATGTGGCGGTGGGCTGCCTCGAATCCGGGGCACACTTCCTCTTCCGGTCTCGGCGGTCGGTGCCCACGCGTGCCGCCGTCCGTCTCGCGTGCGGCGTCGTGCGCTTCGGCGACACCGCGCTCGCCCTCTTCCGCACGTAGACGTCCTGGCATCCCGTGCCGCGTGAAAGGGCGCTGCTCAGCGTGGAGCGAAGGACGACAGGGCTTCGCGATACGCGGCGGAGTCGTCGCGGACCTCGGTGGTGACGAGCAGCCCGGCCGGGCCGAGGGTGCGGACGTAAGAGCCGCGGCAGGGGATCACGATGACCCTGATGAGGCCTCTGCGCCACGCAGGGGCGAGGGCGACGACATCGCGCCTCTCCGGGAGATCGTCGAGCCGGCGGGGGCGAGTCGTGCGCCAGGCCTCGAGAGAACGCTCCTCCGCGTCGCGGTACGACGGGTCGTGGAACACCTCGTGGCCGAACTCGTCGCTCCAGGACGGACCGGTGACTTCCGCGAGGAGAGTCGCGCGCTCATCAGCCGACAGGTCTTGGCGGAGGAGGCGATCCATGGCCGGGGTGTCGGTGGGCCGCCCCGCGTGCTCGATGACCGGCGTCCACAGCGAGGACCAGGCTGCCTCCCAGCGCGCGCGTTCCGTCCGACCCAGCGAGCGTGTCGCGGGTGCGGGCGGATCGATCAAGGGGGGAGGGAGGTCCCCGGAAGGCGCGAGCCCATAAGCCTCGCGGACCCACAGCATCTCCCACGCGGAATGCGGCCGGTCCTCGATCGAGACGACCATGTCGTGAGGCCAGGGGTCGCCGGCGCTCGGGTGAGCGGACTTCATCCGTCCATGTTCGCGCGCGCGACCCGGTATCCGAAACCCCCGTCGGACGATCCCCGCCGCCGAATGTGGAATACCGGCCCTCTGCCGGTGGTTTCCCCCGGTTCACCTCGACCCGATGGGAACCCCCGTTTTGACAGACTCCTCACACGCCCTCGTCGTCGGCGCCACCGGTATCGCCGGGAGCGCCCTCCTCGACCGTCTGGTCGACGACGGCTGGGAGGTGACGGCACTGTCGCGTCGGCCCGGAGCGGCGCTAACGGGAGTGACGTGGCGGTCCGCCGATCTGCGCTCGCCGACCGCGCTGACCGACGCGCTGCGAGGCGTTCCGGTCACGCACGTGTTCTTCACCGCGTGGTCGCGGCAGGACACCGAGGCCGAGAACATCGCCGTCAACGGGGGAATGGTGCGCGACCTGCTCGCGGCGCTCACCGACGCCCCGGTACGCCACGTCGCGCTGATGACCGGGTTGAAGCACTACCTCGGCCCCTTCGAGGCCTACGGCCAGGGGGACATGCCCGACACCCCGTTCCACGAGGACGAGCCGCGCCTCGACGTCGACAACTTCTACTACGCGCAAGAAGACGAGGTCTTCGCGGCCGCGCATCGTCAAGGATTCACCTGGTCGGTGCACCGCTCGCACACCGTTTTGGGGCACGCGGTCGGCAACGCGATGAACATGGGCCTCACGATCGCCGTCGCTGCCGCGATCAGTCGCCACACCGGTCGACCGTTCATCTTCCCCGGCAGTGAGACGCAGTGGAACGGGCTGACCGACGTGACCGATGCGGATCTGTTGGCGAATCAGATGGTGTGGGCGGCCACCCATCCCGAGGGCGCGGACGAGGCGTTCAACACGGCGAACGGCGACGTGTTCCGCTGGCGCTGGATGTGGCCGCGGATCGCCGCCGACCTCGGAGTCGAGGCCGAAGGCTTCGACACCGCTCCCCGCCCCTTCGAGCAGCAGATGGCTGACGCGGCACCCCTGTGGGCCGAGATCGTGGAGCAGCACGGCCTGATCGAGTCCGACCTCACGCGGGTGGCCTCGTGGTGGCACACCGACGCCGATCTGGGGCGTGACATCGAGGTGATGACCGACATGTCGAAGAGTCGTCTCGCGGGCTTCACCGAGCATCACCGCACGCGCGACTCCTTCACGCGGCTCTTCGAGCGGTACCGCGCGGCGCGTCTCATTCCCTGAGCGGGGCGCCGCCGGCCCGTCGGCGCCGGGGCATCACAGTCGCTGCCCCAGTGCCCACAGCCGATCCGCTCGTCCCGAGATCGCCTCCGACAGCGCGAATGCCTGCGAATCGGTGAGGGATGCCACGTAGTCGACGATTCCGCGGGAGCGCGCGAGCGTCTCGGCATCGGCATCCGAGGGGCGGCGATCGGCGGGGAGCTGCGCGTACTGCTCGTGCGCGAGGGCGATGAGTTCGCGCAGGCGCCGCGGCGTGCGCGCGCGGTCGAGGTCGTCGTCGAGCCACTCGCCGAGGGCGCGCACCGAGCGGGCGAGGATGCGGCTCATCCCCCGCTGCTGGATCGCCAGGTCGGGTCGGCTGAGCACGAACCGCTTGTGCACGAACTTCAGCACCTCGACGTGGTGCCAGGCCCACGGCGACAGCACGACGGGACCGGCCCGCGGGGTGTCGAGCGGGCGTAGCTGCGCCGACTCCTGGAACCGGCGGATCCACCGGTCGGTGAACGAGGCCAGGCGCCGCTCGGCCGTCAACGAGCCGTCGAACGGGCGGGCGAGCAGGTCGGTGACCATCTCGGCATCCACGTCGCTGACCGCGGCGAGGAAGGCTTCATCGTCGGCGATCCACGGGTCGTCACGGCGCATCTTGCGGCGCAGCCGCTCCAGTGCCGCACCGGGGGCGAGCTCGGCGCGCACCTCGGCGTCGTCGCGGGAGCGCCACTCGAGCACGTCGTCGAGCCAGCCGCGGAACTCCGCCGCGATGGGGGCATGGTCGAGGATCCCCGCGCGGTAGAAGTCGTCGACGTCGTGCACCGAGTACGCGATGTCGTCGGCCAGGTCCATCACGGCGCCCTCGATGCTCTGGCGCAGGGGCTCGGCATCCACTCCCCGACGCGCTTCGACGAGGTCGTCGAGATCGAGGTCGTAGGCCGAGTACTTGTGCACGCGGTACGCGCCGTCGGAGGAGCGACGGATGCCGCGGGGCGGGCCGATCCGCTCGATGTCGGCGGCGTCGACCGTCGGCGCCCAGGGGTACTTCGCCGAGGCGGAGCGCACCGCGGCCGTGAGGTTGAGTCCGCGGGGCGCGTTCTCGACGACGTCGAGGGCGGTGAGGATGCGATAGGTCTGCGCGTTGCCCTCGAAGCCGTCGGCGAGGCCGAGCTCGGTGCGGGCGAGGCGGTCGAGCGTCGACTCGCCGAGGTGTCCGAACGGCGGGTGCCCGAGGTCGTGCGCGTAGGCCGCGGCCTCGACGACCGTGGCGTTGCAGACGTCGCCTTCGCCCGCTCGGCGCGACCGGGTGTTCAGCTGCAGGGCCACCACGCGGGCGATCGCGCTGACCTTGAGCGTGTGCGTGAGGCGGTTGTGCACGGGGGCGCCGCCGATCGACGGTGACACCACCTGGGTCACGGCCGAGAGGCGGGAGAAGTACGGCGAGAACTGGATGCGCTCCAGATCGATCGACCACGGGTCGGCGCGCGCGTCGTCGTGGTCGGGGTGGACCCGCGAGGCCGGGTTGCCCACGACCGTGTCGGGGTGCGTCGGGGCGGTGGCGAGCGCGTCCGCGGCCGGGGGAGGGGTCTCGTCGTGCAGGGTCATCCGGTCCTCTCGCGGCGTCGGCGGCGTGGGTCAACGCTAACGCGGATGCGCGGCCCGCTCGCCGCCGCGCGTCGCCCCGCTCGCGTCGCGTGCCTCCCTCTTTTCGTTGAGTGTCCAAGACACGCCGCTCGTGCCCCTCGTCGCGCGGCGTGTCCTGGACACTCAACGGGCTTGTGCGACCGCGCCGCCCCCGACGCTCTGCGGGCTCGCGTCACCCCGCCGCCC
>NZ_JACYNU010000031.1:0-7607 GCF_014839455.1 Microbacterium sp. CFBP 8801 | reverse complement strand
GGAGCACCTTCCAGCGGCACCCTCGAGCACAGCTTCCTTGTCATTCCGCGGTTCCTGACCTTTCAGGTGCGCACCTCAATCGGGGCGATCTTTCGCCGAACTTTCTCACTCTTTACCCACGATCAACGACGCAGCGGCATGTGATGAGCTTCGACATCAGCCCAGGAATCGAAGTCTCACCGTGGCAGCATCTGCCCGAGTCCGCCGTGGATCGAACGCGCGTTCCTCGACGAGACACGACCGTCTACAACGAACTCCGCATCCGACTCACCTCTACGCCTTGTAGAATAATCTGGGTCGGCGGACACCCGTTCGCGCATTGCAGACCGGAGATGACGAACCACGGATTTCCGGCAGCTAGCTCGGAGCGTTCTCGTGGATCGTCGCCTCTCAAGGACAGGTAGAGGCCGTGGATGTAACCCAGAAAGACGCCGGAAGTGGCGTGACCTCCGAGAGCAACCGCGTCATCTGGCTGTTGCTCGGAGCGGCTTTCGTTGCGATTCTCAACGAGACGACGATGGGTGTCGCGATTCCGCATCTCATCGACGACCTGGGCATCACCGCGGTCGCTGCACAGTGGTTGACCACCGCCTACATGCTGACGATGGCGGTGGTCATCCCCACAACGGGATTCCTACTCCAGCGCATCACGACGCGCTCCGTTTTCGTCCTGGCGATGGGCCTCTTCACTCTGGGCACGCTGATTGCCGTAGTCTCGCCCGGATTCGAGGTGCTCCTCGTGGCACGAGTAGTGCAGGCATCCGGTACGGCGATCATGATGCCACTCCTCATGACCACGATCATGCGATTGGTTCCCACCTCTACTCGAGGTCGGATGATGGGACGCGTCAGCATCGTCATGTCTCTAGCTCCCGCTATCGGCCCGACAATGTCCGGGCTGCTCCTCGATACGGCCGGTTGGCGCTGGATATTCGGCGTGGTACTGCCCATCGCCATCGTTGCACTGGTGGTCGGCGCGCGATGGATTCACAGTGTTGGCGAGACCTCCAAGGTGCACATCGACGTGCTTTCGGTGGTTCTCTCCGCTCTGGGATTTGGTGGGCTCGTGTTCGGCCTCAGCCAGGTTGGTGGATCGACGGCGCATGGCGAAGGCGCCATAGAGGACATGGCCGCTAACTCAGTGGCGACCTTCACGCTCATCGCATCGTTCGGCATCGGCGCCATCGCGCTCGGCTTGTTCGGGTGGCGACAGATCAGGCTGCAGCGCACGAACGACGCCCTGCTCGACCTCAGCGTGTTCCGGTCCGCGAACTTCTCTCTCTCCATCGCTCAGATGGGGCTGCTGGCGCTCGGCTTCTTCGGCACCATCACGGTGCTTCCCCTCTATATGCAGACAGTTCTCGGGAGTTCGGCGCTCGAGACGGGGCTCGTCGTCCTTCCTGGCGCACTTGCGATGGGACTTGCCGGACCGTTCATCGGGCGGGTTTACGATGCACGGGGTACGAGGACTCTGCTGATACCGGGTGCAGTCATCGCGAGTGCGATGCTCTGGATCTTCACGACCTTCGATGAGTTCACACCGGTATGGGCTATCGCCGTCGTGCAGACTGTGCTGTCCATGGGTCTCGCGCTATCGTTCACCCCCTTGTTCACTGCTTCCCTCGGATCTCTGAGCCCACAGTTCTACTCGCACGGATCCGCAGTGCTCGGCACCGTTCAGCAAGTGTCCGGCGCAGCCGGAATCGCGTTGATGATCACCATCATGTCGGCGGTCTCCGCGAGCGAGGTCTCTAGGGGGGCGAGCGCGTTGGCTGCAAGTGCGTCGGGCGCGCAAGCCGCGTTTACGCTGGCCGCCGTTGCGTCTCTTCCTCTGATCGCTGGGGCGATGTTGATCCGGAAGCCAGAAGACTCCATCATCGAGCCGCCCGTAGGCCACTAGCACTCGGTGCGGTACATTTCGATGATCGAGCACGCACCGCGCCAGGACCCCGACCTTCCGATGGTCACCGAGATACGTGGCGCCCGCGTCCACAACCTGAAGAACATCGATGTGGATGTTCCCCTACGACAGATGGTGGCAATCGCCGGCGTCTCGGGATCAGGAAAATCCTCGCTGGCAATGAGTGTCCTGTACGCGGAGGGGTCGCGCCGCTACATCGAAGCCTTGTCTACCTACACCCGGCGGCGAATGTCCCACGCAGCACGAGCGTCCGTGGATTCCGTGCGGCACGTGCCCGCGGCACTGGCGCTTCGTCAACGGCCCAGCGTTCCCGGCGTTCGTTCAACGTTCGGCACGTCCACGGAGTTGCTCAACGTCCTGCGAATCATGTTCTCCAGGCTCGGCGAGCACCTCTGCCCCAACGGACATCGACTCGGTCCCACCATTGACGTCGCCGCAAACCGAGATCTGGTCTGCCCCGTGTGCAACGCGACCTTCTCTCCACCGGGAGCGGAGTCGCTCGCGTTCAACTCGAGCGGCGCATGCCCCTCATGCTCCGGCACCGGCGTCGCGCGCGAGATCGATGACGATGCGCTGGTTCCGGACATGTCGAAGACCATCGCCGACGGCGCGGTCGTCGCCTGGAGCATGTTCGGCCTCACGGTCATGCCGCAGGTCGTCGCAGAGATGGGGGTGCGCACTGACGTCCCATACTCGGCGCTCACCGGCAGCGAGCGAGAGATCGTGATGAACGGCCCGCAGGCTAAGCGGCACATCGCGGTCCGTTCGAAGAACGGCAAGCTCTTCGAGCTGGACTTCACCTACCGAAATGCGCGACGCGCTGTGCAGGAAGCTCTGAGCAATGCGACCAGCGAGAAGGGTCTCGCCCGGGTTAACAAGTTCATCACCACCCAGACCTGCAGTACCTGCCACGGCACCCGGCTCAGTGAGGAAGCGCGCGGAACGCACGTGGGCGGATTCGATCTCGCCGAGATCGCGGCGATGAGTCTCGACGAGAGCGTCAGCTGGGTAACCACTGTCGCCGACGCGCTCCCCGCGGACATGCGTCCCATGGCTCATCTCATCGTTGATCAGTACGGGCAGATGGCGCGCCGGCTCATCGAACTCGGTCTCGGCTACCTACAGCTTGACCGCACCAGCTCCAGCCTCTCGACCGGCGAGCGACAACGCGTGCAACTTGCGAGGGCAGTGCGGAACGAAACGACGGGGGTGCTGTACGTTCTCGACGAACCTTCGGTGGGCCTGCACCCAGCCAATGTGGATGGCCTCCTCGGGGTGATCCGCGACCTGCTTTCAGACGGAAACTCGGTCGTCCTCGTCGACCACGACGTACAGATTCTCCGGGAAGCGGACTGGATCATAGAGGTCGGGCCGGGCTCGGGCACGAACGGAGGATCCCTCGTCACCTCTGGCACTGTGGCCGACGTGAGCGCGAATCGCAGATCTCTCATCGGCGGTTTTCTGTCTGGTCGCGAACCGGTTGTCGTGCGTCAACGCAGCCCCGAGGAGAACATTTTCGACCGAGGGCGCATCACTCTCCTCACTACTCCCATTCATACAGTTCACGCCCTTGACACGAGTGTTCCCCTGGGACGAATCACGGCCGTCACGGGCATGTCAGGGTCGGGCAAGACCACTCTCGTCCTCGACAGTCTCGTCCCCGCGCTTCGCGCTGCGTACGACTCCCATAGCCTGCCCGAGCATGTGGCCGCCGTGGAGGCGCCAGGGATCCAACGGGTGAACGTCGTCGACTCCACGCCCATAGGCACGAACGCTCGATCGACCATCGCCACCTACAGCGGCGTGCTCGACGAGCTACGGCGCGCTTACGCTGCAATGCCCGAAGCAGTGGCGAAAGGACTCGCCGCGGCAGACTTCTCTTACAACACCGGGTCGCTGCGTTGCCCGAGGTGCGAGGGCACCGGACATGTCGTGCTCGACGTGCAATTCCTGCCCGATGTGGACATCCCTTGTCCCGACTGTCACGGGAGTCGGTATTCACCGCACGCCCACACTCTCATCCGCCCTGCAGCAGGAGGCGACGCGCTTTCACTGCCGAAACTGCTCGAGCTCACCGTTAGACAGGCCGCGGAGCGGGTTCCCGATCTACCCAAAGTCCGCACCAAGCTGCAGACGCTGATCGATCTAGGGCTCGGGTACCTCACACTCGGGGAGAACACTCCGGCACTATCGGGCGGAGAAGCACAGCGCCTCAAGTTGGCCACTGAGCTCTCCCGCAATCAATCTGACACTCTGTTCGTGCTCGATGAACCCAGCATCGGATTGCATCCTCTCGACACGCGAGTGCTCTTGGACGTGCTCGAGCGATTGCGCTCGAGGGGCGCCACCGTGATCGTGATCGAGCACGACCTCGACGTGATCGCAAACGCCGACTACGTCATAGACATGGGCCCTGGCGGAGGAACATCCGGCGGACACATCGTCGTATGCGGCACGCCCGAGCAGGTGGCGAGTTCTTCCGCCAGCGCCACTGGTCGATACCTTGCGGCGGCGCTCAACGGTCAAGCGGCGCCGTGACGACGAGCGAACGTCCGGTCAGAGGATGTTCTATCACTCGTGATCGGCATCCGAACACCTCTTCGGTAAGCTCCGTCGTCAACACCTCCACGGGACGACCCGCGGCACGGATCTCCCCTTTATGCATGACCACCAGATGATCTGCGTGGGCGACCGCATGGTCCAGGTCATGGAGGACAACAATCCGCGTCAGAGCGACAGAGTCGAGCAGCGCGAGTAGCTCGTGTTGCGCGGTGACATCGAGATGGTTGGTGGGTTCATCGAGAAGAAGCACGGCTGCGTCTTGCGATAGGGCCCGCGCCAGCAACACACGCTGCCGCTCGCCACCGGAGAGCGTGATGTACTGCCGGTCGAGGAGGTGTCCGGCTCCGCACTGCGAGAGCATTCTGCGAGCTATGTCCCGGTCTGCGGCAGATTCGGACATGTACCACTTCTGATGCGCATGACGACCGGTGGCGACGATGTCACGGACAAGAAGGGATTCGTTGGCCGTTTGATGTTGGGTGACCACAGCGCGCAGCCGTGCGGCCGCGCGAGGTCTGATGGTCGCGACATCCGTCTCCCCCATGAGCACCTGCCCCGAGTCGGGCGTGAGCGCACGGTACATGGCCCTCAGAACGGTGGACTTCCCTGAGCCGTTCGGACCGACGATCGCCGTGAAGGAGCCTTCTGGGATCTCAAGGTTCATCCCGTCGATGAATCGGTGTCCACCGAGGCTGATCCCGAGGTTCTCCAGCCGCACCCTCACGATCGGCCGCCGGAGGATCGCATCAGCCAAAGGAAGAAAGGGCCGCCGATAAGTGCAGTGAAGATGGTGAGCGGGTACTCGTTGGGGCTTCCGATGGTGCGGGCTATCAGATCGACGATGATCAGAAAGAGCGCACCGGCGACCGCGGTCACCGGCAGCAGCCGCCGGTAGTCCGCTCCGACGATCAGACGCATCGCGTGCGGGATGATCAAGCCGACGAACCCCACTCCTCCTGCGACGCTCACTGCCACAGCGGTAAGCACGGCTGAGGTCAGAAGGAGACCGAGCCGAAAGGTCCGCAAATCCACCCCCACGGCAACCGCGTCGTCATCTCCGAGGGCGAGCGCATTCAAGCCCCGCGCTTGCGTGAGCAGCCATCCGCCCGCCAGCACCAACGTGACCGCGGGGATGAGCAAGGTCTCCCACCGCGCTCCGCCGACGCTGCCCATCATCCAGAACAGCATCCCGCGAATCTCTCCAGGCTCAGCGTGCAGCTGCGCGAAACTCGTACCGGACATCGCCACATAGCCCAACGCGACACCCGAGAGCACGAGTCGCATGTCGGTGAAGGAACCGGAGCGTTGAGCGAAGGCGTACACGAGAGCTAGGACAGCGATCGCACCCGCGAAGGCGGCGGTCGACGTAGTGAGGCCGAGGAGCGCCCCCGAGCCGAGGGTCATTACTAGCACCGCGCCGAGGGAGGCGCCGGACGAAACCCCAATGATGTACGGGTCGGCGAGGGGGTTGCGCAGCAGCCCTTGCAGAGCAGCGCCAGCGAGCGACAGGCCCGCTCCGACGACCCCCGCCAGGAGCACACGAGGAACGCGCAGCTGCCACACGATCTTCTGGTCCAGCGGATCTACCGCGCTCAGGTCGCCCGTGAGATTTCCCACGACTGTGCCGATGACGACCGAGGGGCTCAGGTACACGCTCCCGATCATCACGGCGAAAACCGAGGCCACTACCGTGGCGATCGCCAGCGAGACCAGCCATGCGGCGAGCGACCTGCGGGGCTTGGCCGTCCGGGCAAACCCCGCAGCCCCGGCGCTAGAAGGCGTCAGGATGAGCGGCCTCCGCGATCTTCTCGATCGCCTCGGCGTTCGTCGGCCCCACGTACACCCCATCAGAAACGCTGACGTAGTTGTTCGTCTTGGCTGCGTCCCACTCTGGATACTCTTCGAACAGCTTTGCGGCCTCCGCATCGAGATCCTCGTCCCGCATGAATCCCACGATCACAAGCAGATCTACGTCTGCAGATGACAGATGTTCCGGGTTGATATTGAGGGACGATCTGAGATCGAGCCCGATGCCGTCGAGCGATCCCGTGGTTCCGGCCCGGGCGAGAAGGTCATCGAAGATTCCGCCCAAGAACACGGCGGGCATGCCGCTCGGCATCATCATCGACATCGAGGGAACAACGATGAGCGCCTTGGGCTTGTCGAGTCCCTCCACCGCGGCCGACACCGCGTCGATTCGAGCTCGACGGTCGGTTACGAGCGCTTCCGCTTCGGCCTGCTTATCAAAGACATCGCCGACCAGGGTGACGAACTCGAACGATGACTCGACGGTGGCATCTTCCAGCGCCACGATCTCGGCGTCCGTGGGATTCTCTTTGCCCATCGCGCAGTTGGCGGGGCTGACGAGCGTATTGATGCCGAGCTCTGCCAGCTCTTCCCGCGAGGCCTGCCCCATGCTGGGATCGAATCCTCCAGAGGCAGTCGCGATCACCAGGTCCGGCTTGAGCGCAAAGAGCTGCTCGGCGGGAATCTCGAAGAGGCCCGCCATCTCCACGTCACCGGTGGGAAGGGCGTCGATTTTCTCGACCATGTCCGGGTGATCGGAGATTCCATAGTTCTGAGCGTTCGCCAGGATCGTGTCCTCGAGCCCGAGCAGGATAAGAGTTTCCACCTCGGCAACGGACATGCTGTTCAGAAGCACGACACGGGAAGGCTTTTCGGTGAAGGTCTGCTCGTATCCGCAGTTGTCGACGGTGAGCGGGTACGCCGTCGAGCCTCCGGCTTGGGCGTCCCCTTCGACCTCGGCAGTCGGAGCGGGGGCCGCGGAACAACCGGCGAGGACGCCAGCCACGACGACCGCGGCGAGGGTCGCAGCTGCGCGAGATCTTTGTACGGGCATGGGTGAGCCTTTCCTGGGAGTCGAATCACCTTTACTCTACAAGATGCAGAGTAATTAGGACCATCCACCCCCGCTCCGACCTCACTGGAACTCGGCATGTCGTAGAGTTAATCACGCCGACGGTCCCGCCGGCATGAAGGGGAGGACTCGATCGTGACGCTCTGGCGCCCGCGCAGAACAAACGCGGGAACGCAACGCGTGCAACGCTCCATTGAGGAGCGACAGCTCGTCCGCGTCACCGCGACCTCGCTCGTCGCCGAGGCG
>NZ_JACYNU010000030.1:0-8049 GCF_014839455.1 Microbacterium sp. CFBP 8801 | reverse complement strand
CGCGCACGACCGCGCTCGTCAGTTCATCGGGGACGAGGTCTCCCCCGTCGATGATCGACTTCACCTGCAGACCGAGGTCTGTTCCCTCGGCGACGTTCGAACGGAAGACGTCGCCCGTCGAGACGACCGGGATGCCGAGGGCGTCGCCGACGCGGACGCCCTGCGTTCCCTTGCCCGAGCCCTGGGGCCCCACGATCAGAAGACGCGCGGTCATCGCAGCAGCCCTTCGTAGTGACGCTGCTGGAGTTGCGCGTCAATCTGCTTCACCGTCTCGAGACCGACACCCACGATGATGAGGATCGATGCTCCGCCGAACGGGAAGTTCTGGTTTGCCCCGACCGTCGCCAGCGCCACGAGCGGCAGCAGCGCGATCAGACCGAGGTAGATGGATCCCGGCAGGGTGATGCGCGTCAACACGTAGTCGAGGTACTCGGCCGTCGGACGACCCGCACGGATGCCGGGGATGAACCCGCCGTACTTCTTCATGTTGTCGGCGACATCGACCGGGTTGAAGGTGATGGCCACGTAGAAGTACGTGAAGCCGACGATCAGCAGGAAGTACACGAGCATGTAGAGCGGGTGGTCGCCGCGCGTGAGGTACTGCGAGATCCAGGTCACCCAACCGGCCGGCTCCTGGCCCGCCTGCGGCTGGTTGAACTGCGCGATGAGGGCGGGGATGTACAGCAGCGACGAGGCGAAGATGACGGGCACGACGCCGGCCATGTTCACCTTGATCGGGATGTAGGTGTTCGTGCCGCCGTAGGTGCGACGCCCGACCATGCGCTTCGCGTACTGCACGGGGATGCGGCGCTGGGACTGCTCGACGAAGACGACCAGTGCGACGATCACGATGCTCACGGCGAGGACGAGGAGGAAGACCTCCACGCCGCGCGAGGTGAGGATCGACAGCATGGCGCCGGGGAACGTCGCCGCGATCGAGGTGAAGATCAGGATCGACATGCCGTTGCCGACACCGCGCTCGGTGACCAGCTCGGCGAACCACATGACCAGGCCGGTGCCGGCGGTCAGGGTGATGATCATGAGCAGCTGCGCCCACCAGATGTCATTGGTGAGCAGCTGCTGGCACTCGGGGATGCCGGCCGAGCCGAACAGCTGTCCCGAGCGGGCCACGGTGACGAGGGTCGTCGACTGCAGCAGAGCCAGAGCGATCGTCAGGTAGCGCGTGTACTGGGTGAGCTTGGCCTGCCCCGCCTGGCCCTCTTTGTAGAGGGTCTCGAAGTGCGGGATCACGACGCGCAGGAGCTGCACGATGATGGTGGCCGTGATGTAGGGCATGACGCCGAGCGCGAAGATCGACAGCTGCAGCAGTGCGCCGCCCGAGAAGAGGTTGACCAGCGACAGCAGCCCCTCGGTGCCGCCCGACTGGTTCAGACACTGCTGGACGTTGGGGAAGTCGACGAAGGGCGTGGGGACGTGGGCACCGAGCCGGTAGATGGCGATGATGCCCAGCGTGAAGGCGATCTTCCGCCTCAGGTCGGGCGTGCGGAAAACCCGCGCGATGGCGCTGAACAAGGGGATTCCTCCAGAACGATCTCGGCACGCCGCAGGGCGCACACCAAATCAGACTAACCCAGAAGGGGCCGACGGCCGTAAGGCCGCCGGCCCCTCAGGGGTCGTGCGTCAGTTGACGGAACCGCCGGCGGCGACGATCTTCTGCTCAGCGGAGCCGGAGACCTTGTCGACCGAGACGGTCAGCGCGACCGAGATGTCGCCGGTGCCGAGCACCTTGACCTTCTCGTTCTTGCGGACGGCACCCTTGGCCACGAGGCCGGCGACGGTCACGTCGCCACCCTGCGGGTAGAGCTCGGCGAGCTTGTCCAGGTTCACGACCTGGTACTCGACGCGGAACGGGTTCTTGAAGCCACGGAGCTTCGGGGTGCGCATGTGCAGCGGCATCTGCCCACCCTCGAAGCCGACCCGGACCTGGTAGCGGGCCTTGGTTCCCTTGGTACCGCGACCGGCGGTCTTACCCTTCGAGCCCTCACCGCGACCCACGCGGGTCTTGGCCTTGTGGGCTCCCGGGACGGGACGCAGGTGGTGGACCTTCAGCACGCCGGGGCGCGCCGCGGGGGCTTCCTTCTTCTCAGCCGTCTTACGGGCCGAGGCCTTCTTCGGGGCGGCGACCGTTGCGGTCTCGTCCTTCTTGTCAGCCATTAGTCGATCTCCTCAACCTTGACGAGGTGGGCGACGGTCTTGACGTAACCGCGCGTCTGCGCGTCGTCGGGACGGACGACCGAGTCGCCGATCCGCTTGAGACCGAGCGAACGCAGCGTGTCACGCTGGTTCTGCTTCTCGCTCACCTTGGACTTGATCTGCGTGACCTTCAGACGCTCGGCCATCAGGCACCTACCTTCTGGGCGGCGGCCTCGGCGCGCACGAGGCGGGCCGGGGCGACCTGGTCGAACTCCAGGCCACGGCGGGCTGCCACGGCGCGGGGCTCTTCGAGCTGCTTCAGGGCTGCGACGGTCGCGTGCACGATGTTGATCGTGTTCGACGAGCCGAGCGACTTCGACAGGACATCGTGGATGCCGGCGCACTCGAGGACGGCGCGGACGGGACCACCGGCGATAACACCGGTACCGGCAGCGGCGGGGCGCAGGAGCACCACACCGGCGGCAGCCTCACCCTGGACGGGGTGGGGAATGGTCGAACCCGAACGCGGGACGCGGAAGAAGTTGCGCTTGGCCTCTTCGACACCCTTGGAGATGGCGAGGGGGACTTCGCGGGCCTTGCCGTAACCGACGCCCACGACACCGTTGCCGTCACCCACGACGACGAGCGCCGTGAAGCTGAAGCGACGACCACCCTTGACCACCTTCGAGACGCGGTTGATCGTCACGACGCGCTCGAGGAACTGGCTCTCGTTGCGGTCGCGCGAACCACGGTCGCGCTGGTTGGTGTTGCGCTCGCGACCACCGCGACGCGGCTCGCGCTCACGCTCGGCGGGGGCCGTGGCCGCAGCCGCACCCTCTACCGGTGCAGTCTGCTCGGTCACTTCGGTCTCCTTGTTGTCACTCACAGGTTCAGCCCTCCTTCGCGAGCTCCGTCGGCGATCGCGGCGACACGGCCGGCGTAGCGGTTACCGCCACGGTCGAACACGACGTCGGCGACGCCCACGGCCTTGGCACGCTCGGCGACGAGTTCGCCGACCTTGCGGGCCTTGGCGGTCTTGTCACCGTCGAACCCGCGCAGGTCGGTCTCGAGGGTGGAGGCAGAGGCCACGGTGTGGCCCTTGCTGTCGTCCACGACCTGGACGAACACGTGGCGCGCCGAGCGCGTCACGACGAGACGGGGACGCAGCTCGGTGCCGACGACCTTCTTGCGAAGGCGCGCGTGGCGACGGGCACGGGCGACGGACTTTGTCTTGACAGCCATGGCTACTTACCACTCTTTCCGGCCTTGCGGCGCACAACCTCGCCCGCGTACCGCACACCCTTGCCCTTGTACGGCTCGGGCTTGCGGATCTTGCGGATGTTGGCGGCGGCCTCGCCGACGGCCTGCTTGTCGATGCCGCTCACGGTGACCTTGTTGTTGCCTTCGACCGTGAGGGTGATACCTGCGGGCGGCTCGATCAGGACGGGGTGCGAGAAGCCGAGGGCGAACTCGATCGAGCTGCCCTTCTGCGCCACGCGGTAACCCGTACCGACGACCTCGAGGCCCTTGGTGTAGCCCTGGGTGACACCGATGATGTTGTTGTTGATGAGCGTGCGGGTCAGGCCGTGGAGCGACCGCGACTCGCGCTCATCGTCGGGGCGGGTGACGAGAACCTGGTTCTCTTCGACCGACACCTCGAGGGGCTGGGCAATGGTGAGCTCGAGCTCGCCCTTGGGGCCCTTGACGGCGACCTCCCGGCCGTTCACCGAAACGGTGACGCCAGCGGGGATGTCGATGGGAAGACGTCCGATACGCGACATTCTCAGATCACCACACGTAGGCGAGGACTTCCCCGCCGACGCCCTTCTGCTCGGCCTGACGGTCGGTGAGGAGACCGGAGGAGGTGGACAGGATGGCGACGCCGAGCCCGCCGAGGACCGTGGGGACCTCGGTCGACTTCGCGTACACGCGGAGGCCGGGCTTGGAGACGCGCTTGATGCCGGCGATCGACCGCTCGCGGTTCGGGCCGTACTTCAGCGTCATGTTGAGGGTCTGGCCGACACGGGCGTCTTCGACGGTCCAGTCGGCGATGTAACCCTCCTGCTTGAGGATCTGGGCGATGTTCGTCTTCAGCTTCGAGTTCGGCATCGACACGGAGTCGTGGTGAGCCGAGTTCGCGTTGCGCAGACGGGTCAGCATGTCTGCGACCGGGTCTGTCATCGTCATGTGTTGCTTCTTTCGTTCATGAGGTTTCGACTGCCGTTACGCGACAGCCGACCTTCGATGAGGGGCCCCCGGAAACCCGGGGGCCCGAGTTCAGGCCTGAGCGTCGGCCGACTGGAAGGGGAAGCCGAGCTGACGCAGCAGCGAGCGGCCTTCCTCGTCCGTCTTCGCGGTGGTGACGATGGTGATGTCGAATCCACGCACGCGGTCGATGCGGTCCTGATCGATCTCGTGGAACACGGACTGCTCCTGGAGACCGAAGGTGTAGTTGCCGTTGCCGTCGAACTGCTTGGCCGAGAGACCGCGGAAGTCGCGGATACGGGGCAGAGCGAGGTTGACGAGACGGTCCACGAACTCCCACGCGCGGTCACCGCGGAGGGTGACGTGCGCGCCGATCGCCTGACCCTCGCGCAGCTTGAACTGCGCGATGGACTTGCGAGCCTTGGTGACGACGGGCTTCTGACCGGTGATCTTGGTGAGGTCGTCGACCGCACCATCGATCACCTTGCTGTCGCGAGCGGCCTCGCCGACACCGGTGTTCACGACGACCTTGACCAGTCCGGGGATCTGCATGACGTTCGGGTAACCGAACTCCTCCTGCAGAGCCTTCTTGATCTCGGCGTTGTACTTCTGCTTCAGGCGGGGCTGGATCTTGCCAGTCTCCGCGGCAGTCACGGTGCTCATGTTCAGAGGTCCTTGCCTGACTTCTTCGCGAAGCGCACGCGGACGGTGCGCTTGACGCCGTCCTTCACCTGCTCCTCGACCCGGCGGCCGACGCGGGTCGGCTTCTTGGTCGAGGGGTCGACGAGCGCGACGTTGGAGATGTGGATCGGGGCTTCGAACGTCTCGATGCCACCGGTCTTGGTGCCGCGCTGGGACTGGCCCACGCGGTTGTGCTTGGTGACGTAGTTCACGCCTTCGACGATGACGCGGTTCTGCTCGGTCAGGATCTCGAGGACCTTGCCCTGCTTGCCGCGGTCGCCGCCACGCTCGGGCTTGGCGCCCGTGATGACCTGAACCAGGTCACCCTTCTTGATTTTCGCCATGATCAGATGACCTCCGGGGCGAGCGAGACGATCTTCATGAACTTCTTGTCACGAAGCTCACGACCGACGGGTCCGAAGATGCGGGTGCCGCGGGGCTCCCCGTCGCTCTTCAGGATCACGGCGGCGTTCTCGTCGAACTTGATGTATGAGCCGTCGGGACGGCGGGTCTGCTTCACGACACGGACGACGACAGCCTTGACCACGTCGCCCTTCTTGACGTTTCCACCGGGGATCGCGTCCTTGACCGTGGCGACGATGACGTCACCGAGGCCCGCGTAACGACGGTTGGAGCCGCCGAGCACGCGGATGGTGAGCAGCTCCTTGGCGCCGGTGTTGTCGGCGACCTTCAGCCGGGATTCGTTCTGAATCACTTTTTACTCCTTGGATTCCAAGTAAGCGCGAGGCTTACTTGGCCTTCTCGAGGATCTCGACCAGGCGCCAGCGCTTGGTGGCGCTCAGCGGACGGGTCTCGTTGATGACGACCAGGTCGCCGATGCCCGCCGAGTTGGTCTCGTCGTGCGCCTTGACCTTGGAGGTGCGGCGGATGACCTTGCCGTAGAGCGGGTGCTTCACGCGGTCTTCGACCTCGACGACGATGGTCTTGTCCATCTTGTCGCTGACGACGTAGCCACGACGCGCCTTGCGGTAACCGCGGGCGTTCTCGTCGCGCACATCGTTCTCAGAGTGCTCGTGACCGACGACCTGCGCCTCGGCCTCTGCCTTCTTCGCGGTAGCCATTACTCCGCCTCTTCCTTCGCGGCGTCGTCAGCGGCGTCCGCCTTCTTCGCCTTGCTCTTCTTCGCCTTCGTCGCCTCGACCGGGGCCGGGGTGGCGCGGATGCCGAGCTCGCGCTCACGGATCACGGTGTACAGACGCGCGATGTCGCGCTTGACTGCACGGATGCGACCGTGGCTTTCGAGCTGGCCGGTGGCCGACTGGAAGCGCAGGTTGAACAGCTCTTCCTTGGCCTTACGCAGCTCCTCGACGAGGCGCTGGTCTTCGAACGTGTCGAGCTCGCTCGGGGCGAGCTGCTTGGTGCCGATCGCCATTACGCGTCGCCCTCCTCGCGCTTGATGATGCGTGCCTTCAGGGGCAGCTTGTGAATGGCTCGGGTCAGTGCTTCACGAGCGAGCTGCTCGTCGACACCCGCGACCTCGAAGAGGACGCGGCCGGGCTTGACGTTCGCGACCCACCACTCGGGCGAACCCTTACCGGAACCCATGCGGGTTTCGGCCGGCTTCTTGGTGAGGGGGCGGTCGGGGTAGATGTTGATCCACACCTTTCCGCCACGCTTGATGTGACGCGTCATGGCGATACGAGCGGACTCGATCTGACGGTTGGTCACGTAAGCGGGGGTCAGCGCCTGAATACCGTACTCACCGAACGACACCTGCGTGCCACCGGTGGCCTGGCCGGAACGGCCGGGGTGGTGCTGCTTGCGGTACTTGACCTTGCGGGGGATGAGCATTACGCCGACGCTCCTTCTGCCACGGGGGCCTCGTTGCGCGGGCCAC
The DNA here is from genome assembly GCF_014839455.1 of Microbacterium sp. CFBP 8801. Classification (NCBI taxonomy): domain Bacteria; kingdom Bacillati; phylum Actinomycetota; class Actinomycetes; order Micrococcales; family Microbacteriaceae; genus Microbacterium; species Microbacterium sp. CFBP 8801. The sequence continues at coordinate 1,151 of NZ_JACYNU010000030.1, read as the reverse complement.
GACGACGGTCGCCACCGCGGTCGTCACGACCGCGGGACTTGGGCGCGTTGGCCTGCTCGCGGGCGAGCTCCTTGTTGGTGAGGTCGCCCTTGTAGATCCAGACCTTCACGCCGATGCGCCCGAAGGTGGTCTTGGCCTCGTAGAAGCCGTAGTCGATGTTCGCGCGCAGGGTGTGCAGGGGCACACGACCTTCGCGGTAGAACTCCGAGCGGCTCATCTCGGCGCCGCCGAGGCGACCCGACACCTGGATGCGGACACCCTTGGCGCCGGCACGCTGCGCGCCCTGCAGGCCCTTGCGCATCGCGCGGCGGAACGCCACACGAGCGGTGAGCTGCTCGGCGACACCCTGCGCGACGAGCTGAGCATCGGCCTCGGGGTTCTTGACCTCGAGGATGTTCAGCTGGATCTGCTTGCTGGTGAGCTTCTCGAGGTCGGCACGGATGCGCTCGGCCTCGGCGCCGCGGCGACCGATCACGATGCCCGGACGGGCGGTGTGGATGTCGACGCGGACGCGGTCACGCGTGCGCTCGATCTCGATGTTGCTGACACCGGCGCGGTCAAGCGAAGTGGTCAGCAGGCGACGGATCTTGATGTCCTCGGCGAGGTAGTCGGCGTAACGCTGACCGGCCTTCGTCGAGTCCGAGAACCACCGCGACACGTGGTCGGTGGTGATGCCGAGGCGGAAGCCGTACGGGTTGACCTTCTGTCCCATTACTTGCTCGCCTTCTTGTTGGCGCGCGCCGGGGCCGCAGCAGCGTCTTCCGGCGTCGCGAGCACGACCGTGATGTGGCTCGTGCGCTTCTTGATCTGGAAGGCGCGACCCTGTGCACGGGGACGGAAACGCTTGAGCGTCGTGCCCTCGTCGACGTACGCGTTCTTCACGTACAGGTCGGCGTCATCCAGGTATTCGTTCGTCTTGTCAGCGGTGACGCGAGCGTTCGCGATCGCCGAGGCGACGAGCTTGTAGATCGGCTCGCTCGCGCCCTGGGGCGCGAACTTCAGGATGGCGAGGGCCTCTTCGGCCTGCTTGCCCTTGATGAGCGCGACGACACGACGAGCCTTCTGAGGGGTCACGCGGATGTGTCGCACGCGTGCGATGGACTCCACCATTTCTCTCTCCTCTAGCGCCACCGCGTCAGCGGCGGCGGCCC
>NZ_JACYNU010000029.1:0-8395 GCF_014839455.1 Microbacterium sp. CFBP 8801 | reverse complement strand
GGCGGCTGCCCCCGACCCTGGAGGGGGTCGGCGGCAGCGGCGGCTGCAGCGAGAGCGGTCACGGCTACTTCGCCACCGTGTATCCGTTGACCTGCGCCTCGTTCTCGATCGCGGTCTGCCAGGCGGGCAGGGTATCGACGAGCGAGGCGCCGGCAGCGAGCTCCGGCGTGACCGTCTTGGCCCAGATGGCCGCCTGCGAGAAGCGGGGATAGCCCCAGCCCTCCCAGACCAGACCTGAGGAGGCGCGGACGTCCGCGGCGAAGTCGCCGGCGAAGAATCCACTGGCGGCCTGCTTGTCGAGCCAGGCGTTCCCGGCGGAGGCGTAGGCGGGGTAACCGGGCGAGAGCTCCACCTGGTAGGCGGGGTCGCTTGTGACGAACTCGACGAACGCCTTCGAGGCCTCCAGGTTCTTGGAGTGGCTGGAGACGAACCAGGTGCCGCCGCCCACGTTGCCGGTCACCGGGTCTTCGCCGTCCCACGCGAGCGGGAGGCCCGCTCCGATGGTGCCGGGGGCCGAGGCGAGGTTGTCGGGGTTCTGGAAGATGGCGCCGGAGTACCAGATCGGGCCGGGCATGAGCAGGACCTTACCGGCGTAGGTGCTGACGAAGTCGGACCCGAACACGCTGTCCTGCACGACGGTGCCGTTGTCGATCAGGGTGTCGAGGAGCCCGGCCATCTTGACTGCGCGCTCGTCTGTCGTGTCGACCGAGATCTCGTTCACGCCCTCGACCTGGTTCACGGGTGCTTTGGCACCCCAGAAGTAGACCTCGGGAGCCCAGGAGTCGCCGACGGATCCGACGATGTAGCCGGGGTGCTCCGCGGCCACCTTCTCGCCGAGGGCCTCGTACTCCTCCCATGTCGTGGGGAGCTCGTAGCCGAACTCATCGAGCAGGGACTGGTCGTACCAGAGGACGTTCTGCGCGAGGTCGTTGCGGAGGCCGTAGAGCGAGCCGTCCACGGTCAGGGGGTCCAGCGCGCCGGGAGTGAAGCCCGAGAGGAACTTGTCATCGAGGAAACCCTTGTCCAGGACGGCTGCGAAGGGGGTCTCGCCCTGACTCGCCCACGACGCGTCGGTGTTCTGGGTCGAGAAGACTACGTCGGGCCACCCCTCGCCCGCCTGGTCGAACGCGCTCACCTTGGTCTGGAACGATCCTGACCCGTCGGCCCCTCCGTCGTAGGTCTCGACGTTGATCTCGATGTCGGGGTTCGCAGCCTGGAAAGCGGCGGCGGCAGGCTCGCGGGCGGCGTCGACCCAGACGGTGATCGCACTGTCTGGATCCTGCACAGCGGCGACGAAGCCGAACTCCGACCCGCCACCTGCATCCTCCGAGGAGCATCCGGTGAGCAGGAGACCGCAGGCGGCGGCCGTTGCCGTCGCGCTCAGGAGGAGGCGGCGCGGACGCCTGCCTCGGAAGGCGGGGAGCGGAGTGGCCATGACGGGTCCTTTACGTATCGACGACTGTGGCGATGGCTCGGAGCGAGCACAGCCATTAGATCATACATGTGATGTTTGCGGAAGTTACCGAGTGGACAGGTCGAATATTGCCTCAACCGCGTGGATCGTGGCGTGGTCGAGGAGGTGCCGGGTGGCGTTCGTCGAGAGGCTCCAGTGGGCTCTCCGCCGTCGCTCATCCCGAGCGCGGCGACGGGGAGTGGTGGTCCGCGGGCTGCGTCTCCTACTGACGTCGGTCGACGATCGAGCGGCCCGGAGAGGACGAAGGGAGTGGTGCTCCGGGTCTGTAATTGTCCGTGCAGATGGGCGGTCCGGCACGACGAAGCCCCGGGTGCGACCTGGCGGGTCGCGCCCGGGGCTTCCTTCAGCGTTTCAACTGAACGGTCGGAACGGTGAACTCATTCACGTCGTATCGGGGCGGATCATGGGAGGTCGAGAAGACACCGGCATCCGGAGCGGCCGCCAGCCCGGGAAGAGTGACCGCACCGCCCACCGCCACGAAGGCCACTCCATTGGTGGAGTACGAAACGGTGACATGGCTACCCGACCGAGCCCGCCCTGGCCCAGGCGTCGGTAACGGCTTGCGCCACCACCTTGGTCGCCACGGATCTGCCGGTCGTCAGGGCGCCGGGAAGGTATCGGCGTATGAGCATTCCGTGCTCGCTACTCGTGCTAGCCGGCCCAGATGCGACGAGAAGCCCTTTGGCAAGAATCACGCGCATCATCGCCTCTAGGTACGTCAGCGATCGGGTCTCGGCTTGCCATTTGCTGGATCCGTGCTATAGTCCGTCGGACATTATGTTCGCGCTAACAGTGCGCGGTGCAGACTCAGATGGAGTTCAGACAATGTCGTCAGGCACTTTTGACCGCCGATCGTTTCTTGGAGTAGCGGGCGCTTCCGCCGCAGGGCTCCTGATCCCCGCTATAGGGGGTGGAGGGCGGCCCGCGTTCGCGCAATTGACGGCAGCGGGTGTTCCGAAGGCGGTGTTCCAGGCTGCCGCGATGGGCGCGGGGTGGGACACTCAAGCCCTTCTGCAGAAGGTGGTCGACATGCGTTTCGGCATGTTCAACCACTTCAATCTTGGCACGTTCACCGATGAGGAGTGGGCGGCGCCCAACCAGAGCCCGTCGCTGTTCGCCCCTCCCTCGGTCGACACCGACCAGTGGGCGGATGCCGCTGTCGCAGCCGGCATGAGCTACGGAGTGCTCACGACCAAGCACCATGACGGATTCGCACTGTGGCCGACCAAATACGGATCACAGAACGTCATGAACTCGGGGTACAAGCGCGACGTCGTCAGGCAGTACGTCGACTCGTTCCGTTCCCGAAACCTCAAAGTCGGATTCTATTTTTCTATCTGGGATCGCACCTACCCCGTGCAGGCTACGGGTGGTTACCACGTGAGCGATCCGAGCGCGGGCGTGGACCCGCCCCAGATCGAGTACGTGCTCAACCAGATCACCGAACTGCTGACCGGGTATGGTCCGATCGAGCTGTTCATGCTTGACGGCTACGCGTGGCAGATGGGGAACCAGCAGGTGCCGCTGCAGCGTGTACGAGACTTGGTCAAGACGCTTCAGCCCGATTGTGTGATGGTCGACATCTGCGCCGTGCTCACGCCGTGGCTCAGCGACGCGATCTTTTGGGAGGAGCCGCTGGGCATCCAGGCCCCTGCGGGTAACACGTGGGCGGGTCTCCAGGGCCAGACCATCAGCGACCGCGACTGGTTCTGGCATCCGTCCACCCCGACGAAGCCGATGATGACGACGGATGACATCGTCGGCCACATCACGGGGCTGGAGGCGAAGTGGACCTCTTTCATCCTCAATTGCGCTCCCAACCGGGACGGCAAGCTCGACCCCGGCGTGGTGACGCGGCTGGCGGAGGTGGGGGCGGCGTGGTCGCCCAACCTCACCCGCGGGGCACTGCCGATGCAGCCGCTGCGAGCCGAGTACCTGATCACCCCGGTCGCCGCCTACGCGTCAGCATTCCGTGACCCCGAACCGCCATACTTTGCGATCGACGGGCGCGCCGACCGCAACCTGCAGACCTGTTGGTCCACCTGGCCGGGAACGGGGGCGCTTGCTGTTCCGGTCTCGATCACTCTCGACCTTGGCGGGGTCTACGACGGAGTCACCACGCTCGAGTACCTCCCAAAGCAGTGGTCCCGAGATAACGGAACCGACGGTGACGTCACGTCGTTCGAGGTATCCACGAGCCCCGACGGCGTGACCTTCACCACGGCCGCCTCCGGAACGTGGGTCGCCGATCGTACTCCGAAGGTCGTCGAGTGGCCGCCCGTCATGGCGGGCTTCATCCGGTTCACGGTGAAAGCCGGTTCGGGTGGGTACACGAACGTCGCCGGATTGCGGGTCGGCGGACGCAAGGCCGAGCCGGTACGTCAGTCCTTCGCGGTCGCCCCCGACCGCGTCTACAAGTTGATCAACGTCAACAGTGGCAAGGCTCTGACCGTTCTCGGAGAATCGCCGGTGAATGGGGCTGCGGTCGTCCAGGCGACCGACTCGGACGCGGCGAACCAGCGGTGGTCCTTCGCAACGGATGTCGACGGGTATTACACCCTGACGAGCGTCAACAGTGGCAAGACGCTCGAGATCGGGGGGCGATCGCGGAACGCCGGCGCGAAAGCATCGATCTGGTCCGACGCAGACGTGCTGCAGCAGCAGTGGGCGGTTACGCCGGTCGCAGCCGGGCAGGTTGCGCTCACGAACCGTTTCTCTACGCATGCGCTTGCCGTGACGGGAGCTGCCACGGGCGACGGCGCGACGACCGAGCAGCAGGTGTACCGCGGCTCCTCGGCCCAGCGCTGGACCCTTGTCGATGTCACCGTCGCCGAGCTCGACCTGATCGCGACGGTGACAACTCGGTGCGTTACGAAGAAGGTCTACGTCAATGTGTCGGTCAAGAACGCCGACACGGTGCCGGTGGACGTCGTTGTCGCCACCGCATACGGCTCCAAGTCGATCCCCGCCCTCGCACCCGGAAGAACGACGAGCGTCGCATTCACATCTCGCGCCACATCCATCGTCGCCGGCTCTGTATCGGTGACCGGCACCGCGGAGGGGCGACCGACGCTCAGAAGCGACCTCAAGTACGGGGCGGCCATCTGCAGCTGACTATGCATCATTCATGATTCATGCGCGTGTGTGTCACTCCGTCGCTCCTGCCGCACACGCGCACGACTCATGAAAAGGGAGAATTTCAGCGGGTAAGACCCCGAATCTCACGCCTATCCAGGCGTTTCAAACGGCTGAAGGCGGTGACGGAATCGTGTCGCGGTTGCGATCCGAACCGGTGTTATAGGTGGCGCTTGGTGGGCTGTTGCGAGACGGGCCGCGCCGTCCCTAATGTCGAGAGCCTCGCCCTGAGTGGTCTGGGGGAGCCTCGTCGGATCCCGTGCCACCGTTGCGGTGTCGACCGAGGTGAACGGAGCGCGGGTGCAGGACACGGTGACGGCCGACTACGCCGCGCGCAACTGCGGCTAAGACCCGTTCGGCGACGAGGGTGCGTCCGCACGTGGGCGGGCGAACCCTCGTCATGTCAGCACGATCGTTCGTCTGACGGCGCGGCCGAGAGGTCTACTGGATCGTCAACGGAATGAAAGCTCGACACCTACTCTTTTGTATTCGAGAGCTACCGAGTGCAGTCGTTGATCGACTGGACGCCGTAGCCGCGCGAGCACGCAACCGACGCCGCTCACAGGCGCGGCCCTACCGCGACACCTCCTCACCGAGCGCGAGGACAGCGGTGTGTTATTCCGCGATAAGTGGCGTGAATTCCCATACCGAATAGGATCTCGGTCGGCCGCGAGTGGGTTGATGAGCTCGTGCCCCACTCGGGGCGGAGTCTCTGGATACGAGGTCCGGGTGACAATTCCGTAGGCCTCGAAGCGGCGCAGCCGATCGGTCAACGTGTGAGCGCTGATACCGGGCAGCGCATCCTTCAGCTGGCCGAAACGGCACGGTCCATTCAGCAGTTCTCGAACGATCAGAGTCGCCAACGGTCCATCGAGAAGCGATAGGAATCGGGCGATCCCGCGCTCCGGCCAGGTCGCTGCCCTGAATCACATGACTCCTTAGTGCACTTGAAGTAACCGATGCGTTGTATGCACTAATGGTCTCATGACACTAATCATTCATGGTGCAACGGGCGCTCAGGGCGCCCCCATCCTCCCCCTCCTGCTTGCAGCAGGCTTTGACGCAGTGGCGGCGGTGCGCGATACGACGAAAGCTGACGTCAAGGCCGTTACCGTCGATTTCAATTCAGTCGCATCCCTTGCCAAGGCTTACCAGGACGCGGACGGCGTGTTCGTTCACCTGCCCCTAGGCAGCCCCGACCAGCAGGCAGCCTTCGCGACGGCGATAGGCGACGCGGTGGCACAGTCACGCCCCAAGCGAGTCGTGTTTTCGACGAGCGGGTACCCACTGACCCTGCCCGACGGGGCCATCACTGCACACGGTATCCTCCACAACAGGCTGAGGGAGTCCGGGGTGTCTTACGCGGTCATTGCGCCGAAGACGTTCCTCGAGAACCTGCTTCTGCCGGTCACCCTCGGGCCCGTGCGTGTCGAGGGGAGCCTCCGCTATCCGATTCGCGAGGACTACGCCATCTCGTGGGTCTCTCACCTGGATATGGCCGACATCGCCGTGAAACTTCTCACGGACAACCGCGACGTGCAGGGCGTTGTCGAGGCAGGTGCGCTTCCGGCCCTGCTCGGCGACGACCTCGCCGACGCATTCTCAGCCCACCTGAACGAACCGGTCACCTTCATCAGCCAGAACCCCGACGACTACGGGAAGCTGATCACCCCCATATTCGGAGCGGCAGGCGTTGAGCCCGTCGTCGCGTCCTACCACGCACGATGGTCGATGCCCGACGAGCGCATCGACGAATCTCGCTCGGCCCAGACACTGCTCGGTATCACACCTCGTTCTGTCGAACAGTGGCTGCGTGACAGGGGCATCTGACCAGCATGAGCATTGGCGCCGCCCGCGCGTGGACGTAGACCGATTGGACATATGGGATGCCCCCAGCTTCGAGTCGCGGTTTGCAGCGACCCAACATCTACGACGTCGCGCTACGCGCCGGCGTGTCGCACCAGACGGTATCCCGCGTGATGAATGAGTACCCTTTCGTCCGCGAGACGACGCGCGCGCGTGTATTGCAAGCCATCGAGGAGATGAACTACACGCCGAGCTGGACGGCTCGGGCGCTCGCCACGCGGCGAGGCCACAGAATCGGGGTGCTTATCGACGGGCCCGTGCAGAACGGTCCGAACAGCACACTCCGCGCCCTCGAGAAGGCGGCGCGCGAGGTCGGGTACGCCGTCAGCGCGTTCTCGATCGGCGATGACGACGCGTCGCGGATGGATTCCGGGGTGATGGAGCTGGTCACTCAGGGGGTCGACGCGCTGTGCGTCATCGCCCCGCGCGAGTCATCGCTCGATCTGCTGCGACAGCAGACGACGGGTCTTCCGACCATCGTCATCAAGGCCGAGGCGGATGCTGCCTGGCCCACGGTGGGCGTCGATCAGCGCGAGGGCGCGCGACTGGCCGTCCGGCACCTCATCGGGCTTGGTCATCGCCGCATCGCCCACCTCGCAGGTCCCATGGACTGGTTCGACGCCCGCGAGCGCATGGAAGGCTGGCGCGAGTGCCTCGCCGAGGCGGGTCTGCCGGAGGGACCGATCATCCTCGGCGACTGGACGTCGGACTTCGGCTTCGAGTTTGGCAAGTCCTTCGGCCTGGCCGACACCACCGCGGTGTTCGCGGCGAACGACCAGATCGCGCTGGGAATCATCCACGGGCTGCACGGCCGCGGCATCCGGGTTCCGGAAGACGTGAACGTGGTCGGGTTCGACGATCTGTCCGATGCGCGACACTTCCTCCCCCCGCTGACCACGGTGCGCCAGAACTTCGCCGAACTCGGCGAGCTGGCGCTGCAGCAACTCATCGCCGCCATCGAGGGCGACACCGATTCCAGCCACGACACGATCCAGCCGAAGCTGATCGTTCGCGAGTCAACGACGGCCGTCGCTCGGAGAACAATTCTCAGCAAAGACTTTTGACATAACCGTTGATAACCGCGGCAGGTTGCACAGTCCCCCGAGGGCGGCAGGGGGGATCTCTCGAGAACCATCCCAACGAGTGAACGCACATACGCCGATAATGAGCGTCGGTCGCGAATGCAGCGACAGGTGAAGAAGCAACCACGGTCACTGTGACTGAGGACGCGAGCCTACCCATCTTGGGGTATCACTTTGAAAGCAATTCCATCACCGGGGATTATTGGAATGACTCAGAGATGAGGCTCGGACTGCCGCGAGATCGAAGAAATCGGCGAATCCGCGATGTGCGCGTCGGAGGCGTAGGCCCTGGCATCTGGGAACCCGCTCATCCTGGAGAAGGCGCAAGCCGACCAGGCGCTGCAGAAACTCCGCTGGCAGGAGACAGTGCACCATCGCGCGCAGTCCTTATTCAGCGCCCCTCGCGTCGCGGCGCTGCAGGAGATCGCGACGGGCGAAGATAGCGTTTCGCAGCTGCAGGCCGCCGTCGCGCGATCGGCGGATGTGTCCGGCGATGTGTTCCGCATCGAGACCGCGAACGGGTCTACACCAGCCGCTCCGATGCTGCGCAAGCTCTCGGCGCGTGGGCGCATCAACGGGGCCTGCAGTAATGCAACCCCATCCCCGTCCCTGAGCGCATCGGAACGATCGGCGGGCACGTCATCACCGGGCACACGGAGCGGCAGTACACCGCGTCGACGGGCGGAAGGGCGGTGCTCCGGTTGAGTCTGGAAGACGCACCTTCCAGGACGGTGTACATCATGGCGGCAGCCTAGCCAGCAACCTGGCTAGGAGGCGGATCACGGCCCGACGTACTCCCCGCGCGGTCGCAGGCGCATCGGCGCTTCGGCGTACTCGG
>NZ_JACYNU010000028.1:0-9764 GCF_014839455.1 Microbacterium sp. CFBP 8801 | reverse complement strand
CCGCACGAAGGCGGCGAGGGCGGGGCGGCTCGCTCCGAGCGCGACGGCGAGGGCGCAGATGAGGAGCAGGCCGGTGGCGATCGGGCTGCTCGTGAACACTCCCCAGTCACCGCGCGACAGGGCGAGCGAGCGCTGGAAGTTCTCCTCGAGCATCGGGCCGAGGATGATCGCGAGCACGAGCGGCGTCAGCGGCACGCGCAGCAGGTGGAAGACGTAGCCGATCACGCCCGCGGCGACCATGACGAAGATCTCGAAGGTGCTGCCGTTGATCGAGTAGGTGCCGAGGAACATGAACGCGAGGATCGCGGCCATCAGGTAGGCGAAAGGCAGGCGCAGGACCGCGATCCAGACGCGCACAAGGGGCACGTTGAGGATGAGCAGGATGACGTTGCCCACCAGGAAGCTGGCGATGATGGCCCAGGCGACCTCGGGGTTGTCGCGGAACAGGAGCGGCCCGGGGATGAGGCCGTTGACGGTGAACGCCCCCGCCATGATCGCGACCGTGGCCGACGTCGGGATGCCGAGGGTGAACAGCGGGATCATCGACGACACCGCGAGGGCGTTGTTGGCGGACTCGGGCCCGGCGACGCCCTCCATGGCGCCGCGGCCGAACTCCGAGCGGTGCTTCTTCGAGAAGCGCTTCTCGGCGGCGTACGAGGCCAGCGACGTCGCGGCTCCGGGAGAGCCGGGGAGCAGACCCATGAAGAAGCCGATGATCGAGCCGCGGAAGAAGGGCTTCCACGAGCGCCGGAAGTCGTCGCGGGTGGGGTAGAGCCGTCCGATCGAGAGGGGCTTGGCGATGCCGCCGGGTCCACGCTGGGCCTGGGCGAGGATCTCGCTGAGCCCGAAGGCGCCCATCACGATCGCGACCAGGCCGATGCCGTCGAACAGCTGCGGCATGTCGAATCCGAAGCGCACGATGCCGACTCCCGGGTCGAGGCCCACCGTGGCGATCGCGAGGCCCACGCCGGCGCTGATGAGCGCCTTGGCGGGGTTGCTGCCCGCGAAGCTCGTGATGAGCAGCAGCCCGAGGAACGACACGAGGAACAGCTCGGGGGCGCCGAACTCCAGCGCGATCCGCGCGAAGGGGGCGACGAGCACGAACCCGACGACACCGACCAGCCCGCCGATGAACGACCCCACCGCCGCGATCACCAGGGCCGGGCCGCCGCGCCCGCGCTTGGCGAGCTCGTACCCGTCGAGGGTCGTCGCCACCGACGAGGCTTCGCCGGGGATCCGCAGCAGGACGGCGGTGATCGTGCCGCCGAAGGCCGCGCCGTAGAGGATGGCGGCGAGCATGATGATCGCCGTCGTGGGCGAGAGCCCGAAGGTCACCGGGATGAGCAGCGACACGGCTGCGGCGGGCCCGAAGCCGGGCAGCACGCCGACGAGCATGCCGAGCACGCAGCCGAGAAGGGCGAAGAGCAGGTTCTCGGGGGTGAGGACGGTGAGGAGTCCTTGGAAGAGAGCGCCGAATTCCATGTCAGAGGCCGATCATGCGGAGCACGGTGATGCTCGAGTGCGGGAGGGCGGTGCCGAGCAGGTCGGCGAAGACGAACCGGCTGATGACGGCGACACCGACGGCGATGAGAAGGGCGACCCACCAGCGGCGAGCGCTCACGAGGGTCATCACGCTGAAGAGCAGCAGCGTCATGGTGAAGAGGTAGCCGAGCACCGGAAGCAGGATCGCGGAGAGCACGAGCGCCCCCGCCACGATGGCGACGCGCAGCACTCCGCGACGGTCGGGAAGGGCGATGTCGTCGTCTTCCTCGTCGATCCCGTCGACGACGAGCACGCCGATCGCCGTGTCGGTGGGCGGGTCGACGCGGTTGCCCTCAAAGGGGGTGCGTGTGTCCGACCGGCCGACTTCCCGGCGCTGCGCGGCAGCCGCACCGAGCAGCTGGAGCGCCCAGAGGACAGCGCCGAGCGCGATCGTGGCGCCCGCGACGACCGGGAAGAATCCCGCGCCGACCCCAGTCACGTTCGTCAGGCCGTAGCCGAAGCCCGACACCATGACCGCGATGCCGGCGACGGCACCGATCGCCACGACAGACCATTCCAGGTACTGCCGCGCCCTCGTCGAGGACGAGGTCTCCACCACATCAGACGCCATCGTCATCCGCCTCTCTGCGGGTTTCCGTGCTAGGTGTGTGTGCAAGGCGTTCAACATAACTTGCGCACTTGCACAGGATTGCAGGATGGTCCAGACTTGTCAACAACCGACCCGCTCGATCGGCGTCGTGCCCTCGAAGGAGAGAACATGAGCTTTCGCGCCGTCGCGACTCGCAACACCGCCGCCCTGAGCGCTACGGAGCAGAAGGTCATGACAGTGCTGCTGAGCGCTGCGACGTCGTCGACGACGGCGGCCGACGTGGCTGCCCAGGCCGGCACGCACGAGTCGACCGTGGTGCGCCTCGCGCAGAAGCTGGGCTATCGCGGGTATCCCGACCTGCGCCGCGACCTGCGCGCCGACGAGGTGAACCCCGCGCTCTCGGGTGCCCCGATGCGGCAGGAGTCCGGGGCCGACCTGGCATCCTTCGTCGCCGACGAGCGAGCCGGCCTCGAACGCCTGTCGGAGTTCGTCCCCCAGTCGGCGATCGACGCCGCCGCCCGCGACATCGCCGGCGCCGGCGTCGTCTACATCTTCGCCAACGGCGATGCCCGCTCGCTGCAAGAACTGCTCGCCCGCCGATTCCGCCGGCTGGGGATGGTCGTGGTCACCCTCTCGCCCCAGGCGAAAGACCTCGCCGAGCGCTTCGTGCCGTTCGACTCCACCAGCATCCTGATCGGCTTCGCGCTGCGCGAGACCCCGCGCATGCTCCCCGCCCTCATCGCCGAGGCGCAGCGCCGACGCGGACGCAGCCTGCTGATCACCGACGTGCCGGGCGCGCAGTTCCGGCCCGCTCCCGACCACCTGATCGCGGCCCTCCGCAGCGCCGACAGCGAGTACCGCACCCTCTTCGTACCGATGGCCCTCTGCTACGCGCTCCAGCTCGCGGTCTACCACCTCGACTCCGAGCGGTACCACGCCGTCCGCGAAGACATCGACGGCCTCACCCGCATGCTCGGCGGCACCGACGAGATCCCCCTCCGACCGTGACGGGCCCCGCCTGGCGGGCTGCGCTCAGCACCCAGGCGGCGCTGTCGCAGGCTTCGTGGGTCGGCGTGCGGCTGATGGTCGGCTACCGGGCGCTCGAGCTGGGCGGGGATCCGCTGCTGCTCGCCGCGCTCGCGGCATCCTTCGCCGTTCCGACGATCGTCGCGGCGCTTCCCGCGGGCCAGATCTGCGACCGCTTCGGTGGGAGCACCGTCGCCTTCGCCGGCCTTCTCATCGCCTCGGCCGGCGCGATCGTCGTGCTCGCCCTGCCGTCGACCGTGCTGCTGCTGTTCGCCGCGACCCTCACGATCGGCCTGGGCCACCTCTGCGTGATGATCGGCCAGCAGACCTTCGTCGCGCACGCGAGCCGCGGGGGCTCGATGGACAGCGGCTTCGGCACCCTCAGCGCGGCGGCATCCATCGGTCAGCTGATCGGTCCCCCGGCCGTGACCATCGCCGCGACCCTCGCCGCGGGCGATCAGCCCGACACGACCGCGGGCTTCGCCGTCTGCCTCGCCTTCACGGTGCTTGCTCTACCGCTGATCCTCTTCCTGCGCCGCGGCGACACGCACCGCCGCACCACCGCCGCGAAGGCCCCGCGCGTTCCGCTCTCGGCGGTGATGAAAGCCCCCGAGTTGTGGCGGGCCCTCGCGGTCAGCGGCGCCGTGCTCGTGACGGTCGACCTGCTCTACACCTTCGTGCCGCTGTGGGCGGTCGAGAAGGGCATCGCCCCGGTCACCGTCGGTCTGCTGCTCGCTCTCCGCGCCATCGTCTCGGTCGTGAGCCGCCTCGGCCTCGCCCGCATCGTCGCGCGATTCGGCCGCCGCACTCTGCTCGTCGTGGCGATGCTCCTGGGCGTCGCGAGTCTCGTCGCCCTGCCCTTCGCGAACCAGTGGGGCGCGATCCCCGTGATGATCGCGCTCGGCATCGCCCTCGGCCTCCCCCAGCCCCTGACGATGGCCTGGACGACCGCCATCACCCCGCCCGCGGTGCACGGCGCCGCCCTCGGCCTGCGCCTGACCGCCAACCGCGTGCTGCAGGTGCTGATCCCGGTGAGCGTGGGCCTCGTCGCCGGGCCCCTCGGACTCGTGGCGATCTTCTGGTCGAACGCGGCCGTACTCGCCGTGGGGGTGGCCATCGTCGCGACCTCGCGGACGAGTGATCGCGACGGCGAGACGCCGGAGTAGCGGGCGGACGCTACGAGACGGCCCTGTTTCGCTGCAGTCTGCGGACGGCGTCGCCGAGGTCACCGTCGAGCAGTTGGGAGTTCGAATCGGCCGAATCGAGACAAGGGATGCGGTGACCTCTCGCACGCGGTTCAGAACCGTGGTCGCTGACGTGCAGGCGCGATGGGCCCGCGTGATGGGGCTGATCCGTATCGGGGAGGGAGCCGCGAAGAATCCCGTCCCGATTCGTGAGAACTTCGCCGGTCAGCTGAGGCGGTAGATCACCGACATGCGGAACAGGGACAGGGAGCACCCCGCGTGGTGCGGGATGCTCCCTACGTCACTTTTCGCCGTCTCCACCCGGCACCGGCCGTCGCCGATGGCGACGTCTGACGATCGCGGTCACAGCGAAACCCAGAACGACACCTGACGGGGCGAGAGTCACGTCGGGGGCGAGGGACGCGAGACTGAGTCCGGTGAGGCACACGGCGCTTGCGGAGCACCACAGTGCACGCGAACTTCCCGACTCGGCGGCCAGCCCTGTACATACCCCAGAAATGATCGAGAGCATCGTTATGACGACAGGGACTCTGAGGATCTCGAGGATCTCGTGCACGGTTCAGCAGGACGTGTGTGAAATGGCGCCGGGGAGCGGGGCGACCACGATGTGCAAGCAGCCTTTGGGTCGGAGGTTGTTCGCGGTCGCAGCCTGAACCTGCAGGTAGCCCGACCATAAGCCACAGGCCAGAGTCAGGCGTTGATTCCTCACGAGGGCGGCGCAGAACGCGGAAGCACCGGTGTAGTCCTTGATGTTCGCGGTCTCGGATCGGCTCAGAGTGACACCCCACGTGGCGTTCCTCCATCCCCAGGTAGGGTCGGCGACGATGGGATATGCCGTCGAAGCGGCGGGAACGACGACTTGGGCAAGCTTGTCCCCACGCACCTCGTAGTACGTGGACACCGCTGCTCCTCTCGCATCGGTCGCCCACGGGGCGTCGACGGGAATGAACGCCCCCGCGCGCCCGTCCTCGATGAAGCCCGCGTTGCCGGACGAGTCGATGATGGCTCGGAAGCCGTCCATGCCGAATTCCGTGTCGTGCCGCGCCCCCTCGTGGGGAATCACGGTCTGGATGCGGGTGTCCCCTGATTCCAGAGTCTGCACGGCGACGGTCGCGTCGTTCTCGCTCGCGAAGACCACCGTTCCGTCGGCAGCGGCAGCGCCGGCAGTAAGACTTAGTCCATCTGGCAGCGAGATGCTGGCGGAAAGTTCGCGCCCGCCGACGTTCGTGCTGATCTCGATGGGGCTCTTCGGGTCGACCGGGATGGAGGCGTCTGCTCCTGCGACGGACGTCTGGAACGCTCCGTCGGCCGCGGCGGTGTCGACCGGACGCGCCTCGTCGGGTGCGGCCTTGGCCACAAGAGCGGCGACATCCGCGGGGTCGGACGTGTCTACGGCCGAACTCGCGGACGCGGGCGAGACGGAGGACGCGACGACGCAGCACGCGATCGCCGCGATGGTCACGGGTCGTAGAAGCGTGGCCCAAGGACGAGCGGAAGACATTCTCATTATTTCCACCTCACTGCGGCCGGGGAGAGCGCGACGAGTCCGACCGCATGGGCGGCGGGAGAGCGAAGACCGCAGGAAGAGCGTATGAAAATGCTCATGTAAACATGTTATTTGAGCGAAACTTCACCCGGATGAATCGAGCGGCGATCGAGGCGGGGCAGCAGGAGGTCGACGGTCAGCGCGAACAGAAGTCCGGCGAGAGCGGTGACGGTGACCGTCTGTCCCGCCGGCCCCGGAGTGACCCCGAGCGACGGGGCCATCCCGGTGAGCACCCCGTTCGGCCGGAACTCGGCGGTCACCAGCACCTCCCCGGCGTCCGACCCATCGTCCGGCGGTCTAGAGAACCGGACGATAACGCTGAACGCTGGCACCCGAGCGGAACTCCCGTCGCGCGACGAGCTCGAGCCGCAACTGATCCCGGATGCCATCGAGCAGGCGTGGCCCGCGCCCGGCGACCACCGGGTGCACGACGAAGGTGTACTCGTCGATGAGCCCCGCCGCGGCGAGCGCCGCCGGAAGCTGCACGCCGCCGAGCGAGATTCCCCGCCCGGGCTGCTCCTTCAGACGGCGAACGGCGTCGGCGAGGTCGCCGTGGAGCAGATCGGCGTTCCAGTCGACGGCGTCGAGAGTCGTGGATGCCACGCGCTTGGGCATCGCGTCGATGACCGTGGCGAACGGCACGTCGTCGGCATCCATCCACTCGGGCCACTCCCCCGACGAGGGCCGGCGCCACGCGGCCTGCATCATCTCGTAGGTGACGCGGCCGTAGAGCAAGGACTCGGAGCGGCGGAGTTCGCCGGTCCAGAACGCCATGGATTCGGCGTCGGGCGGGAGGCCGGCTTCGTGGTGGACGCAGCCGTCGAGGGTGGTGTTGATGCCGTAGCGGAGGGGTTGGGGCATGGTGGGGTTCTCTAAGACACTTTGGCCAAGGCGGAAGTCACAAGAGTGATGAGTTCGGCCGGTCTGTTTGTCGACCCTTGAGCTCCTCTTCTCTTCGCTTCGTCGTTGTGCTCGGGAAGGTTGGAACCGGCATATATGAAGAAGGGGACGCCCACATCAAGTTGCCTCAACTGAGAAAGCAACTCGTATCCCGCACGCGCGTGATAGTGGCCTGACTCTTGGCGGCCCATGTCGGACACAACCGCGTCGAATGAATTGATCTCGAGCAGGTCGAGGGCCTGCCGAGTACTGATGACTAACGTTACAGCGACGCCAAGCTTGCGGAACGCATCGACAACGAACGTGTTGTTTCGAGGGTTGTCGTCGACCCAGAGAATCGCAGATCCTTCAACTTTCGCGGCCGCCGTGTCGTTTGGAATGGCTGTCATCAACGTCTGACGGACCTCGGTGGTCGTCACAAGTCCGCCCGCCACGCCCGGCTGCGCCGTGGCTTTCGCGACCGATTCGGATGCCGCGTCAATTCTTCCGCTCAAGGACAGGCCCGCAAAGCCGATCGATGCTTCGCCACCGCCCCCGCTTTCGATGCGCTCCTGCACGCTCTTCGCAATCGGTCGCGCAAACTCTGTAAGCGGGCGATGGAACCGGATGATGAGCAGGAGGATGATGACCGGCCACGCGAGGGCGGCGAGCAAAGAAGACGCACTCGAGACCACAACCGCCAGCAACGTATCCGACACCTTCCCGATGGTAACGAAGCTGAGTGGTCACATGACTGCTCAAGAAGGGTTTGCGGTACCGGTCGCCGACCGTCATCGGGTTTATCTGCTCGGCTCCGTCCGGAGTGGGATGGCGAGTCGACCTCGTGATGCACACTGCCGTCGAGGGTGATGTTGACGAGATACCGGAGTGTTCGGTAGGAGATGGCGCGTTACAACTCCGATACTGACGACTGTGCGGGAGGCACGGCCCTATGGGCACAGTTGTCCGCCTCTTCGCATGGACAGAGGGTGACGGTTGGCGCCAATTGGGGGCATGTGGTGGGGATAGATTTCGTCGCGTTCGACTTCGAGACTGCGAATAGCTCACGAGCGTCGGCCTGTGCGATAGGCGCAGTGCGTGTTCGAAACGGGCAGGTCGTCGATGAGTTCCATTCACTTATCAGGCCCCCGGAAGGATACGACGAGTTCTCGCCCGGAAATATCCGCGTCCATGGCATCACCTTCGCTGACGTCGCACACGCACCTCAGTGGCCCGAGCTGTACCCCAGGTTGGAGGAGTTCATCGGCGAGGACCTCGTCGTCGGACACAACGCGGCATTCGACACCTCGGTCCTGCTAAATACATGCGGCGCGTTCGATATCGACTGGCCTGCGCTCGATGTCGCCTGCACCTTGCGCCTTGCCCGCGCAGCGCTGCACCTGCCGTCATACTCATTGCCCTGGGTTGCCGCTCATCTCGGCGTGCCGTCGTTCGATCATCACGATCCACTCGCTGACGCTCGCGCATCTGCGCTCGTGTTGATCGCGCTTGCGGCGGCCGCGTCCGTGACCTCCGTCTACGAGCTGTCGAATGTGCTCGCAGTTCCGTCAACGACGACCTGGTCGGAACGTGACGACCATCTCTTCGCGGCGCTGACTACCGAGGGCGATCCCATTGTGGGAACGGGCTTCGCTGGCGAAGTCGTGTGTTTCACTGGGGCGTTGAAACACATGGTGCGCAGTCGCGCGCGCGAACTGGTCGTTGAGCAGGGCGGTGCCTGGCAAGACGGCGTCACGCGCAAAACCACGATCCTGGTCACTGGCGACTTCGACGACCGCACTTTTCGCCCGGGAACCCCGTTTACCTCGAAGCTCGAGAAGGCGTTCCGGCAGGTCGAGGGCGGGCAGCAGCTCGAGATCATCACCGAAGACGCATTTGTGACGCGGATGTCGATCGGCGAAGAGGAGTTGCGGGCCAAGATGGCCGCAGGTGGAGGACGCACGAAGGTCCCTGACTGGGTGGTCACACAAGCCGGGCGGGGTCCTTCCGTCGATGGATTTTGGGCCTGGTATCGAGCGGCCCTGGCGCATCCAACGGGTACCGCGAAGGGAAACGAGCCGTGTGTGTGGTGTGGCACGTCTGTTTCTGCGAAGGCGCACTGGATCCATCGTGAGCGCCACGTGTGCGGCGTGCACTGCAACGAACGGCTTAAGCGCGGCGCACGCCGCGCCTGGGAGCGCGCGGGGATTGCGGTGCCAACGCCGTCGACTGAGGGCTCGTGCTCGTGCTCGTGCTCGTGCTCGTGACTGTACCGCTCGATCGGCGGCTCACCAGGGATGCGCGGATGGACCGCGGAAGTCTCGCCCCGACCGCGATGACGATCGAGGATCCAACCCGATCGCCGATCTTAGGCAGGTCTGTGCTCGCGTCCAGCACGCTCTGCCGCTCGGGGACAGCCGGGTCGACAGGGGCAAGATGAGCCCGAAGAAGCACCCGTCGAGGTCTGGTCCGCGCCACCACCCCGGAGTACCGTCATCGCCATGACACCCGCCGAGCTCTTCCTCCACGCCGATGCCGCGCTGCGCGAGGTCATCGATCAGATCGACCCCGCCGACTTCACCGCCCCTGTGCCGGCAGAGTGGAGCCAGCTCGAGTCGCCGACGCTGCTGGGCGTCCTCGGGCGTCACGCATATGACGAGGCTTGGGTTCCCGACGTGATCGCCGGTCACGCGGCCGCCGACGGTGACCCCTTCGCCGACGCCGACCTTCTCGGCGATGACCCGATCGCGTCCTACGACTCTCTCAACGATGCCGCCGCAGCCGCCGTGCGTTCGGGCCTCACCGCGGAGACCTTCCGGTTCACCTACGGCGACTACCCGGCCGCGGAAGGCTTCGCGCACCTCGCGACCTACCGCGCCTTCCAGGCGTGGGTGATCGCGAAGCACTTCGGCATCCCCTTCCACCTCTCGCCCGAACTGATCGCGGGACTGAACGAGCACGTCACCCCGCACGCCGATGAGTGGCGGCAGTGGGGAGTGTTCCCTCCCGCCATCGA
>NZ_JACYNU010000027.1:0-17025 GCF_014839455.1 Microbacterium sp. CFBP 8801 | reverse complement strand
GAAGGGCACGGTGCAGGCCGGGCTCGTGGAACTGCTCGTCGACGCCGGGTGGACATACATCTCCGGGAAGGACCTGCCGCGGACGGCAACGCAGGTGTTCATCGAGTCAGACCTGCGGGCCGCAATCGAGGACCTCAACCCGGCTCTCGTGGGGCGAACGGATGCTGTCCTCGGTGACCTGCGTCGGGCAGCGCTGACTGCCGCGGACGAAGGGCTAATGGCGGCGAACCAGGCGTTCACGAAGCTGCTGCGTGGGGGCGGGACGGTAATGATGCCGGACACGAACCATGACGAGCCGTACGAAGTGGTCGACTACGTGCAATCGGAGCGGAACAGTTTTGTCGTCGCCGACGAGGTCACCTATCAGGGGGCCCGGTTCGACATCGTCTTATTCGTCAACGGCATCCCCGTCGTCGTCGGGGAGACGAAGACGGCTGTGTCGACGACGGTGACATGGAAGGACGGCGCAAAGGACATTTACACCGCGTACGAGGTGGGTCAGCCGGTGTTCTTCACCCCGAACTTGCTGTCGTTCGCGACCGATGGGAAGGATTTCCGGTACGCCGGCATCCGCACACCGCTTGATCACTGGCATCAGTGGGGTGCGTCAGATGTTCCCGCGACCATCCAAGGGTGGGAGCGAGTCAAGATGACCGTCAGCGGTCTCCTCTCCCCGACCGTGATACTGAAGCTCATCGAGCATTACGCGATGTTCGACGTGCAGAACAGTGACGGTGCCGTCCGGACAATCAAGCTCCTGCCCCGGTACTTCCAATACGAGGCGGGAGAAGATCGTCACCCGAGCCACCAGTGAACGTAGCTCTGGGTGCGCGTCCGCGACAGCCGAGATGACACTGCCGCCATAGCTGTGCCCGACAAGCACGACTCCACGGCCTTCACCGAACGCCGCGACGTCGTTGATCGCCGCCTGCACGTGATCGTCGAGGGTAATCACCGAGCTGGGCGGCGGCGCGTCTGGGTCGAGACCGGGCAAGGTGATGCCGACCGCCCGATGCCCACGGGCGACGAGCTGATCAACGACCGGCTGATACCACCAGCCACTGTGATGCGAACCAGGAACCAGAACGAAGTCGGCCATCACGAATAAGCTATCCGGCGACCCGATGACGTAACACCCGTCATGACTGCGGCAGCTCCGACTGGGACGGCGCAAAGCCGGTCCGTTCGACGACACGCAGTGCACCGCCGCCACCTCGACGGACACCAGGCTCCGCAAGCTGACGACGTCGCCGCGACCCCCGACGCTAGTTGACGTTCAGGCCGTGCGCGAGTGTCCAGCGCCCGCTTGTAGTGACTCTCCGCGCTGTTGATGGCGCCCTCCGGTGTCGCCGGGTCGAACACTCGCAGTACGGAGAACCGGAACGAGGTGGAGTCAGACTCCGGAGGTCACGGTTGTCGCCGTGACCGTTCGCGGCGTAGGCCGACCACCGGCCCCAAAGCGTATCCCCACCGTCGGCCTTGCCGACGTACTCCCGGCCGTCCCTCGTGTCGGTGATGAGGTAGATGCCCTTCACCGCGCCCAGCTCCGTCCGCCAGCTCGCGTACCGGGGCTCCCGCATCACCGCCTGTAGGTCCTCGTGGCTGAGGATCAGCTCGTCGAAGCCGGGAAAGGGGATTGGCTCGGCGTCCGCGATACCCGTCACACTGTTCAGGCTCGCGGGGGGCCGCATTCATCCACCACCTGCGCGGGGCGAACCACTGGATAACGAGGCGGCCGTGGAGGTCAGCCATCATGTCTGTCTGGACCATGTCGAACCTGCGCCGGGCGCCGTCATTGCGAACTTCGCCACGGTTTGCAGCACGGACCACAGGCGTGCCTCCCCGCCGCCCTCCTTGATGAATAGCGCCCAGAGCCGCGGCGGTGCCGCCGGGAACCCAGTGACCCGCTGGTTGCGGGTGTAGGCGAGGATCTCGGCATCCATGGAGTTCGGGTGGAGGCCCCGGCTCCCGGTGGCCTCATGTAGCGGTATGTAGGCGTGCCGGATGACGATGGCGTGGCCCAGGTCGATGCCAGCGTCGCGGTCGTCGATGACGATGTTCGACTGCCTCGAGGGATGCTGAGGTCGCCGTTTCCGGTGGTCTTCGTATATCGGTTGGCCCAGACGCGGTCGCGTCGGCGAATCGTATGGACGCGCGGGGTTGTACGAGCACGTTCGATCTCCTGGTCGCTCACGAACGCGGCGATCTCCCGGAGGTTGTGGGCGACAACAAGGAGAGTGACGAGGATCTGGGCGGCGGCGACGCCGCGGACGCGGCGACGGCCGGCGGTTTCGACGTCTGCGTCGCCTGATGCCTTCAGCTGATGGTTCCCGGACTCGACGGTGTTGCGGGCGGGTCTGGAGGCTCTCAGAGTCTTGGACAAGCAGCCCCGCAGAATAGCGTGACTGCTCTGGGGGACTTCGCGAACGACCTTGCCGATCTCGTTCCGCTGGGCAATCATCGCCATCGCGCTTTCCGAAACGCTCATCCACGGGCGGGGCACGCGAAACGACCAACCCTCGAGGAGTCTCCGCCGTTCAGTTCCGCGAGCAGGTACTTAGGAAGCGACGCGCTATCCGACTGGACGCTCTAGGAGGTATCGACTCCAAAAAGGAAAACCACTAGCGCTGTGGTGGGAGTGCCGTATCTACTCGCTCATCCGAGACGTCCAGCGCCCGTCGAACATCGCCTTCAGTGCACAGAGGCCATGGTAGGGCCTCGATGTCGAGGCGCTTTGACGGGCTATGCCTCCCGGAGCATGACGTCCGGTGTCGGCGACATCCGCTATGGTCGCAAGCAGGGGACAAATGGCAGGCACCGACACGATACGCGGGATCGCGTACCAGCAGGCGCATGCCATCCACCTGGCCATTGACCTCGTGGAGCAGGGGCCCGAGCATCAGCTTCGCGTCGAAGGCACGGACGACGTAGTGGACGTTGAGGTGCTCGACGCGGACGGAGTTCTGGTCGCCGCACACCAGATGAAGAGCCATTCAGGCGCCCCATGGACCCCCAAGCTGGTCGCTGATGTGTTCCGCCGATGGGTTAGTCTCGACGCGCCCAACTCCGCGTTCACGTTCGTTACCAACGGAGAGCTGGGTCCCGGCGCGCAGGCTCTTAGTGATGTTCTGGCAAGCTCCGAGCCGGGACGGGCCGCACGCCTGGCGAAAGAGCTTGACATCCCCGAGATGCTCGCGGATCGTCTCGCGTTCGCGAGCATCCGCGTTGACCCGTCCTCGGTGGGAGTGCTGCTCGCCGCCGCCGAACGACGAATTGCTGCACGGCTTGATCCACTTTTGCGCGACCGAGAAGAAGTGGCGGTGCAACGGGTCGACGCTCTGTTCAGAGTGCTCATGCAGCGAGCGTCGCTGAGCGAACCCGCCGGGCGGCTGCTTACAGCATCTGAGCTTCTTGAGCTGGTCGGTGGAGAGTACGGGGAACGACCTGAGTTCCAGTGGGCCGGCACCCTGAAGGACTCTTACATGGCGACGGTCGGAAATGGCACGCCCTCGCTCCTTCCCCTCACGATCACCGAGCACGGAGGACACCCGCCGGTCGAGGCTGAGGCTCTGCTCCTCACGCGCGCAGCGTCGCTTTCTGGCCCAACTGGCACTGGCAAGTCCAGCGCGGTGCAAATTCTTCAAGCTTCGGCTGCAACGTCTGGCCGCGCAGTCGTCGTCTGTCGAGCCGAGACATACGTTCCAGGGCAGCTCGGTGCTCTCGTTGCAGACGCGCTTGGCTTCGTTGTGGGCATTGCAGTGCCGACATACGCCGGCCGCAAAGTTCTCGCCGACCCGGACGCCGTTGTCGTTCTCGATGGAGTCTCAGAGATTCCCGACGCTACGCTCGAGCACCTCGCGGAAGACCTCAAGCAGGTCCTCAATCGGCCGGGCTTCGCCTCCATCGTCTTGGTTGGGCGTGACCGCACCGCGTTGCGCCGGGTACTAGACCCTGCTCCCCAACACGTAGCGTTCCACGTCACACCGTTGGACCATTCCGCTCAAGAGCGCCTTATCGCGTCTGTCGTCGGTGCCAGCGAAGGCAGTTCCACGCAGATTCGCGCGCGAGCTGAGCGCGTCCTCGGTGATGGGGCGCGAAACCCTATGCTGCTCACCATCTTCTTGGAAGCTGACACGGACGGGGCACTCGAGTTGTCGAGGAGCGACGTTTACGCGAAGTTCCTGACCCATCTGAGTGAGCGTGCCCCGATGGTCGACGCTGGTACCTACCTACCCGTCCTCGGGGTCGTTTTCGCGCAGCTTCTGAGTGCTCAGCGGCGATACTCGGACCGATACGAGTGGGTGGCCCGCACCGATGACGCTGCAGCGACACTTGCGTCCTCGGTTGATGGTGAAAAAGCCCGCGACACCGCGGTGCGCATCGGCCTGATGACCGAGGTGGGGATGGGGGTACTGGCTCCCTTCCACGACTCTCTTGCCGACTACCTTGCAGCCACCGCAGTAGCAGCAGGGCACGCTCCTCTTCCCTTCACGCTGCGAGACACACAATCAGAATGGGTGGTGTTCGCCAGCGAACTCGGAGTCGACGTCTCTCAGATCGTCGCTCGAGATCAGCCGTTCCTGTCCGTGCGCGTAGGACGTGCAGATCACCACTTCCCGGGCCCCACTGACTACGTCACTCAGATCGCACCATTGCTTGAGACGCTGCTAGGCATGAGCGGCGTCACAGTCGAAGCCAAGGAAGTTCTGGATGGTCGTTGGGTCTTGAGCATGCTCGATTCCTCGGGCACGTTCCTCGGGAGAACGGTCATCGAGGGTGAGCGGGGGCCGCTGTACGCTGCGACGCGCCTGTGGCGGCTGGCCCTTCGCACCCGATTCAATGAGGTTCGGCCAGAGCTCTCCATGCGTCCCAGTTCGCGCGAAGATGCGCAAGCGCGAGTCAAGACCTTCGTCCGCCAACGACAGCACGAGGTCAACGCCCTCTTGGAAAGCTTTCCTGTCACTCAGCGTTCTCAGCTATTGAACCGACTGCGCCCGCTGGGCCTCACATTCTTTATCGGCGAACCCGATGAGACTTGGGGAACAGTAGATTGGCGAATGTCGTACCTCGCATCGCCGGAAACTCGCCTGCTTCCGAATGAGCCCGAAGGGCGTCCGGGCCAAACATCCGCATCGCACTTCCTCGACGGCGGCCCAGCACATGCTGCAGCCTCCGATGTCGGTAAAGCGGTCGAAGAACTCACCAACACGTCGGGATGGCTTTCATGACTAGAGAAATCTGGGCAGCAGTAAGCGACCTCGCCGAGAAGTGGCGAAGCTCGCAGACGGTCCAGCGAGTGATCTCAGCGATGCCGCGCGACCTCGCCACGTCGAAAGACCCGCTCACAAAGATGCTGGAAGAGTTTCGCGCACTGTCGATGCGTGCGCACGCTCTCCGCCTCAACACCGAACTGCAATATCTCATCGGTCAGCCGATGTTGGGAGACATTGAAAGGCCTGACACGTTCGAAGCGTGGTTCTTCGCAACTTATAAGGTCGAGGTTGCCTTCCGCCTTCAACTCGCGTGGCTTCGCGCTCAGCTCCCGGGGTACCCGCTTCTTCGTGTTCCCCAGCTTGTGAGGAACACACCGTTCACCACGCAGGAGTTCACCTGGAAGGCGGCGTGGCAACGTGGCGATATGGGACGCGGACTCCAACTCGCGCCCCCGCCCAGCCTCGCCTTCGCGGCCGAACGAATCGATGCGAGTCGTGAGCTTCAGCAACTCGCCGTCGCGCTTCGCGCATCGACGACGTGGCAAGAACTCGGTGCGACGCGGGCAGCCCTGGTCGATGCCGACCACCAGCAGCTCGGTTCGGTGTGCCGAGAGCTGCGGGCCGCGCTGTCTCCGGAACGAGTCGACGAGTTCGAACCGCATCTTGCACTGAAGCGGGATCAATATCGGCAAGAGCAGACAGAGAGGGCCATCGCTCGACTCTCGGGCGGTGCCGCGGCCTATGCGCAGGCCTTCGATGCAGCGGCCGACACTGTTGATCTGGCAATTGATGAGGTGCTGCCGCAACTCGTCACTTTCGGACGCCCAATGGACGTTGGTGCCGCACTGGACCTCGATTTGCTCGAGATGGATCGAATCGCCTTCCGCCCTACGGTTCCAATCTTCTCGACAGGAATGCTTGTGTTCGTTTCAGATCCGCTGGTCGAGGAAGTCGGGCAAGTCACCAGAGTCAGCATCAACTTCAGCGGCGGTATCGAGAACAACCGGGCAACACTGCGGCTGTTGCCTGGAGCAGCAGCGAGCTGGGGGTTGTGAGCCGCGCCTCACAACGGCGCCGCGCGGCGTCGCTCTCCGAATGGGCTCCGCCAGCGCCGCGCTCATCATCCCGTTTGGAGCGGAGGTCTTGGCTACGCTCCAGTGACCCCAGATGAACAGAACCATGAGCTCCAGCTGTCGCCGAGGCGCGTGGGAGCGTTGCCTGCAGCGGTGCGCTGGCTCCGCCTAAAACCGCCCGCAGGAAAATCGGTGTCGACGGGTCGCCGAGGTCGACGGCCGATGCGATCCGTGACATCGAGTCTCGGGCGCACACGTACTTCGTGCAGTGGCCGGAGAAGCGCACCGAGGTTCGCATTGTTCAGGGCGCCACGGGCAAGTACCTGCGCACCGACCGGGACTCCACCACCCGGAACAACCTCGACTATCTGCCGAACCTGTAGGGGACACGTCCGGACGGGGCACGACCGGGTCGATCTCACGTAGCGGGTTCGCTGGGAAGGCGGGTGGGGAGCCGTCTTCCCAGCAGACGATCCGCACTTGTCGCGGGCTGTAAAACGATGCCGATCTGCGAGGAAGAATTTTCTACCAGAAACTGGCTCTCTGCCTGGTGATACTCGTAACATGACCAAATGTGTGAGAGGCAAGGCGAACCCGACGCAGCCCACGAAATTCCGGCTGTGGGCGGACTCCTCTGGGTACTGCCAGAATCCAGATTGCCAGGCACCTCTGTTTGTTGACTTAAAGAGTGGGTCTGCTGCCCATTTTGGGGAGGTCGCGCACGTCATCGCTGCGAGCGCTGATGGCCCCAGAGGCGATGACACCGCGGATGAAGCCGACCTTGGTGCATGGGACAACTTGATTCTGCTGTGCGCCAACTGCCACACCATCGCCGACAAGGCGCCAGCCGACCACCCCATCGAGCTCCTGCTCGAATGGAAGGAGTCTCGGCTGAGGCGAGTCGAAGCATCCCTCGGCATCGCATCCTTCGCCACTAGGGCCGAAGCCTGCGATGCCATCGAGCCCTACGCGTCACAAAACCGTTACCTGCATGCCACCTTCGGGCCGGACAACGACTACCGAATTGACCCGGAAGCAGAGGAAGCAATTGTCTGGCAACGTGAGATGACTGACACCATCATTCCCAACCACCGACGGATCCTGCGAATCATCGACGCCAACACCGCTCACCTGACACACGCTGAGAAAGAGACCGTCGCTGCCTATCGGGTACACATCGGCGGCCTGATTAGACGCCATCATGGTGACGGCGGCATCAGGACAGTACTGTTCCCTAGAGAGATGGACAAGATCTTTGCCGACAGCTGATAAGTGGGTTCTGAGCCGCTTCAAGGAACTTCACGAGGACGTAGTTACCGACGCGGAGGCCGATGGTGACCACGTCCGATTGACTCGAAAGAGCCTCCCGCCGACCCGGTTCGGGATCCTGAAATCACAGGACGTCGCCGCTTCTGACGTCGAGGCGTTGCTGGATGGGGACGTCGACTTCATCGTCAACATTCCGAAGGCTGGCATCTTCCAAGGCGAAGCCATCGACCTGATGAAGAAGCACGGAGTGCCATGGGGAGGTCTAGCCGACGGTATACGCGCAGCACGGTTCGCTAACCCGCGAGGATACGTCCCGTTCCCCTACGAGTTCGTCATGAAGGGACTGACTCGACACTCACGAGTCGAGTCCGTCGCTTACGTCGACAGCCGCCGGCTCCGAGTGAGACGCGCGGGCGGCCTGCCTGACCTTGTGCTCTACATCGAGGAGACGTACCAGGCCGAAGTCGTCACCGTTAACTTTGCGCTTGATCGATGCTCCCCGTTCGACGTTTTTGTGGCAACCAACCCCAACGCCGGTCCCACGGACAACGCGAAGGAAGCGGCCAAACTTGCGGAAGTGGAGATCCTACGGTGGGGCTCTACCCTCGCACGGCTCAATCACCCGTGACCCGGGATTGGATCCTGGCATTAGCGGACGTCGCCCGACGTCATCCCAATGTCGCCGTCTACCTGTTCGGATCGACGGTGCACGGCAACCGCCCGCCGAACGATCTTGACGCGCTCGCCGTGTACTCCACCATCGAGGAGTACTACGCGTTCCAGGAGGAGACTGACCGACTCGAGTTTTCACCTCTGCTCGATGTCATAGCCATGACCCCGCACGAGCTCCTCGGGTCTGGTTTCCTTGAGCGATCTCGAGCAGTGCCTCTTTACGACCTTGTTTCTCCCAATGGACGAGGCGGTACGTGGACGGGGCAATCGTGAACGGCATACCTGCGATAAGAAAACTCCGGCATCCGCCGCGGAGCCTTATGGGCGCGCTGGCCGTCAGAGCTAGTGCTCGCGGCGTGACTACGGTCTAACACTGAGGGGGAACCGAGAGTGATCAAATTGAATGTATCGCGAACGCAGTGGGCTGTCGGAAACGGGTTCTTCCACAGTGGCACCGTCTCTTCCGATGGCCAGTCTGTGAGTTTTATTTACCACTGTGGAGCTCGCGCAGATACTCAGGGCGAGCTCAACCGGGAAACCGAAGAGTTGGCCGAGCGGATCACGAAGGCTGACTTCATGTTCGTCTCGCACTTCGACTTCGATCATGTCTCAGGCATACCGTTGCTCGCGAAGAGACTGAGCATTGGGCGTTTCATCATCCCCTTGGTCCCCGTCTCTGAGAGATTGCTCGTCCTCGGCGGAAGCATCTCAGATGGCGATCTTGACGGTGCCCCACCTGGCGGGGACTTTTACAGCGACTTCATCGTGGATCCCTCCACAGCGCTCGCGACGCTCACCGAGAACGCCGGATCACCCGCGGAAGTTCAGATCGTCCCGCCCGCCACCGCCCAGCCGGAAGGCGGTGGAGCGGAGTCCCCAGAGCTTCTATCCCCTTCGAAGATCGGCGGAGCGACGCCGAGCGCTGCGATCACGCTGCGATTCGAGGCTGATCGGACCGTGTGCAAAGTGGACCAGGACGTGGTGTGGGAATGGTTTCCATACGTCGCAGTGCAAGCCACAGGAGCGACGCGAGAGTTCATCAAGGCGCTGATCCGGCGCGGGTTGATCTCAAGCGAGTCGGAGTTACACGATACAAGCCGACTCGAACTGATAGTGCGTCACCACCGCAAGGAGCTTGCGCAGGCATATGACGACGCGGTGAAGACTGTCGGGAGATCGTTCACGCGGAATCTCACCTCCCTCATGCTCTATTCGGGCCCACCTGTCGGCGCGGCCCATCGCGCGTACCGGACCAGAAACTCGACAATCGAGCGCGCCGAGATCGGAGCCTGGAATCCGCGACCCGGATGGCTAGGTCTCGGCGATGCAGACCTCCGTGCCAACAAGCGAGTCGACGAAGTCAACGCCGTGTTCGCGAGCCGAAAGCCATACGTTGGAACGTTTGCTCCTTCCCACCACGGTTCTGCCAAAGACTGGGCCGCGTCGTTGATGACCGGATTTGATCCGGTGGCGGCGCACTCCCCAACGTACGTCTTCGGTGCTGCTGGCGCTTACCGATCCCGCCGTGACAAGGCCGTGCTACATCCGGACGGCGACGTGCTCCTCGCGATCAACGAAGCAGGCGGAACTGCCATAACGGTCGGTAAATCGGAGACATCGCGCTGGACGGAATCACTCAGCGTGTTTATCCAACCGTGAGAGGCCGTGCATGCCCCAGGCCTCTTCCTCAGAGTTAAACCTGCCCGACGACAATCCGGTCTCGCACGCTAACCCGAGGCAGCCTCTTGGATCGCCGCCGCGAGCTCGTCGTACCCGACGACCGCGGTGGCGAGTTGCTGTGCTCGTACCCAGGTGAGAGTTGACTGCCCGGTTGCCTGGAGCGCGAGGCGCGAGAGTACGGCGAATCGCCAGTTCGCGATGTCGAGTTGGTTGAACTGCTCTCGCCCGGCGAGATTCACCGCGAGAACGTAAACGTCCGCGTTGTAGGTCGACTCGGCAGCGCACGCATTCGTCTCAGGGTCGAGGAGCTTTCCGCGGAGGCCTGAGAACGCGAGCGTGGACGGTTGGCGTTGCGCCCACCGCTGCACGAGTGCGCTGGACTTCACCTCGATGCGGATGTCGCCCCAGAGCACATCGAACGCGTCCCACTCGACGCGCACCGGCCGCTCCACGCCCGTGGCTCGCCAGACGAGGTACTCGGCCAGCCACCCACGAACATTGTTCGTCGTCACGTCGGGCAACGCGAACCGCCAGAAGTCAGCGACCGACGCGTTGACTCCGAGTAGCCGCTCGTCGCCGGTCTGCGGGTCCAGCGCGGGAGGCTCGACCATCGTCATGCCGTGAGCCTATCGGTCGTCGTTTGGCCGGTGACCCAGATGGTTCCTTCGTCGCCTCGGTCGGACGGCGTGCACCCATCTGCCGCTCGATGATGGAGGCCCCCGTGTAGAAACCTTCGTCGAGTTCGCACTCAGGACGGTGTTCGCTGAGAAGATGAGCGATGCATCGTCCTACTGGGCGAAGCATGCAGCTCTCGACGATGGGGTGGCGAGGGAACTTACTGACTTGAGATTGGCCCGTGAGGAGCGCAGGCGTGCGAACGACGCAGTGTTGGTTCGCATGATCAAGAAGTATCGCGACTCGCCGCCACCTGAGGAGGGGGACATCTTTCCGGAGGGTCCGGGAGCGCCATCGACGTCCGATGGTCCGTCGTCTGAGGGCTACATTGATGCAATGCGAGGAGTGTCCGGCCGAACCATCCGTTTAGAGATGTGGTGGGAACATCAGCGACTTGCCGTCGGGAGCGGATTCATCGCAACGTACGGCGGCGAGAATTTCCTGGTGACCGCCAGGCATAACCTGTCCGGTCGTGACTGGCCGAGCAACGCGTTGATGTCGGAATGGTCGGTCGAACCAGATCGCGTCGTCATGAAGATGCAAGTCGCTGCTGCGGGGGGGGGGGCTCGCATGGTCGGACCGCGCGGTCCGCGTTCTAGGCGATGACGGAGCGCCCCTCTGGTATGAACACCCGACGCTCGGCCGAGGCGCCGATATCGCCGTGTTGCCTCTGGAGGACGACGAGCAGTGGTTCGTGGACGCGTTCGATATTGCAAAGCCCGATGCGGAGCACGAGCCCATGCTTTCAGCCGGGGATGACTTGTTCGTGGTCGGATTCCCACGGGGCTTTACGCCATACGTCGGTCTGCCTATCTGGACGCGTGCATCGGTCGCCTCGGAACCGGCGTTGGATTACGACAACCGTCCGATGTACCTGGTAGATGCGCGAACGCGTAAGGGACACTCAGGATCGCCGGTCGTGTTACGGCCTGGGCGGGGGCGAACGGTGCGTATGAGAGATGGCTCTGACCATACGACGTCCATCGACGATTCCTGGGTGGCGGGCTTGTACTCCGGTCGGGTGAGGATCTCCGGCGAGAATGAACCAGGTCAGGCGGATCAGGCTTGCGCGGCTCCGCCCGAAACGTTGGACATCGGGCTGGTGTGGAAGACAAGCGCGATCTTGTCGACAGTCTCCGGCCGGACGCGGTTCCCCGCGGAAGGAAGTGGTCCTCCTACGTGGGAGCCTGCCGAGGACTGGTGGCTGCCAGATGCGGACTGAGCTCGGACGGATGAAGCTAGGCGCGGTCTCAGGAGCGCTGCGTTGGGGTGGAAGGTCCGACCTGCGCAGGAAAAGTCGCCACCGCGGGCAGGAAACAGGTGAAACAGCTCGGGCCCTCGCCCGCGTCACATCAGGTTGTGCCAACAGCCCACAGATAGCCCTGGTGAGAGGTAACTCTCACCAGGGCTTCGTCGTTTCTGGACACGGTCTGGTTGGTCTGAGCCCGCGGCAGAATGGGCGCCACCGGCGGTCGGTTGAGGTCGTGTACACCTCGGACGTCCTCGTGACATTCACACCCTTCGCGCGAGAGATGCGCACCGGATCGACGAACACGCGAGCGGCTGTCGCCTCGTGAAGATCTCGGGGTGCGTGGGCCACACGTCTCCATGACGTCAGACCGGCCCAGTGACTCCGGTGAGTGTCTCGAGCGCGGTGGGTCGTTCCAGGGGAGTCCCGGTGAGCTCGACGACCGTGAGGTGCTCTCCGATGAGGTCCGGGTCGTCGAGGAGGTCGAGCAGCGCGTCGTTCATGGCGGCGCGTAGTTCGAGATGCTCGTCGGCGCTGACGTGGATCGGGTCGCGGTCCGTCACGGGGAGGACGATGAGCAGATCGACGGTGCGGAGTGCGCCTGCTGTCCTGGCCACCGCCCGCTCGCGGAACTCCTCGTCGAGATCCGCGCTGCCCAGGTCTGCCAGGGCGAGGAGATAGGCCAGGAAATCCAGCGGTCCGCGTTCTGCGATGACGTGCGTGCGACCCGGTTCGTCGGTGAGCCGGTCAGCGGCGATGCGGAGCTGCGCCGCGAAAAGCGCTGGGCCCACCGCGTCGTCTTCGTCGACGAGTTCGAACGGATCGGGCAACACGGTGAACTCCGGATGCCGGGACGCGAAGTCCGAGATGAGGGTGCTCTTACCGCTGGCGTGGGTTCCGGATACGACGATGCGCACGGTGATGACGATACCGCCGGGCCACCGTGATGAGAGCTGCCGAGGCCTCGCGCTGCCGCGGGCGGGGGCGGTCGCAGGTGTGGTGCCCGACGCCCCGTCTGCGCACCACGGAACCTCCGGCGCAACAGCCCGGGAAGGGTACCCGCCGTCGCCCGCGATAGCGAGGGGGGAGCGTCGCTCCTCGATGCTGCGGACACTTCGAGGACCATTCCCCCTCGGAGGCACCATGTATTTCCACCTGCAGGAATTCATCAACGAAATCGCCCAGGACGAGCCCGATCCGGCGGCGGCCAACGCCCTCCAGGAGGGACTGGGCGGTCAATTCGGCGAAATGCGCACGATGATGCAGTACCTCTTCCAGAGCATCAACTTCCGTGGCCCGTCCGGCAAGGCGTACAAGGATCTGATCCAGGGCATCGGAACCGAGGAGATCAGCCACGTCGAACTCATCGGCACCACGATCTCCCGCCTTTTGGACGGCTCTCCCGCGTATCAGGGCAAGCCGGGCGATCCGGTGGATCAGCCGGGAGCCGGCGGCGCGACTCCGCTGAGCATCGCGGTGGATCACAGCAACATCCACCACTACCTCGTGGGTGCTCAGGGCGCTCTGCCCGTGGATGCGGCCGGCAACCCGTGGTCGGGGAGCTACGTCTACAACTCGGGCAATCTCGTTCTCGATCTGCTGTACAACCTGATGCTCGAATCGACCGGGCGTCTGCAGAAGTGCCGCCTGTACGAGATGACCGACAACAAGATGGCGCGCAGCACCATCGCGTACCTGATCGTGCGCGACCAGGCCCACGAGAACGCGTATGCGAAAGCTCTCGAAACGCTCGGTGTGAACTGGCGGACCTCGCTGCCGATTCCGAAGACGAACGCCGAGCAGTTCCCCGAGGTCAAGCGGCTGCTCGACCTCGGTCTGCAGAGCAAGCAGTACTCCTTCGACCTCGGCAACCAGTCCGAGGCGGGCAAGATCTTCCAGGGTGCTTCGCCGTCTCACGACGGGACGCAGCTCGACGCAAGCGAGCAGGCACCCGTCGGCACCCCGATCACCCTGGCGCCCGAACGTCTCGAGGAGTTCTCTCCCGGGGCGGATGCCGAACTGCGCGAGCTGATCGAGGCGACGGCCGCGATGGAGATGGCCGACATCGATGCGACCTTCGGACGTATGAAGTAAGGCGTCCCGCCGAAGCGCCGCATCCCGGATCGTGGGGGTGCGGCGCTTCGCGTCTGCACACGTCGATGGCATCGTCGACGAAGTGCGACGTGAAGGCACCCCCACCACAACGGTCGTGATGTCAAGTGCCCCGCGTCGCGGCGGGTGCCGACGCCCCGCCGGGTACCGTGAGGTGTACACGCGCAGAAGCGCCGCGAAACGAACTGAATCGATATGACGAACGAATCCTCCCCTGTCGTTGACGCGCTGAACCGGTATCTCGTGGAACGGGCGCGGTGTCTCGCTGAGGCCCGCCGCATTCTGGGCTTGAACGAGGTCGACGTCGTCGCCGTGCTGCACATCACCCGGAATCCCGGCATCCGCCCCTCGGAACTGCGGCAGCACCTCGGGGTGACGTCGGCGGGAGTGACCACGATCGTCGACCGCCTCGTGCGCCGAGACATCCTGCGCCGCGAGGTCGACCTCGACGACCGGCGCGCGAACCACATCTTCGCCCAGGTCGATCTGAGCGTCGAACCGTGGGACTGCCTCACCCGCTTCGATGACGCCTTCTCGGCCGCCCTCTCGGGGGTCGACGCGAAACAGCAAGAAGCGGTGGCATCGCTGCTGGATAGCGCGACGGCGGCTGCGGCGCTCGACTAGAACGGGTGCCGCGGCTCCTTCGGCCTGACCGAGGTGCCCGGCTGCACCGCATCGCCCCCGGTCCCGGGGTTCAGGCGTGGAAGACGGCGCCCTTGACGATGCGGTCCACGGCGTTGCGCGGACCGCGCACGGCGATGCCCACCAGATCGAGGTCGGCGGCGGCGACGCCGGCGACGGCGGCCCGATTGGCGGCGTCGTGCGAGGTCGTGAACAGTTCGCGCGTGTAGATCGCCAGGGCGATGTCGTCGCGCGCGGCCGCTTTGGCCCGCGCGCGGCCGAGGAGGCCCGCGTCGGCGGTGAGCACCATCACGGGCTGGCGGAGCATCGGCAGGTAGTCGGTGCCGTCGGCGTCGCGGTAGGGCTCGCCGACGAGGTCGGGCGCACTGGTGGCGATTCCGGAGGCGAGGAACGCGGTGACGTTGAGCTCCTGCCAGGCGGTGAGGTCGTCGGCGAGCACCACGACGACCTTCGTGTCGAACAGCGGGGCGGGGGAGGCGGTGTCGTCGGTCATCCCTCCAGCATCACGACCGGGCGCCGCGGCGTCTTGTACGTTTCTTGCATGGAGAACCGGGTGCGCGCGTGGCACCCGGACGTGCCGATGCTGCGCGAGGTCTACCACGCGAGCTTCGCGCACAGCTACCCGATGCACACGCACGAGGACTGGGCCGTCATGCTCGTCGACCGCGGCGCGGTGACGTACGCCCTCGACCGCGCGGAGCACCGGGCATCGCCCGCCGCGGTGACCCTGCTGCCCCCGGGCGTCGCCCACGACGGGCGCCCGGCCGTCACCGGGTCGGGGTACCGCAAGCAGGTGCTCTACCTTCGGCGCGACTGGCTCCCCGACGAGCTGACGGGCCGGATCGCGCACCGGCCCACCGTCACGGCGCCGCCCGCGCACGCGGCCGCGCGGAGGGTGCACGCGGCTCTGGCGCACCCGGGTGACGAGATGGCGGCCGAGCACTGGCTGCTGGCCGTGCGCGATGCCGTGTACCGCCACGCCGGAACGGCCCGCCCGGCGACGCGCGACGTGCCCCTCGCGCGCCGGCTTCGCGTGCTGCTCGACTCCCGCTACACCGAGTCGTTCACGATCGCGGCAGCCGCCGCCGAGCTCGGCGCCCACCCGAGCCACGCGGTGCGGGTGTTCTCCGAGACGTACGGGATCGCCCCGCACCGGTACCTCGTGGGGCGACGGGTCGACGCCGCGCGGCGGCTGCTGGGGAACGGATGCCGTCCGGCCGACGCCGCCGCGCAGACGGGCTTCCACGATCAGGCACACCTGACCCGGCACTTCCGCCGCGTCTGGGGTGTGACGCCCGGCGCGTTCGCGACGCGGTCGTGAGACCCGAGCCCGCTCAGCGGGTGGACAGCAGCGACGCGACGAAGTCGAGCTTGTCGAGCACGCGGTCGGGGAGGGCGAACGGGTAGAGGTCGTTCTTGCCCATGGAGCGGTTGACCATGTTGAGGGCCACGGACAGCGGCATCCACACCTCGGTGACGAACTCACGGAAGCGCGGCACCTCCCCGGGGCCCGACACGCTCGTCAGCCCGAAGGTGGAGGCCGTCTCAATGGTGTCGGTGATGTGCAGCACGTGCGCCCACGTCTCGGCGAAGTCCTCATAGGGGTGCATGCTCGCGTAGGTCGAGATGTACCGCTCCGCCCAGTCGCTCGGCGGGCCCTCGGAGTAGTGGCGGTCGATTTCGGCCTGGTAGTCGGCGGTCTCGTCGCCGAACAGCGCGCGCGCCTCGGCGATGCGGTCGGTGCCCTCGACGAAGACCCACTCGACGTAGTGCCCGACCTCGTGGCGGAAGTGACCGAGCATCGTGCGATAGGGCTCACCGAGCTGCCTCTGCACGCGCACGCGGTGCGCGTCGTCGCTCTCGGCCAGATCGATCGTGATCACGCCGTCGGCGTGACCGATGGTGACGTTCTCGGCCACGCTCGACAGCAGGTCGAAGCAGAGGCCGCGGTGGGGGTCTTCGGCCTTGCTCGCGATCGGGATGCCGAGGCGGTCGAGGTCGACGAGCAGCCACCGCTTGGCGCGTTCGGCGACCGGGTACTGCGACAGACCCCGGGCGTCGGCGTCGTTCGGCCGCACGCGGGTCAGCTCGCAGGCCGAGCATTGCCCGCCCTCGAAGCGGGAGAGCCACGTGCAGCCCGACAGGTTGAGGTTGCGGCAGACGTGCCAGATGAGTCCGGCGGCGTCGATGTACCGGCCCCGGGCATCGACCGGCACGATCTCGGCCTCTTCGCGCGAGTAACCGAGGCCGGTGCCGCACGAGAGGCAGACCGAGTTCTCGAAGAACAGGGGATTTCCGCAGACGCGGCAACGGAACGACTTCACTGCCCGAGCATGACAGACGAGCACTCCACCGCCGTCGGGGTTGCGCGCGGCGGCGCGGGGGTCGTAGCGAGATCGCCGCGCGCGAGCGGCGGGCCGGGGCATCGGCATGATCCGCC
>NZ_JACYNU010000026.1:0-17117 GCF_014839455.1 Microbacterium sp. CFBP 8801 | reverse complement strand
CGAGGCGGTGGCGGGGCGCGGGCTGGCCGTCGACCTGGTCCTGCGTCCGTGGCAGCTCCCGGTTGCTGTCGCGGTCGCCCGCGCGCACCCTGGTTCACGCTTCGTGCTCGACCATGTCGGCAACCCGCCGCAGGGTCGGGAGGAGTTCACGCGCTGGAGCTCGGTACTGCAGGAGCTCGCCGCGTCGGGGAACGTCGTCGCGAAGGTGTCCGGCCTCCTCCTCGTCCCCGTCGAAGGGAAGACCCGTCCGCCCTTGCTCGAGGAGATCCTCGACGTCGCGGTGACGGCGTTCGGCCCAGGACGGCTGATGTTCGGTTCGGACTGGCCGTTGGTCGAGCTCTCGGGCGGCTATCGCCACTGGGTGGACCTCTATGTGCGTTCCACCCGGTCTTTCAGCGTCGACGAGCAGCAGAAGATGGATGAGCGGACCGCTCTCGACACCTATCGGAGAACTCGATGACACCCCTGCCCACCCGTGCCGTCGGCTCGACAGGAGTGCGCCTCAGCGAGGTCGGCTTCGGAGCGGCCGGTCTCGGCAACCTCCTCCGGGAGACCTCCGAGGAGGACGCGCGCGCGTCCGTGGACGAGGCCTGGGTGCTCGGCGTGCGCTCCTTCGACACGGCCCCGCACTACGGTCTCGGGCTCTCAGAGCGCCGCCTCGGCGGGGCCCTGCGGGACAGACCGCGCGACGAGTACGTCCTGTCGACCAAGGTCGGCCGACTGCTGCGGCCGAACCCTGAGCCGACGGCCTGCGACGACGATGGCTTCGCCGTCCCCGGCGACCTGCACCGGGTCTGGGACTTCACGGCCGACGGAGTGCGTCGCTCGCTGGACGAGTCGCTCGACCGGCTCGGACTCGACCGCGTCGACATCGTCTACGCGCACGACCCCGAGATGCACACCGCGACATCCGGCCGGGAGGCGCTCGAGGCACTCGCAGAGTTGCGCTCCGAAGGTACGATCCGGGCGATCGGCGTCGGGACCAACTCCGCCGATCAGGTCGCCGCACTGTGCGCGACGGGACTGCCGGACGTGATCATGCTGGCGGGGCGATACACGCTCCTCGAGCAGTCCGCTCTCGCGACCGCGCTCGAGCCCGCGGCCGAGGCCGGAGTGGCCGTCGTGGCCGTCGGTGTCTTCAACTCGGGCCTGCTCAGCCGCCCGACACCCGATCCACGATCCACGTACGACTACGGCGTCGTTCCTCCCACGATCCTCGCGCGGGCCGAGCGACTCGCAGTGATCTGCCGCGATCATGGCGTCGACCTGCCGGACGCCGCCATCGCCTTCCCGCTGCGCCATCGCGCCGTGGTGAGCGTCGCCCTCGGGATGCGCTCGGCGGCGCAGGTCGCCGACAACATCGCACGGTACCGACGGGCGCTCCCCGAGGCCCTCTGGTCTGACCTCACCGCCGCAGGGCTGCTGGACCCCCGATCCACCGCACAGGACAGGAACGCCCTATGAAGTACTCCCACCTCCGCACCGATGGCGGGCTCGTGCCCGCCGCGTTCCAGGGCGGACGAGCTCTCGACGTCCGGCGGTTCACTCCGGCGATCACCGGAGCGTTCCTGGCCGAGGGACCGCATGCAGACATCGCACGGATCATCGCAGCCGACGGTCTGCCGGAGCTCGACCACTTCCTGTACGCCGACGACGCCCGCGTCGCTGCACCCGTGGCACGTCCCGGGAAGATCGTCTGCATCGGGCTGAACTACCGGGATCACGCCGAGGAGACCGGAGCGGCGATCCCGACCGAGCCGGTCGTCTTCATGAAGGACCCCTCGACTCTGGGCGGCCCCTTCGATCCGGTCCGCATCCCTCGCGGATCCGTCAAGACCGACTGGGAGGTCGAGCTCGGCGTGGTGATCGGGCGCACGACCCGCTACCTCGACTCCCCCGCCGACGCGCGCGCCTGCATCGGGGGGTTCGTGCTCTCGCACGACGTCTCCGAGCGCGAGTTCCAGCTCGAGCGCGGAGGGCAGTGGGACAAGGGCAAGAGCTGCGAGACCTTCAACCCGCTGGGTCCGTGGGTGGCGACCGTCGACGAGATACCGGACCCGCAGAACCTCGGCCTGCGGCTGTCGGTCAACGGC
The DNA here is from genome assembly GCF_014839455.1 of Microbacterium sp. CFBP 8801. Lineage (NCBI taxonomy): Bacteria > Bacillati > Actinomycetota > Actinomycetes > Micrococcales > Microbacteriaceae > Microbacterium > Microbacterium sp. CFBP 8801. The sequence goes on along the minus strand of NZ_JACYNU010000026.1, from coordinate 15,024 downwards.
GTCGAGCGCCAGAACGGCTCCACCAGCACCATGATCTTCGACGTCGACCACATCGTCTGGGCGCTCAGCCAGGTGATGGTCCTGCACCCCGGTGACCTGATCAACACGGGGACGCCCGCCGGGGTCGCGCTGGGGCTCGAGGGCACTCCCTACCTCCGAGCGGGAGACGTCGTCGAGCTCTCGATCGACGGGCTCGGCCAGGCCCGTCAGAGCATGATCGGCTGGGACGCGGCATGAACGGCGACAGCATCGCCGGCCTTCGGGTCCTCATCACCGGAGGAGCCTCCGGCATCGGCAGGACCACGGCGGAGCGATACCTGGAACTCGGAGCGACCGTCGCGATCCTCGACGTCACCGGCGACGGCATGCCAGAGGGCGTCGTGGCACTGATCGCGGATCTCCGCTCGACTGCGGACATCAGGCGGGCGTTCGCCGAACTCGAGCGCCTCTGGGGCGCTCTCGACGTCCTCGTCAACAATGCGGGGATCAGCGCGGTCGGCACGGTCGAGGAGACCGCGGACGACGAATGGCTGAGACTGCTCGACATCAACGTCGTGGGCACGGCTCGAGCGTCGGCCGCCGCGCTGCCGTTACTGCGTCGCTCGTCCTGCGCCTCGATCGTGAACGTCTCCTCCATCGCTGCGAGTGCGGGGCTGCCGCGGCGATCCCTCTACTCGGCGTCCAAAGGAGCGGTCTCGGCGCTGACGCTGGCGATGGCGGCTGACCACGTCCGAGAGGGCATCCGCGTCAACGCAGTGGCTCCCGGCACCGTGGCCACTCCGTTCGTCGACCGCATGCTGGAGGGCTTCGACGATCCGATCGCCGAGCGCGCTGCGCTGAACGCACGTCAGGCGACGGGACGCATGGTCACCCCGGACGAGGTCGCCGACGCGATCGTCTTCCTCAGTGACCCGCGCGGCCGATCGACGACGGGAACAGTCCTCGCTGTCGACGGTGGGATGAGCGGCCTCCGCGTCCGGCCCGAGTGACGCCTCAGGCGCCGACGCCCCGAGGAAGGCGGCGCCGGCGCCACGCCTCCGTGATCAGGAACTCCATGTCACGCTCGGCCGCCTCGGCGTTCTGCTGCTCGATGGCGGTCAGGACCGCGGCGTGCTCGCCAAGCGTCCGGCGCAGATCCTGCTCCTGGACCTCCCCGTTGAAGCTGCGGCTCTCCCGCGCGCGGTCGTAAAGGATCCGGGCGATGCTCTCCGCGAGCCGGTTGCCCGAGAACGTCATCACGAGTTCGTGGAAGGCGACGTCCGCGGGAACGAAGGCCTCGGGATCGTCAACCACCTCCGCCATCCGGTCGATCGCGGCTCGCATGCGATCGAGCTGCTCGTCGGTGCGCCGCCCGGCAGTGGCAGCGGCCATGGCCGACTCCAGCCTCGCCCGGACGATCGTCAGCTCGTCGAGGACGTCCAGCGAGTCGTCGCGGCTGATGAGAGCACTCAGCACGATCCGATCGAGCATGTTCCACGAGCTCGTCGGCTGCACTCTGGTCCCCCGACCCTGCGCGACAGCGACCAGGCCCTTCTCCTCGACACGCTTGATCGACTCACGGAGGACGGTCCGGCTGACTCCGAACTGCTGAGCGAGCGGCCCCTCGGGAGGCAGGACGTCCCCGGGCTGCAGCTCACCCGAGACAATCGCCGTGACCAGCCCCTCCACGACAGCGACGCCGAGCCGAGCAGCCGGCGTCCGGGAAGCGCTCGAGAGGACCCGAAGGGTTTCGGGGGCTTCGGATTCACTCATGACACCAGTGTAAGAGAACGTCATACCTCTTCGTTAGGTATGATGTATGCTGTTTATGCCCGGACGGCACGTGGCCGCCCGCACCCATTCGATGATGAGCAGGGAATCCATGAAGATCACGGGCTATCGAACGCTCACCACGGTCCACCGGTGGGGGCGGCCGATCGGGGACGTCAACGGTCACGTCGCGGGTACCACCGAGGTTCCGATCGTCATCCTCGAGACCGATGAGGGACTGGAGGGCATCGGCCTCGGGTCGCACCGCGACCTCGACCGACTGTTCCCGGCACTGCTAGGCGAGGACCCTCGCGCCACCACCGCCCTTTACGACCGCATGCTGGCCTTCGTCTTCAAGTCCGGGCACAGTGGCGCCACCTTCGGCGGCATCGGCGCGCTCGACATGGCCCTCTGGGACCTCAAGGCGAAGGCTGCGGGAGAGCCGCTCTGGCGCCTGCTCGGAGCGCGTGATCGCTACATCCCGGGCTACGCGTCCGGACTCGAGATCGCGGTCGCCGACGAGGATCTGGCGCAGCTGTACAGCGGTTGGGTCGAGCGCGGCTTCACGGCCGTGAAGATCAAGGGCGGCCGCGACCTCGCGAGCGACCGTCGACGCCTCGAGATCGCCGCCGATCTCTTCCGTGCCAACACGACGTCTCCTGCACTCATGTTCGACGCGAACGAGTCCTGGAATCGCAAGCAGGCCGTCCGCCACATCAGCGCGCTCGAGGAGACGCTCGACCTGACCTGGGTCGAAGAGCCCTTGCGCCGATGGGACGCCGCCGGCCTCGCCGCCGTCTCGCAGGCGGTGCGCGCCTCGGTCGCCACCGGAGAGAATCTGACCGGGCTCGACCAGTACCGCTCCCTGTTCGACTCCGGAGCCGTCGACGTCGTCCAGACCGGCAGCGTCTGGGGAGTGACCCACTTCCTTCGCGTGGCCGTACTCGCGCACGGCCACGATCTGCCGATGAGCGCGGTGAGCTACAACACCAATCCCCTCGCCCACGCCGCTGCGGCCATCCCCAACAACCTCTGCATCGAGGTCCAGGATCTCGGATCGCCCGTCGGCATCACCGTCGACCAGGAGATCGCGGACGGCGGGATCGTCCTCGGCGATGCGCCCGGGTCCGGCGTGGTCATCGACGAGGCGGCGATCCGGCAGGCCAAGGGCGCCAATGGGTGGACCGACCCGGTCGGGCCGCACTTCCGCCCCGAGCGTGCCGGGCTCCGACTGGTGCCCGAGCAGGTCTGATCCCCGCCCGCGGTCTCGACCGGGAAGGGCTCCGCGTCGGCTTTCAGGAGTCGGCGCGGAGCCCTTCCGCATACTCGGCGCTCGGGACCCGTCACTCGCTGCGGAGGAGCCCGTACCGAGGAACCCGCCCCGCCGACCACTCCTCCCGGACATCGTCCGACATGATGCCCCCCACCGCTCCTTGTCCTGTTGCCTCGTCTCATCTACGCCCACGGGCAGGGGCAGGGGCTCGATGCGATAACGGCGCCGCAGCGCCGAAATCGAGCTTCTCGGCGTTCCCGTTCGCAGAAGCCGCCTGCCTGCGGTCCCCCGGGGATCCGCGCCGGAACAGCCGTGATCCCCGGGCCCGGTGCGCACGGCACCGATCCCGGGGATCGCGGTCTGTCGGAGGGTCAGCGCGTCACCGGCAGCTCACAGCCCCGTACGACACCTGCACCGTGCTCGAAGCGCGCGCCGGTCCCGTCGCCACGACGGTGAGGACCCCGGCTGGCATCGCCGTAAGCCGCGTCGCGAACGCGGCCGTGGTCGCTGTGCCTGGCTGGACAGCGGCCGTCGCCTTCTCACCGTACGGGGACGACACCTTTACGCCGATCGGTACCCCATCGGTGTTTCGCACGGTCGCGATGAGCTGGACCGTCCCCGCAATGCAGCGGGGCGCGGCGGTGGGTTGCAGGGAGACGCCCCTGCTGGCAGTGATCGACACCTTCCCCGAGGAACTCGCGCCGGTCGCGGAGTCCCGCGCCATCACGGTGTACTCCCCTGCCGTCAGTCGGGGCACGATGACGATCGCAGACCCACGGGCGGGCACGGTCGCGCCGGAACGAAACACCATGCCGCCGGTCGCCGTGCGCGAAGCGGTGACCTCGACGAACTGCTCGCGGTCGGTCGGATTCGTCACCGTCGCGGTCGCCGTCCCGTTGCGCGATCCGTCGGTCTCGGGTGAGGACGCAGTGAGGGTCAGACCCGGCGCCGCGGTGCGCGCCTTCGTGAGGAAGTCGCGGAACGACGCGCTGCCCGCATTACCGGTCACCCCTGCGTTCGTCGACTGCACGACACCGGCGTCGACTGCTCGGTCCCGCCCGGCGGCGAAATAGTCCGTGCGGGTACCGAGCACCTGGAAGGTGGCGCCTCCGTCGAGCGAGTAGGACGCGACCAGAGTCGTGCCGCCCTCGCGGCTGAGCTTCAGCGTGATCGGGCTCGGGATCGTCTGGGCGACGTTCCAGGCCGTGGTGGACGCCGCCTCGACCGTGTACCAGTTGGCCGCCCCGTTCTCGACGGTGAAACGGATTCCGCGCGTCGGGGTGAGCGCCAACACGGCCTCTCCGCTCGAGGTGCCCGTGCCGTTCGAGGCTCCGCTGGAGCCCGAGGTCGAGACTGCGAGGTCGTCGCGGATAATCAGCCCGGACTTAGTGAAGTCGCCGATCCGCTCCTGCCCGGTCACCGTCACCTGGACGGAGTCGTCGGCGCCGAGGACATCGGGCTGGTACACGGTGCTGTACGAATCGGTCTTCGTGGGGTTCTCACCGCTGATGTCCGCGCTGCGCTGCCCGAGGACGGCGATCTGGCTTCCCTCCACGCTCATCGAACTCGCGGTCGCGCCTTGGAGCGAGCTCGTGCGCCACGGCGCGGGCAGGCCGGTGAACGCCCCGTTCGTGATGGTGAAGCTCTGCGCGACCTGGGCCGAAGCGTCGTCCCCAAGGACAGTGACCGTGTAGACGCCACCGCCCAGACGTTCCGCCCGAGTGGCCGCCGTCGCTCCCCCGGCGGCGGTGAGGTCGGCGGAGTGCACAGTCGCGCCCGCGGCGTTCGTGACGACCACCGAGTAGCGCGTCGGATCGACGGTGGGGTTCCTCACCTCCACGCGTGCAGATCCCGACGTCAGTCCTGGCACGGTGGGCTCCTGCGCCGCGATCCGGACCTCCGGTGCTGCGGGAGCCGATTCGCGGACGACGATGCGCACGGCGGTCGTCGCGGCGCCTGCGTCGGTCCGGGCCTCGATGGTCGCCGTGAACGCACCGGCGCGAGTCGGCGTGCCGGTGATCGCACCGGTGGCGGCGAGCGTCAGTCCCTCCGGGAGCGACCCGTCCACGATCGCAAAGCGGGCGTTGTTCGTCGCCGTCAGTGTGGCCGAGTAGGGTCGGCCCGCGACGCCCGCCTTCTCCGGCGCCGCTGTGATTTCGGGCATCGTCCCCGTTCCTGTGAATCGCAGACCGGAGAATATCGCGGTCGACGTCGTCAGCGCCTGCGTCGCCGCGATCGCGATGCGGTCGGCACTCGAGTGGACGAGTCCCGCATCGAGCCTTCCCGTGTCCGCTCCGGTGAGGTCGACCGTGTTCCGCAGGTCCGTGTAGGCGTTTCCGTCGAGGGAGTAGGACGCCTTCAGCGTGTTCCCGGTGCGGGTGATTCGCAGCCACAGGGGACGATCCGGGACAGCGGCCTGATCGATCTGGGTGTCGATCACGCCGTCACCGCTGCGATCGGCGCGGAAGGCGATCCACCCCGGTTCGGCCACAAGAGTGGCGTAGCCCGTCGACTTCTCGGGCACCGCGGCATCGGCCGTGCGGCCCAGATCGTTGCGCACGGAGAGACCGGAGCGGTAGAAGGCTCCTTCGACGGAGTCCAGCCGCGTCGTCACCGTGCCGTCGTTCGCGAGGCCGTCACGCGAGTACACGGTCGTGTACTCGTCACCGGCGATGCCGATGTCGCGGCCAGAGGACTGCAGCGCGATCGACTCACCGCTCCTCACCGCCTGTGGGGCGAGGTAGGTGCCGAATCCGGCGACGGTCAGCGCGGGGTCCACCGGCCCGCCGAGCACCACGGGCAGGGTGCGCTTCACTTCCGTGCTCGTCGTGACGGCCCCGGAGCGATTGGACGTCGACACTGAGACGGTTCCGTCCGTGATCGCGGCGGCTCCCGAGACCTTCCAAGTGGCGGTCCCCGTCGCACCGGGGGCCAGCGAGACCGGAGCCTGCGCGAGTGGCGTGAGGGTCACTCCGCTGGAGCCCGTCGCCCTGACGGTCACCGCGCCGAGCGGGTCCGTTCCGAGATTCGCGACGGTGGCGGTGACCACCTGAGCGCCGGATGCGTCCCGGGTCAGAGCGAGGTCGAGCCCGCGAGGCTCGCCGACACGGTCCCCCGGACGGCGGTGCTCGGGGCGGATGCCCGCGGCAGCGACGACCTTCTGAGCGGCGAGCGGGAGCTCGGATATGCCGATCTGACTCCGGGTCGTGATCCGGTTGTTGTAGCGCCCGTCACCGGCGGGATCGCAGGCGGCGGAGTCGTAGCACCACGGGCCGAGGTTGAGCCCACCGCCGAGAGCCCAGGTGCCGTCGACGGTGTTGTCACGGGTGGTGTTCGGCTGGCCTTTCGCCGGCGTGGGCGTGCCTTCGGAGAAGCCGTTGGCGAAGGTCCAGATCCCGCCGGCCGACAGGACGTTGTCCTTGGCCGTCATGTACCGGGTGCCCTCATCGAAGTAGAGCTTGAAACCTGTCGCGCCGACGACGTGATTGCCCTCCCAGGAGCTCCCCGGCGTGGCTCCGAGGTTGTAGAGGATGCCGCCGTCGGCGCCTTCCTTCTTGAAGTCCCACATCGCGTTGCGGGCGACATGGATGTTCCGGTTCGTCGTCGGGTCGTCGTCCGCGTACCGCTTCATGAACAAGTAGGCGCCGCGTCCCTGGTAGACCGCGTTGCCGCCCGCGTCCGGAACCCCCCAACCCCAGCCCGTGTCGATTGCGTCGTACGCGCCGTCTGACAGCTCGTTGTGGACGACCTCGGCCCCGTCGAAGTAGGTGACGAGAATCGCGGACCGGTCGAAGTAGTCTCTGCCGACGCCTGTGATCCGGTTGTCGCTCACGATAAGCCGAGCATTGCGGCTCGCCTCCCGTGAGGGGTGATGCGCCTCGGGCGAGACTCCTCCGGCCGCGATCGCAGTGCCCGCGATGTCGCGGAACGTGCTGGTGAGCACGGAGACGTCCTGAGCGGCGAGACCGACGCCGCTCAGGGTGGCGCCGGAGTCGTTCCCGATGCCCAGGGCATTGCCGCCGATGTGAGCGAAGGTGCTCCCACTAAAGGTGACGTTCGTCGCCGCGGTCACCTGCACCGCGGAGGACGCCTGCTCGAACAGGTCACGCCAGGATTCGAACGCAATGCACTCGTTCGGGTAGAAGGGGCGTGCGCAGGAAGACTTCGGGGCCTGCGGATGAGCGGCGTTCCACGCCGCCAGCTGGGCGGAGTTCAACGGCAGGTTCGGATAGTCCCGCACATCGATCAACCGGGGCTTGTCGGCCGCCGCCACGGCGCTCCCGTCGTCGAGGTAGCGATGGACGCCATCGCTACCGAGACGGAGGAGTCGGACGACCGGGGCCTGCTCCGCGCCGACGAAGACGCGCTGGTCGGAGGTGGGAAGGTCCTTCGTCACCGGGTCGACGAGGGCGAAGACCCGGCCGGAAATGAAGCTGCCGTTCTGCTGGTTGGCGAATCCCTCGTCGGTATTGGGCCTCAAATCGCTCGAGTGCTCGAACGAGAGGCCTTCGAAGCGGAGATTCCGCACGGGGTTGACGGAGCTCTCGCCACTCACGCTGAGAAGCGTCTGCTGCTGAGGAGCGACGATGTCCACGTTGTTGGGATCGACACCCACGGCGGGCTTGTAATGGAGCGCTCCGGCTGTCTGATCGAAGAACCATTCGCCGGGCTGATCGACGAGCACTCGCGCGTTCTGCAGGCGGAGAGTCCGATGGCTGTTGTCGGGAAGGGGTTTGTCGATGGTGTCCCAGCCCCAGGTGTTGTTGTCCCACGACGGCTGCTGCATCACCGCCGAGGAGGCGGCGAGGGAGGACACGGGCGCGATGCGGTCGGTCCAGGACCCGCGGCTGCGCAGCTCGACGCGCTGCTGGTCGCCCGCCGGCAACGCCTTCAGAACGGACCAGATCCGACCGATGTCCGAGGAGAGGTAAGCGGGATCGACGGAGAACCCGGTCCGGTTCCACGTGATCCTGTTCGCATCGAGCTCTACGTGAGAACGCGTTGCCTGTCGTCCGTCGACGTACAGCTGCCGGAAGTCGAAGTCGGACTCCAGGGGCGCCGACCAGACTCCGGATGCGTCAGGACCGGTCCAGTCCTCGACGGCGCGTCCACCGGAGATGACGGGGGCGGCGTCGGGCGCTGCTCGCCACGTCACGCTGTGGCCGTTCCGCCCTCCGTCCTCGACACCGAAGCGCAGGGGACCCTCGAGGAGGAACGTCCCGTCGGCCACGACGACGGTCACGTCCCGATCAGCCGAGGCAGAGCGGACCGCCTCCTGGGCTCTCGTCAAGGATCGGAACGGCGCGGAACTGGACGTCCCGGAGGACGAGTCGTCGCCGCTCGGCGATACGTAGTAGGTCGCCGTGTCGGCTGCAGCAGCGGCGGGAGCGGTCAGGATCGCGGCGAGCAGCGCGGACACTGTCACCAGCGCTGTCGTCAGGACGGACTTCTTCAGTGGCACACGGACTCCTCGTCGAGTTCTCCAGACTCCTCAGCGAGTCCGGGTTAAAGGTAAGACGTATGACTAAGTATTACAAGGAAGAGAAGACGCCTTGTTGCCGTGAACGATCGACGGTCCGGTCCGAGCACCACTCGCAATCGGACTGCGGCCCGCCTGCCACCGCAGCACATCGGACGCAGCCCGATCGCGTGGATCGAAGACGAACCCGAAGGGACTCTTGTCGATGATGACGAGACGATGACACTCGAGCACACGCCCCTGACCATCGGCGCTCTGGCCGCAGCCGCGCTCGTTGCGAGCGACACCGTGCCCGTGGCGGCCGCTGAGACTGGGGCCGCCGTCCCGACCCCCCAGCAGAGCCTGCTCGGGTCGTTCACCTTCGACACGGCGCCCAGCGGCGGTGCCTTCACGGACCGCTCGGCCAGCGCGAGCGTGCAGGGCGCCGCGGCTCTCGTCGTCGGCCAGGAGGGGCAGGGACAGGCCGTGCGCCTCTCCCCATCGTTCTGGCTCGACGTGAAGGCCGCCGACGGCACTTCCCCTACTGAAGGGGGCGGGTCTCGATGTCAGCCGCCCATCCGCGCTCGTTGAACTGATGCGGCCGTTGGTCCGGCACGAGCGCCACGGACGACCACCCGCGGTTACGCGGAGCAGCTGAAGGACGACACGTGGTACGCGGCAGCAGCTATCGCGAGCGATGCACAAGCACTGTGGTCCGATGACCGGACCTTGAACATCCTGGCCGCTGACTTTGGATCACAGACGTTCTCGACCCCCGCGCTACTAGACGTCCTCGAAGAGGAAGGCCGACTCGCGTCCGCCATCGTGACACAGATGCGAGCGCACCTCGTGGCCGAGCGATACGTCCATGCTGACTTCAATGAGGACATCTTCGCCAGGGCTATGACACGCTTCGGCCCGGCGCCGCAATGAACGTCGCGAGCGTAGTCGAGCACCTAGACGGCGTCCGCGCCGAAGCGAAAGTGCGACTTCATGCTCTCACACGCCACTCAGCACACACCGGTCGAAGTCGACGGCGACAGCCTTCCCGCCGGCCTTGGTTGTGTCGCGCACCGCGGCGGTGGTGTCGTGGCCGGCTGCCTGCAGGAAGGAAAGGAGGGGAGCGCCCTGAGCGCCCGTTGCACCATGAACGATGATTGTCATGCGACTATTAGTGCACACACTGCACTATTTACTTCAAGTGCACTAAGGAGTCGGCATGGGGTTCATCGCGCAGACTTGGCCGGAGTGCGGGATCGCTCGCTTCCTGTCCTTGCTGGAGGGGCCATGGGCGACGTTGATCGTCCGAGAGCTCTTGAACGGTCCTCACCGTTTCGGGCAGTTGAGGGACGCTCTGCCTGGGATCAGTGCTCACACGCTGACCGACAGGTTGAGGCGGTTCGAGACGTACGGGATTGTCACCAGGACCTCATACCCGGAAATCCCGCCCCGGGTCGAGTATGAGCTCACCGAGTTGGGGCGAGGACTCCGGCCTGTCCTCGATGCGATGAACGCATGGGCGCTGACTGTCCCCCCCGCCGTTGCCGAGGAAGAGGAGGTCGCGCTCCCGGCCTCTTGTGCTGGCGTCGTCTACGAACCGAACCAGCCGACCTCTCGCGCGTGAGATGAACGATTTAGTTCCGACGCTGCCGGTGACGGCTGACCGCATCGTTGTTGCCGCAGCGCGCTGAGCAGTAGGTCCGGCGCCCATTGCGGCTGGTGTCGACGAAGATCCTGTTGCAATCGGCGCGGGCGCACACACCCAATCGTTCACCTCCGCTTTCGACGAGGAAGATCGCGATACCACCGGCGGTGACGGCCATCACGCGGGCGACGATGTCCTCGTCCTCACCGGTGAAGTGCAGGTGCGGGCTCCAGCCGTCGTGTGTCGTGAGGTAGGCGCGAGTCGTCCCCCCTGTGAGGATCACGTTTGCGGCGCGTGTGCGGTCCTCCGTGGCTGACGCTGCGAACACCTCCCGGAGCAGGTCGGCCCACTGCGCGAGAGCGTGAATGTGGTCATCGGCCAGCTCTGGTTGCCGAATCTCATGAGAAAGCAGCACGTCCCGCACAGCCACGCGGGACAGCGGTTGTCGTACCCCCGTCACGGCATTGACGAGGTCGGCGGCGAGGGCGACGCCCGTCATGTTGTCATGGTCGTACTGCATTTAACAATTACACCACCTCGGCACCACGTCGTTCACGGTGACCCTGCCAGCAGGGCGAGTGCTGCCGGCAAGGTGATGACCGACAAGATCGTCTGAACAGCTGTGATGGAGGCCATCAGTCTTGTATCACCCCCATTCGGGCTGCGAGGACAGTGGCTGACGGGGCGGTGGGAACGGCGGAGATGAGCACGATGGCCACCAAAGATGTCCCCGAGATGCCCATCGCGATCGCGATGGACGCCGCGGCCCACGGGACCGCGACGAGCTTCAGCGCGCTGGCTAACGAAATATCCAACAGGTCCCGCCAACGTGCGTCGAATCGGATGGCTGCGCCGGCCGCAAGAGTCCCCGCAACCAGAGCCGGGGAGGAGAAGAGATTCAGCAGGGGTGCGACAGCATCCGGTACGCCCGTTCCGGTCAGGCTCAGGGCGACTCCGGCCGCGCACGCCAGGATCAGAGGGTTCGAGGCGAGCTCGCGCACGAGTCTCGACCGCGGCCGCGCCGCCGCAAGGTAGCCATAACGCGCGAGGGTGGACACGCACAGGACGTTCACCAACGGCACGACGACGGCGCTAGCAATCGCAAACGACGCCACACCCGCTGTCCCGTGAGGCGCCGCCGCGAAAGCGAGCCCGATATACGTGTTGATGCGGACGCTTCTTTGCACGATCGATGTCACCGCCGGCCCGCGTAGCCTCAACGGGCGTCGCAACGCGATGACGACAGCTGTCGCTGAGACCAGCGGTATAGCCAAGCTTGCAAGCATCAGCAAAGCATCGAGCGAACCTAGGTCCGTTTTGCCGATCGACGAGACAAACAGCGCTGGAGTGAACACGAAATAGCTCAGCCATTCGATCCCGCGCCACACGTCAGGCCTCTTCAAAGTCGAGCGACGAAGCACCGCCCCTAGAACGAGAACAGCGGTGATCGGCAAGACAGTCGAGAACACGATGGACACCTGACGACAGTGATGCAATCAGTCACATCGCTTCAACCATTACGCACGGCTTCGAGCGCCCGATGGGCGGCACCGTTGTCTCGCGGGGGCGACTGTTTCCGGTCGCGCGTTGTGCTTCGAGTGGTCATCGTCGAGGAGCACTCAAACGAAGGTTACGCAGGAGTGGCCGGGTCAGGCTCCACAGGTGCAGATGAGTGTCTGTTTGGAGTCCGTCACGGCTGTAGCAGAACTCAGCTCACGCCCGGCTCGATGCTCAGCGAGGGAGACGAAGGGCATAGTGACAACACTGAGCGTGGTGAGGATGATGCCGAGTGTCGAGCGCTCAGCGTCGATCCGGCCGGCAAGGGAGAAGGCGTCCGCAAAGGTGACGTAGGCGGCGAGAGCAAAGAACGCGAACGCGGTGACGCGGAGGGTTCCCTCCTCCCACCGTTCGGGGTCTCGGTGGGTGCACTGCCAAGCTGCGGCCGCCGCCGAGAGAACCTTGATCGCGCAGTCCAAGCCGAACGCTACGTGCGCGGCAGAGCCAGCGACAGAGCCTGCAGCGATCGCGACTACCGCTTCAATCAAGTTGTAGCCAGTGGTTGCCGTGGCAATCCACCGAATGCGGCGTTGCAGCTTGTGCCGACGTTCTGCGGCGAGATGGGGGTCGCGACAATCAAAGAAGAGACGTCAATATACCCCCCAGGGGTATATTGATGCATGCAGGAGCGCCGATGATCGAGCATGCGCACACCCAGAACGACCACACCAGCCCAAACGCCACGTCGTGGCGGGGGCAGCGACCGTGCATTGCCTGACGGGATGCGCGGTCGGTGAAGTCCTTTGGCATGGTGTTGGGACGAGCCTCGGTCTTCACAAGGCCGGCAACGTCGTGACCTCGATCGCCCTGGCATTTCTCTTCGGCTACGCGTTGACTATGCGCGGCCTGCTGCGGGCCGGACTGTCCTGGCGTGCCGCGGTCGGGATTGCCCTCGCCGCTGACACCGTTTCGATCGCAGTCATGGAGCCCATTGACAACACGGCGATGCTCGCCATCCCCGGCGCGATGGGCGCGGGGATCGCGAGCGGCTTGTTCTAAGGTTCTCTTGTCGCCGCTCTTGCTGTCGCGTTCGTGGTTACGACGCCGGTCAACCGCTGGCTGATCAGCCGCGGCAAGGGCCACGCGGTCGTTCACCGTCTCCACCACCAAAGCGCAGCCCGGAGAGCTACCCCAATAGTCGAGATCTGGACCGGTTTGGACTGAGCTGTCAGTTCGATGCCGTCATTCCGAGAGGGGAAATGGCCGTAGAGCCTGTGGCGTCAAATCTGCGACGGTAGCTCGAGGGGGTGCAGTCGAAGGCGGAGAGAAAGTTCTGGCGGAGGGTGATCGGGCTCCCGAAGCCACAGAGGTTCGCTATCTGGTCGATAGTGAGGTCCGTGGCTTCCAGTAGTCGTCTGGCTTCATCTAGTCGGCGCGAACGCACCCATGCTGCGGGTGTTGCTCCGGTTGCTGACCGGAAAGCGCGGACGTAGGACCGTCTGCTCAAGTGCGCCTGCGCAGCGAGCCGTTCTACGTCGATCTGTTCGCTGAGGTTGGTGAGCGCCCACTCTTGCGACTGGGCGATCGGGTCGCCTGCGTCTGCCTGGGGCACGGGTCGTTCAATGTACTGCGCTTGTCCGCCCTCACGGTGGGGAGCGATGACCATCGATCGTGCAATGCGGTTGGCGGCATCGGCGCCGAGCCGGCCTCGGACGAGATGAAGGCACGCGTCCAGGCCTGAGGCGGTTCCCGCCGAGGTGAGGACGTCTCCGAGATCGAGATAGAGAGCGGATGCGTCGACCGTGATGTCCGGGTGGCGCTCGGAAAGCTGGTCGACTGCACGCCAATGGGTAACCGCTCTTCGGCCGGATAGCAGACCGGTGTCGGCGACTGCGATCGCGCCGAGACAGAGTCCAACGATGAGAGCGCCCCGCGCATGCGCAGCTCGCATCGCACGGCGAAGCCCGGGGCCCAACTCCTTGCCTTCGCGTTGCCACGAGGGAATCACGACGATCTCGGCGTCCGACGTCGCTTTGAGTCCCTTGATCCCGCTTACGGAGTAGCCCTCGGCGGTGCGAACCGACCCGGCGCGGTCGGAGAACAAAACCGTTTCCCACTGTGCGAGACGGTGTCGTCGCACTTCATCGAAGACAATTTGGGGCGTCGACAGGTGAAACATCGTCACCCCGTCGAACGCATAGATGGCGATCTTCACGCGTCTATCTCCCTCCGTGGCCCGAATTCATCGTATGCAGTCATTCGTGCCACTGGCGCACGGCGAGCGGTGCTCGGATGCTGGATGTACCGCCTACCCCTGGAGTTGAGATCTCATGACCACCCCGAATCGCGCGCTGATCCTCGTCGATGTGCAGCAGGAGTACTTCACCGGCCCCCTGGAGATCCAGTACCCGCCGCACGCCGAGTCGCTACCTCAGATCACCGCCGCCATCGACGCCGCGAAGGCCGCCGGCCTCCTGATCGCAGTATTCCAGCACACTGCCGGTAAGGATGCCCCGGTTTTCAATCCCACGATGGACGGCTTCAAGCTGCACCCCGAGGTCGCGGAAAGGGTCACGCCCGAGTGGAAGAGCGTCACGAAGAAATACGGCACGGTCTTTGCTGGTACCGGGTTGCTCAAATGGCTCCGGGTTCATGACGTGGACACCATCACCCTGGTCGGTTACATGACCAACAACTGCATTGTTGCCTCCGCGGCCGAGGCGGAAACGCACGGTCTCGCGGCGGAGGTTCTTTCGGACGCGACTGGCGCGATCAACATTGCCAACGATGCAGGCATTGCGGACGCGAAAACCGTACACACCACCCTGCTGGCCCTGTTGAACTCCAACTTCGCCGCAGTCGCCACCACCGGCGCGTGGGTGGACGCGGTCAACGGCGGCGTGGCCCTTCCCAAGAGCAATCTTGCTGAGTCCGCGGTGATGGGCGCGCAGCGGGCGGCCGCCCAGTGAGCGCCTGCAACCGTCGGTGGCCGTTGGCCGAACGCGTCGCTGAGGAACTGAGGCAGATGGTTTTCACCTACCGGGAGGGACTCGTCGAGCACGACGTCGTCCAGGTCGGCTCATTTTTCAGGAGCTGGCCGCTTCGCCGGGCTGCACCAACGCCCTGACGACCAACTCGCATTCAAACTGGTTGGCTCGCCTGTCACCCTGTGCAGGCGAGCCAACCGCTTATGACAACCTCCTGAGCATTCACGCCGGTGGACAGGGTGTTCGTCGGTCGCGCCCGCATGAACGTCACTCCCATGATCCCGGCTACCGCGATGATCCCCGCCGCCCCCATGAGCACGGCCCCGCCGTCCGCGCGATCAACGCGGCGCTCGTCCTGCTCATCGATCACGACCTGGCCGTGTCGACCTTCGCCGCGCGGGTGGCGGCCTCGGCC
>NZ_JACYNU010000025.1:0-21457 GCF_014839455.1 Microbacterium sp. CFBP 8801 | reverse complement strand
CCCCTCGTCTGTTATGCGATCAGCTGCCCGCCAGGGTGTCGGGCGTCGCGGCGATCTCGCCGGCCGTTCCGACCCCGATCGCGACCTTCTCGCCGCGGGGGGCGGTCTCGAACGCGAACTGACCGTTCTCGACGGTGACCTTGACGTGGTCTCCCGCCTCGAGCTCGCCGTGCAGGATCTTCTCGCTGAGACGGTCCTCGACCTCGCGCTGCATGGCGCGACGGAGCGGTCGCGCACCGAGGGTCGGGTCGAAGCCGATCTCGATGAGCTTGTCCTTCGCGTCGTCCGACAGCTCCACCGTCATGTCGCGGTCGAGCAGACGGTCGGCCAGGCGCTTGACGAACAGGCCGACGATCTGGCGAAGCTCGGGCTTGCTCAGCTGCGGGAAGACGATGACGTCGTCGACACGGTTGAGGAACTCGGGCTTGAAGTGGCGCTTGAGCTCTTCGTCGACCTTGCCCTTCATCCGTTCGTACGACGTCTGGGCGTTGCCCTCGACCTGGAAGCCGACCGGGCCCCCGGCGATCGCCGACGAACCGAGGTTCGTCGTCATGATGATCACCGTGTTCTTGAAGTCGATGACGCGACCCTGACCATCGGTCAGGCGACCCTCTTCGAGGATCTGCAGCAGCGAGTTGAAGATGTCGGGGTGGGCCTTCTCGATCTCGTCGAAGAGTACGACCGAGAACGGCTTGCGGCGCACCTTCTCGGTGAGCTGGCCGCCCTCTTCGAATCCGACGAACCCGGGAGGGGCACCGAACAGACGCGAGACGGTGTGCTTCTCACCGAACTCGCTCATGTCGAGCGAGATCAACGCGCCCTCGTCGTCGAAGAGGAACTCGGCGAGCGCCTTGGCGAGCTCGGTCTTTCCGACACCCGTGGGGCCGGCGAAGATGAACGAGCCCGAGGGACGCTTGGGGTCCTTGAGGCCCGCGCGCTGACGACGGATCGTGCGCGACAGGGCTGCGATCGCCTCTTCCTGGCCGACGACGCGCTGGTGCAGCGCCTTCTCCATGAACATGAGGCGGCTGGACTCTTCTTCGGTGAGCTTGAACACCGGGATGCCGGTCGCCTGGGCGAGCACCTCGGCGATCAGGCCCTCGTCGACCACCGCGTGCGAGGCGACGTCGCCGGAGCGCCACTGCTTCTCGAGGCGAAGACGCTCGGCGAGGAGGGACTTCTCCTCGTCGCGCAGCGACGCGGCCTTCTCGAAGTCCTGCTCCTCGGAGGCCAGCTCCTTCTGCTCGCGGACCTTGGCGATCTTCTCGTCGAACTCGCGCAGCTCGGGCGGCGACGAGAGGATCGACAGACGCAGGCGGGCGCCGGCCTCGTCGATCAGGTCGATGGCCTTGTCGGGCAGGAAGCGGTCGCTGATGTAGCGGTCGGCGAGGTTGGCCGCCGCGACGATCGCGCCGTCGGTGATCTGCACCTTGTGGTGCGCCTCGTACCGGTCGCGCAGCCCCTTCAGGATGTTGATCGAGTGGGGCAGGCTCGGCTCGGCCACCTGGATCGGCTGGAAGCGGCGCTCGAGAGCGGCGTCCTTCTCGAAGTGCTTGCGGTACTCGTCGAGCGTGGTGGCACCGATGGTCTGGAGCTCACCGCGGGCGAGGAGGGGCTTGAGGATCGACGCGGCGTCGATCGCGCCTTCGGCGGCACCCGCACCCACGAGGGTGTGGATCTCGTCGATGAAGACGATGATGTCGCCGCGCGTGCGGATCTCTTTCGTGACCTTCTTCAGGCGCTCTTCGAAGTCGCCGCGGTAGCGGGACCCGGCGATGAGCGAACCGAGGTCGAGCGAGTAGACCTGCTTGTCCTTGAGCGTCTCGGGCACGTCGCCCTTGACGATGGCCTGCGCGAGGCCCTCGACGACCGCCGTCTTACCCACACCGGGCTCACCGATGAGGACGGGGTTGTTCTTCGAGCGACGCGACAGGATCTGCATCACGCGCTCGATCTCTTTCTCGCGCCCGATGACGGGGTCGAGCTTGTTGTCGCGCGCGGCCTGCGTGAGGTTGCGACCGAACTGATCGAGCACGGCCGAGCCGCCCTGCGTGCCGGTCGAGGTCTGCTCACCGGCACCCGAGGCGACGCCCGCGGGCTCCTTGCCCTGGTAGCCCGAGAGCAGCTGGATGACCTGCTGGCGCACCTTGTTCAGGTCGGCGCCGAGCTTGACGAGCACCTGGGCTGCGACACCCTCGCCCTCGCGGATGAGACCGAGCAGGATGTGCTCGGTCCCGATGTAGTTGTGGCCGAGCTGCAGCGCTTCGCGCAGAGACAGCTCGAGGACCTTCTTCGCACGCGGCGTGAAGGGGATGTGGCCGGTCGGCTGCTGCTGCCCCTGGCCGATGATGTCCTGCACCTGCTCACGGACGGCGTCGAGCGAAATGCCCAGCGACTCCAGCGCCTTGGCAGCCACGCCCTCACCCTCGTGGATGAGGCCCAGAAGGATGTGCTCGGTGCCGATGTAGTTGTGGTTCAGCATCTTCGCCTCTTCTTGGGCGAGCACCACTACACGACGAGCACGATCGGTGAATCGTTCGAACATCCTCAGTCCCTCCAAAAATGGGCTGACAGGCACGCCTCCGCGCGCCGTACATCGAGAGTAACCAGCGGCCGGATGCCGGGGACCCATGTTCGCCGTGGGCATACCGAGACGACGGCCGGTCTTGCGCAACACATCGATAGTCGTTACTTTATCGACAACCGATAACAACGATCATCGATAAGGAGTTGTCATGACCTCCCCCCGTCCGACCTCCCGTGTCCTCTCCCCCAGCGACACCGCCGGCTACGTCTTCTTCATCGTCGTCGGCGTCGCGATCGCCGTGTGGGCCGTCGTCCGCAGCGTCGCGAACATCGTCGCGGCCATCCCCAACCGCAACGTCCGCGTGCCGATGCCCTTCGTGGACACCGCCGCCCAGGCACCCATCGGCCCCGCCGGCGCCCCCGTGCCGATCGAACTGACCGGCGGCGTGGTCACCGCCCCTTCCCTCCCCGCCCCCTCCCTGTGGGCGCTCTTCCTCGCCGAGGGCCTGTTCGCCGTGGTGGTGGTCACGGTGGTGACGCTGCTGCTGCTCGTCACCACCGCGGTGCTGCGCGGGCGGATCTTCAGCCGGCGGCAGACGGTCCTCGTGTCGACCGCGGGCATCGTCGCCCTCGCCGGCGTGGCCGGTGTGCCGTTCTTCCACAACATGGTCGCCAACGGCGCCGTCGCCTGGCTCTCGGAGCGCACCTACGACCGCGGCACCGTGTCGCAGATCGATCTGCCGAGCTTCATCGGGGTCGCCTTCGTCGTGGCCCTCGTCGGCACGGTCTTCGCCGTGGGCGACCGCCTACAGCGCGACACCGAGGGGCTGGTCTGATGTCGAATCCCTCCTGGGTCTCCCCGCGCATGGAGCGCGGCATCGTCTGGCTCTTCGTCGCGGCGGGCGCCGTGATGGGCCTGACCCTGGCGCTTCCGGGCGTTCGTGCGGCGATCGGCATCGCGACGGGCGACGGCGGGTTCAGTCTTCTCACCGATGCCGAGGTCGAGCACTCCGCCGCCGCGGGCGGTGCGGGCATCGCGTCCGCGCGGTACGAGTCCGCCTGGGTCGTGGCCACGGGGCTCAGCACGGGTGCGCGCACCCTGTTGGTGCTGGGCGCCTCGTTCGGCGCCCTCACGGTGCTGATCACGGTGGGCGCCGTCGTGCTCTTCTTCCTGCTGCTGCTGTGGCGGCGGCCGTTCCACCGTGCACTCGTCCTGGCCACGCAGGTCGCCGGCTGCGCTCTGCTGGTGGGTGGGATCCTCTCGGCGGGCCTGTCCGGACTCGGGCGCATGATGGCCGCGGATGAACTCAACCCGGCGGCGGGGGAAGTCTTCGTGGTCGGCACGTCATTCGACCTGGTGTGGGCTCTCGTGGGGCTCGGCGTGCTGGCGCTGTCGCTCGTCTTCTCGCGCGGCATCCGCCTCCAGCGCGACACGGAGGGGCTGGTATGAGTCCCGCGGCGAGCGACGAGGGCCCCACCGGCATCCACTGCCGCCTCGACGAGCTCCTGGAGGCACGCGGCATGACGCTCACCCGTCTGAGCGAACTCGTCGGGGTCTCGGTCGTGAATCTCTCGGTCCTGAAGAACGACCGCGCTCGCGCCATTCGCTATTCGACGCTCTCGGCCATCTGCCGGGTGCTCGAGTGCGAGGTCGGCGACCTGCTGGTGGTGGAGCGGTGACCCCCGCCGTCAGCGGGTGCCGATGACCGCGATCGCGCCCGTCGTCTCGACGTTTCCCCCCGACAGCACGACGGACGCATCGCCCGAGGGGACGTTGCCGCCCACATCGGCGAGCGTGACGCGGGGAGCGATGTCCATCGTGCAGATCTGATCGCTCGGGGGCGTGGCGAACTGCACGGCGATGTCACTCGCCGACGTGGTGACCGACTCGACCGTGGGCGGGCATCCCGAGCTGCCGTAGGTGAGGATCGCGACGAGCGAGTCGTCGACCCATCCGGCGCTGGGGGCGAAGTCGGTCAGTCCCGCGGGGGCCGCCGACGGCAGCCCGTTGAGTGACACCTCGCCCTGCGCGACACCGTCGACCGAGACGGTCCACGCGCGGGTGACGTCGGTCCCCTCGGGCAGTCCCACCAGCGTCGCGCGCGGCGCCATGTCGCGCGTGCAGGAGTCGCGGCCCGACTCCTCGAGCGTCACGGACACCGTGCCGTCCGCCACCGACGGTTCACCGCTCACCACGGGCGGGCACGACGAGCTCCCCTGGGTGACCAGCGCGATCGAGCGGCCTCCCTCGAGCCACGCGGCACCGATCTCGCCGGCGGGCGCCGCGGCCGTGGCATCCGGGGTCGAGACCGAGGGATCGGCCGACGCGGCCGACGATGCGGCACCGGTCGCGCAGCCGGTGAGCGCTCCGGCGGCGAGAAGAGCGGCACCGATGACTCCGGCGAGGGACAGCGAGCGACGAGACATGGAACCTCCAACGGGGGGACGTTCCGGCTCATGATGGCCGAAGATCCTGGATGCCAGCGGCGAATGACGCGATCGCGTCACTGCAGAGCGGAGGTGAGGCGGGCGAGGTTGTCGAGGATCGTGGAGCGCAGGGGCTGGGTGCGCCACTCCTCGATCGTCAGTTGACGGCTCAGTTCGCGGTACCGCCCCTCGACCTCGCGCATGTCGTGCACGAAACCCTCGCCGCGCACCAGGAGCGACACCTCGAGGTTCAGACCGAACGAGCGCATGTCCATGTTGCTGGAGCCGATGACGGCCACCTCGTCGTCGATGGTCACGCTCTTGCTGTGCAGGATGTACGGCTTGCGGTACATCCAGATCGTGACGCCGGCGCGCAGCAGCGCCTCGTAGTAGCTGCGTTGCGCGTGATAGACCATCGCCTGGTCGCCCTCTTCGGAGACGAAGAGCTCGACGTGCACCCCGCGCTGGCAGGCCGTGGTGATGGCGAGCAGCAGAGCCTCGTCGGGCACGAAGTAGGGACTCACGATGATGATGCGTTCGCGGGCGGCGAAGAGCAGCCCCAGGAACAGCTTCAGGTTGTTCTGGAAGTCGAAGCCCGGGCCCGAGGGAACGATCTGGCAGTCGAGTTCGCCCGGACCCGAGGTGACGCTGAACAGGTCGATCTCGTCGCTCAGGGTCTCGTCGGTCTCGCTGTACCAGTCCGACAGGAACACCGCGTTGATGCTCGCCACGACCGGACCCTCGACGCGCACCATGAGGTCGACCCAGTGCAGGCCGCGGCGGATGTTCTTGCGCAGGTTGTACGAGGAGTCGGTGACGTTCTGCGACCCCATGTACGCCACGTCGCCGTCGATCACGAGCAGCTTGCGGTGGTTGCGCAGGTCGGGACGTTGGTAGCGGCCCCGCAGCGGCTGGACCGGCAGCATGAGGTGCCAGTGCGCCCCCATCGCGTCGAGCCGTCGCAGAGTCTGCTTGTAGAACGGCTTGCCCCGGTTCGCCCAGTGGTCGAGCAGCACGCGCACGACCACGCCGCGCGCAGCGGCCTCTTCGAGGGCGCGGAAGAAATTGTCGGTCGAGTCGTCGGACTGCAGGATGTAGAACTCGACGTGCACGTAGCGCCGGGCCTGGCGGATGGCGTCGGCCATGGCGTCGAGGCTGCTCTGGTAGTCGGCGATGAGCGTCGCGGCGTTGTCGCCCGCGAGAGGCATGGCACCCAGGTTGCGGTTCAACCGCACGAGCGCGCGGAACCAGTCGGGTGCGTTCGGCTGCAGCGTGCCGAACTCGAGCGAGGCGCTGGTGTCGTGGATGTATTCGTTGATCGCGGCCTGTTTGCGTCGGCGCTTGCGTGGCAACCGCGGATTGCCGATCAGCAGGAAGAGGAAGACGCCGACGAAAGGGATGAAGTAGATCGCGAGCAGCCAGGCCATGGCGGCCGTGGGGCGCCGATTGCGCGGCACGATGATGATCGCGGCGATGCGCACCACCAGGTCGACGACGAAGAGCGTGATGACGAGCCAGCTCGTTTCGAACGCGGCGTTGATCACGGGTCCTCCTGGACGGGTTGTGGACCCAGCGTAGCGACGGCGTCCGACATCGACCGCGCGTCCGTCAGTTCGCGGAACCCTCGCTGCTCGCGGCGACCGGCGGGAGTCCGCGCTTCGCGCGCTCCTGCGCCTCGATGCGGGCGTACACCTTGCGCTCCGTGCGATCCATGCGGATGACGTTGCGGAGGATGAAGAAGAACACCACCGACACGACCAGGGTCGGCAGGATCGCCCACAGCATCGCGACCCAGGTGGCATCCATGCCCCCAGAATACCCGGGCAGCCGGGATCAACGGTCGCCGCACCCGTCCTCCCCACCCCTGCACCCTGGGGAACTGTCCACCGTCGAGCCATTTCGGCCCGCGCGGACCGCTCCCTCCGCGGCACTCTCGACCCATGACCACCACCGTCGTCCGAGCCTCGTCCTCGTCGTCCTTCCTCGCGCTCGTCCCCCGCCTGCTGGAGTGCACGCCCCACCGCAGTCTCGTGCTGGTGCCCTTCGCCCACGGCCGGTCGCTCGGCGCTCTGCGCGTCGACCTGCCCCACGGGCGCGGGCAGGCAGAGCTCGACAGCATCGCCTCCACCGTCATCGGCACCGCCTGCAAGGTCGCCCGCACCGACGCCATCGCCCTCGCCGTCTACGCCGACGAGACGCTGAACGGGGGTGCCCCTCTCCCCCACCGCGACTTCGTCGACGCCGTCCTGGCCCGCGCCGACATCTGCGGGCTCAGGGTCGTCGACGCGCTCGTCGTGGGCGCGAACGCCTGGAACAGCTACCTCGACCCGTCGATACCGGCCGGGCGTCCCCTCGCCGAGATCGGATCCGCCCTGACCGACGCCCCCGACACGCTGGTCGCGCCCGACCAGTTCTCGGCGGCAGAACTCCCCGACCCCGACCCCGCACTGGCCCGCGCGGTCGCGCGCCTCCTCGACGACGTCGACCGGGTGCTGGCCCGGCCCCGCGACCGAGCGCGACTCAGCGCTGCACGCCAGGGGGCGGCCGACGACATCGTCACCACCCTGGCCGACCCTCCCGCGCTGCTCGAGGACGCCGCCCGAACCCGCCCCGACGAGGTCACCCCGGCGCTGCTGGCCGCGCTCGCGTTCTGCCTCGAGCGCCCCGCACTGCGCGACGTCGCCCTCATGCAGTGGGCGGGGGACATCACGGTCGGCGACGCCGTGTTCGATGCGCAGACGACCTTCGGCGACGGTGAACCCTTCCCGGTCGACCTGGCGCGGCCGATGTGGGGCGAAGGCCCCGCTCCCGACGCCGACAGGCTCCGCCACGCGCTGGAGCTCTGCCGACGGGTGGCGTCGGTGGTTCCGCGCGAGCGGCGTCCCGGTGCAGTGTCGGCCTGCGCCTGGCTGGCCTGGGCCACCGGTCGCTCGTCGCACGCGGGCACCTACGCGCAAGCCGCCGTCGAGATCGACAGTGCGCACGGCCTCAGCGCGATCGTGCTGACCATGCTCGACGCCGGACGCCTGCCGGAGTGGATCTTCGAGCGACCTACTTCACCAGCGGGAAAAGAATCGTCTCGCGGATCCCGAGGCCGGTGATGGCCATGAGCAGGCGGTCGATGCCCATGCCCATGCCACCGGTGGGGGGCATCCCGTGCTCGAGCGCGCGCAGGAACTCCTCGTCGATCGGCATGGCCTCGTCGTCGCCGCGCGCGGCGAGCTTCGCCTGCTCGACGAAACGCTGCCGCTGGATCACGGGGTCGACGAGCTCGGAGTACCCGGTCGCCAGCTCGAAGCCGCGAACGTACAGGTCCCACTTCTCCACGACGCCCGCGATCGAGCGGTGCTCGCGAACCAGGGGGCTCGTGTCGACGGGGAAGTCCATGACGAACGTCGGTCGCGTCAGCCCGCCCTTGACGAAGTGCTCCCAGAGTTCCTCGACCCACTTGCCGTGCGTCTCGTGCGGCGGGGCGTCGACGCCGGCCTCGGCGCCGAGAGCGCGCAGCTCGTCGAGCGAGGCCTGGGGGGTGATGGTCCGACCCGCGGCCTGCGACAGCGAGTCGTACATCGAGATGCGGTCCCACTCCCCGCCCAGGTCGTACTCGGTGCCGTCGGCCCACGTCACCGTGGTCGAACCGGCCACCGCGACAGCGGCATCCTGAATGAGGGTCTGCGTCAGATCGGCGATGCCGTTGTAGTCGGTGTAGGCCTGGTAGGCCTCGAGCATCGCGAACTCCGGGCTGTGCGTGGAATCGGCGCCCTCGTTGCGGAAGTTGCGGTTGATCTCGTACACGCAGTCGATGCCGCCCACGACGGCGCGCTTGAGGAACAGCTCGGGCGCGATGCGCAGGTAGAGCTCGGTGTCGAAGGCGTTGGAGGTCGTGATGAACGGACGCGCGCTCGCGCCGCCGTGCTGCACCTGCAGCATGGGCGTCTCGACCTCGACGAAATCGCGTTCGGTGAACGTGCGGCGCAGGCTCGCATTCACCTTCGCCCGGGCGAGCACGGTCTCGCGTGCCCGATCGCTGACGATCAGATCGAGGAACCGGCTGCGCACGCGGCTCTCTTCGTTCAGCTCGGAGTGCAGGTTGGGCAGCGGCAGCACGGCCTTCGCCGCGATGGTCCACTCCGACACCATGATCGACAGCTCTCCGCGTCGGCTCGAGATGACCTCACCCGAGACGAACACGTGGTCGCCCAGGTCGGTGAGCTCCTTCCACGCCTGCAGGGACTCCTCGCCGACGTTCGCGAGCGAGACCATCGCCTGGATCCGGCTGCCGTCTCCGGCCTGCAGCGAGGCGAAGCAGAGCTTGCCGGTGTTGCGGCTGAACACCACACGTCCGGCGACGCCCGCGACCTCGCCGGTCTCGGCACCCGCCTCGAGATCGCCGAACCGTGCGCGCAACGCCGAGATCGTGGTGGTGACCGGTACCGCGACGGGATACGGCCCACCGGCCGCGTCGGCGCGCTCGGCGAGCAGGCGCTCGCGCTTGGCGAGGCGGACCGCCTTCTGCTCGAAGACCTCGTCTTCGGTCGGTTCGGCGGTGTCGTTCGCGGGCGCGTCGGTCATCAGGGATGCTCCTCGGGGTCGCTTCCAGTCTATTCGCCGGGATCACCGGCGCCGTGGCGGTCGGTCTGTGCGCGGCGCGCAGCGCACGGCGCCCCACGCACGGCGCCCCACGCACGGCGCCCCGCGCCCGGTGTCCTGCGACAGACACCTCGGCGAGCGCCCGCCGCCCCGCACCGATGCGCGGCGGCGCGGCCCAGACGTCGCCCGGCGACGACAGCGCAACCGACCCCGCGCGGCCACCGCCTCCGCGTCAGCGCAGCGAGATCTCGGTGTTGTCGATGAAGCGGTGTCCCGCGACCGTCGCCGCGATGAGGGCGAGGGCGCGCCCCGTGTGGCCTTCGTCGACGGGCAGGAACGTGACCGGGTCGACCACGTTGAGGTACTCCAGGGTGATGCGCTGCTCACCCATCAGCGACGACTGGGCCGCGGCGATGCAGGAGTCCACGCCCAGATCGGCGTTCGAGGCGGCCGCTTCGAGGGCGCGCGGCAGAAGAGAGGCCGCGCGGCGCTCGGCGTCGTCGAGCAGCGCGACGCGGCTCGACACGGGCAGCCCGTCGGGGGTGCGCACCGTCGGCACGGTGGCCACGTCGATCGCTAAGTCCAGATCGCGGATCATGCGACGCACCAGGAACACCCGCTGCGCGTCGCGCTCGCCGTAGACGGCCACGTCGGGGGCGACCAGGTGGAAGAGTTTCGCCTCGACGGTCAGGACGCCGTCGAAGTAGAACGGACGCACGCGCCCCTCGTACCGCAGGCCGACATCGCCCGCCGAGACGCGGGTGGTGGCCGTCCCCCGCGGCAGGAACTCCTCGGCGGTCGGGGCGAACACGACGTCGACCCCGAGCTCGGCCAGGACGCGCGCGTCGGCGTCCGGAGAACGCGGGTAGCTCGCCGTCTCTTCCGCGGTGCGGAAGCGCAGGGGGTTCACGAACGTCGACACGACGACGACATCGGCGTTCGAGCGGGCCTCGTGGATCAGATCGACGTGACCGTCGTGCAGAGCGCCGAGGGTCGAGACGAGGGCGACGCGCGGGCCGCCCGCCGGTCGATCTGCGCCTCGGATTTCTCCGAGTCGGGTGCGCAGATCCTGAAGGGTGCGGATCATCCGTCGATCGTATCGTCGCCGTCGAGCCCTCGAAGTCCCGCGCCCTCGATCAGAGCCTGGTCGACGCTGGAGCGCACGAGCGCTGAGAGGTACCCCCCGGGGTTGTCCACGCCCACGCGCGTCAGCAGGTCCGACGACTGGCGCACGATCGAACGCGAGAACTCGGTCGCCGTCGCGATGGCCTCGGCGTAGACAGTCCGGTCCTCCTCGGCCACGACCACCGGCTCGCACCCGAGCTCGACGGCCAGCGCCTGGGCGATCGGCAGAACGGGGCCGGGCGCTGTGACCGCCGCGTAGGCCTGGGCGAGCTGGCGCAGATCGATCGACGAGGCCCCGGTGAAGACGATGGCCGGATGGATCGCGAGCGGGATCGCCCCGCGTTGGGCAGCGGGGTCGAGCACCCGGGCGCCGTACGCCGGGTCGGTGTGCAGCACGAGCTGGCCCGGTTGCCACGCGCCGACATCGGCGAGGCCCGCGACCAGGCCCGGCAACTGCTCGTGCGGAACGGCGATGACGACCAGCTCACTGCGGCGCACCACCTCGTCGGCGCTCAGCACGGGTAGCCCCGGCAGGATGGCCTCGACGCGGTCGTCGTCAGATCCCGAGGTGATCGCCGTCAGCGCGTGACCGGCACCGGCGAGCGCCGCGCCGATGACGGGGCCGACCCGGCCCGCCCCGATGATGCCGACGCCGAGACGACCGTCGCGCCCGCCGCTCATCCGGCCCACCGGTGGCTGCGGTCGCCCGCCGCCGCCGCCACGGTCGTCAGGGCGGTCTGCTCGAACAGGCGCACGGCGTCGTCGCGGTCGATCGCTCCGATCGCGGTCTGCGCGGTCCCGGCGATGACGTGTCCCGTCACGGTGGCCGTCCGAAGCGCTCGGGCGAGCGGACCCTGATGCAGACCGATCGACTGCAGTCGCGCCAACGGGATCACGGTCAGGGAGCGCCATACGAAGCCGCGGCGGAGCAGCAGCGCGTCGTCGGTCAGCCGCACTCCGTTGCGGCGCCACGACAGGGGCCGCAGCAGCCGCGCGCGAGCGGGGGTCGTCACGTAGGGGTCGTCGTCCACCGGACCCAGGATGCCGTCGCGGAACACGAGTGTCCATTCGGCGCTCGACAGGCTCGGAGCGAGGATGCGCAGCACACGCTCCACGTCGGCGCGGGTGCCGATCGGCAGTACCGCGGCGAACTGATCGCTGCTGGTGTCGCTCGACGCGCGCCCCGACAACCGGTTCAGCGACACGCTCCACCAGCCGAACGGGCGCCACAGCAGGGGCTGACGTACCTCGATCGCGTGCACGCGGCCCGGCGGAACGATCTCGGACACCGTGGTGAACAGGCCGAAGGTGACGCGCACGCCGTCGGACGTCGGGGCGATCGAGTACCGCAGCCCCCTCGCGATCGAGCGCACGTAGTACGCGCCGAAGGCGAGGAACATGGGTACGACGGTGAACAGCACCCAGAGCGTCGACACCGAGGCCGCCACCACAATGCCCACGACGAGGGCGATGAGTACCAGCGTCGACCCGCTCAGGACACGGGATGCCACGAGCCGCCCGATCGGGATCCGCACGATGCTCTCGGGCTCGGCATCCGAGAGGTCTTCCCCGTCGACGAGTCCCTGCAGGCCCGCTCCCACGGCCTGGGCGGCCTGGCGGGCGACCGACGACCGCCCGGCGGTGCGTGCCCCCGTCTCGGCGAGGCGTCGACCGGAAGCGAGACGCAGGATGTCACCGCGGATCGCCTCGGCGTCTTTGCCCGAGAGGTACTCGAGCTTCACGTTGGCGTCGAGGCCCGCACCCACGACCTCGAGCTTGGCGAGGCCGAGCAGACGCGCGACCATCGGCCGGGTGAGGTTGACGCCCTGCACCCGGTCGAGGGGCGCCCGTCGGTGCGTGCGGAACAGCACGCCCGAGCGCACCTCGACGTCGTCGTCGCCGATGCGCAGGGTGTGGAACCGCCACGACAGGCGGAAGATCCCCAGCAGGACCAGCACCACCACGAGGGCGATTCCGCCGGCGATCAGCAGGAGGTTGTTCGCGAACAGGAAGTCGACCGGGTCGGGCGGCAGCGCCCCCGGGGGCAGGTCGGTGAAGGCGGGGAAGAACCACTCGATCAGTCGCTCCCGCAGGTTGGCCACGAGCAGACCGACGATCACGACCAGCGACAGTCCACCGCGCAGCACGGGCGTCAGCGGGTGAAGTCGATGCCATTCGCCGTCGCTGTAGGGCGAGCGTACGACCGGTCGCCGCAGCGGCCCGGCGGGGGCCGCGGCGCCCTCCGAAACGCCCGCCGCGTCGGCGAAACCCTCGGCATCCGGTCCGGTCGCGTCATCGGCGAACTCCGGTTCGCCCGGGGACTCCGCGGAACCCGCGGAGCGGTCGTCGCTCACAGTCCCGTCCGGCGGGTCTCGGCGACGGCGATGAGCGTGTCGCGCAACTGCTCGGCCGCCTCCTGCGTGAGTCCGGGGATGGTCACACCGGTCGAGGCCGCGGCGGTGACGAGTTTGAGCTGCGCGATGCCGAAGCCGCGGTCGAGGGGCCCGTGGGTGATGTCGACGAGCTGCATGCGCCCGTAGGGCACGGCCACGACCCGCTGCCACAGGATGCCGCGGCGGAAGACCAGGTCGTCGCGGCGCAGCTGGTAGCCGACCGAACGCGCTTGTCGCGGCGTGATGATCAGGCCGATCGTCGTCACGATCAGGATCACCCCCGCGGGGATCCACTGCCACGGCACCTGCGTGAACACCTGGATGCCGATGGCGACGGCCGCGACGACGACGATCACCGCCGCTTGCGAGATGAGTTGCACGCGCACGTACGCTCGCGCCAGCTGGTGCCACGTGCCGTCGCCGAGCGGGAGTCGGCCCGCCGCGCGCGGCTCGAGGATGCGAGGGTAGGTGCGCTCGTCGAGCACGTCGGTCTCGGCCTCGGTCGCGGTGACCGGTGCCTCGTGCTGCTCGGGGAGCGCCGGCGCCGCGAGCGGGTGCTCAGGCTCCGACGGGACCGGCGGGGGTGTCTCCGGGGGTATCGTCATCGTCGTCCTCCCGGATGGTGCAGAGCTGCTCGGCCACGAGCCCCGCCACGACGAGGACGACTCCGCACACGATCGTCGCGATGATCGATCCCATCGAGCCTATCGACGGCGTCACCGGACGGCTCAGCAGGAACGCCAGAAGTCCGATGCCGAACCCGGTGGCCGCCGCCCCCACGAGCGACGACGCCTTGGCCAGCATGGCGATGCGCAGCGCGCGGAACGGGTCGATCCGGCGGGCGCCGCGGCGGCGCGTCGCCCGATACACCGGCACGGCCAGGACGACGATGACGACGCCGAGCAGGGCCAGGATGGTGGGCAGGCTCGCCGCGGGCGAGAACGTGGCGCGCCCCGTCGCGGTGAGCAGCGTGTCGGTCACGAACCCGACGACGGCCCCGATGACCGCGGCGATGACGAGGATGCCCGCCCCCGTGCGCTTCACGCGCTGCCCCGCAGCCCCGACAGCAGAGCGTCGATCCGGCCGCGGCCGGGGATCTCGGCATCCGGATCCACCTCCAGCCACGGCGCCAGCACGAACTCGCGCTCGTGGGCGCGGGGGTGCGGCACGGTGAGGTCGTCGCGGTCGATCGTCTCGTCGCCGTACGCGATGAGGTCGAGATCGAGCGTGCGATCGCCCCACCGCTCGCGGCGCACCCGTCCGTGCCGCTCCTCGATGCGGTGCAGCGCGGCCAGCAGCTCGGTCGGGGCGAGACGCGTCTGCACGAGGGCGACGGCGTTCAGGTACCGGGGGGCGTCGGCGTCTTCTCCGGTGAGCGTGACCGCCACCGTCTCGAGCGGCGCCGAGACGCGCACCTCGCCCGTCAGCGGCAGGGTGCGCAGCTCGTCGACGGCGGCGGCGAGCGTGTCGGCGCGCGCGCCCAGGTTGGCGCCGAGGGCGACGACGGCCGTGACCGGGGTCGCGCGCGGGGCGGCGTCGAGGCCGTGGGCGAGTCGGACGTTCACGCGCGGCTCCGCCGCACGGTCACGGCGACGTCGCCGAAGGGCACGGGGATCGGCGCCTGCGGCTTGTGCACCGTGATGCGCACGGATGCCACCCGCTCGTCGGCCAGCACCTCGTCGGCGATGCGCTGGGCGAGGGTCTCGAGCAGGTCGACCGGCTCGCCCTCGACGAGGGCGACGATGCGCTCGGCGAGCTCGCCGTAGTGCACCGTGTCGGTGACGTCATCGGTCTCGGCCGCGCGACGCAGCGACATCGACAGTGCCGCATCGACGACGAACTCCTGACCGTCGCGCTTCTCGTCGGCGTAGACGCCGTGGTACCCGAAGGCGCGCACCCCCGTCAGTGTGATCTCGTCGGCGGCATCCATCAGGACTCCCCTGCATCGGTGAACGCGCGCGCGACGGCGAGCGCGTCGCGTGTGGTCGGCACATCGTGCACGCGCACGGCCCAGGCGCCGTCGCGGGCCGCGAGCGCGCTGGTGACGGCCGTGGCGAGGTCACGGCGGCCGAGGTCGACGTCGTCGCCGAGCACCTCGGCGAGGAACCGTTTGCGGCTGGTCCCGACGAGCACGCGGTGTCCGAGGCCGGCGATCTCGGGCAGAGCCCGCAGCGTCTGCCAGTTCTGCGCCCCGCGCTTGCCGAAGCCGATCCCCGGATCGACCACGATGCGCGTGGGCGCGATGCCCGCGGCCAGGGCCGCCTCGACGCGCGCGGCCAGCTCGGCGGCCACCTCGCGTCCGACGTCGGCGTAGTCGGCGCGGGCGTACATCTCGGTCGACGGACCGCGCCAGTGCCCCAGGGCCACCTCGGCGTCGGTCTCGGCGACCGCCGCCAGCATGTCGGGATCGGCGAGTCCCCCCGACACGTCGTTGACGAGCCGAGCGCCCGCGCGCACGGCGGCGACCGCCGTGACGGCGTTCATCGTGTCGATGCTCACGAACGCGCCCTCGGATGCCAGGGCCTCCACCACCGGGAGCACGCGCTGCTGCTCGACGCGCGGCGCGACCCGCTGGGCACCGGGCCGCGTGGACTCCCCGCCCACGTCGAGCAGGTCGGCGCCCTGGTCGCGCAGGAACCGCGCGTGCGCGATGGCCGCGTCGGGGTCGAGGTAGCGGCCGCCGTCGCTGAACGAGTCGGGCGTCACGTTGACGATGCCCATGATGAGCGTCACGCTCGCGCTCCGATGAGCGCGACCAGCTCCGCGCGGGCCGTCGGCTCGGTGTAGGCGCCGCGGGCGGCGATGGTCACCGTCGAGGCCTCGGTCTGGCGTCCCCCGCGCATGGTCACGCACTCGTGCGTCGCGTCGAGCACGACGAGCACTCCGCGCGCGTCTAGTGCGTGGGCGATCGCGTCGGCGACCTGCTCGCCCAGGCGCTCCTGCACCTGCGGTCGCGCCGCGAGGATGTCGATGACCCGCGGCAGTGCGCCCAGGCCCACGACCTCTTCACCGGGCAGGTAGGCGACGTGCGCGCGCCCGCGGAAGGGCAGTAGGTGGTGTTCGCACATCGAGCGGAACGAGATGTCGCGCAGCATGACGGCGCCCGAGGGAAGGGTATCGGGCGCCGGTCCGCGCGACACCGAGATCGTGTGCTGCAGGGGGACGCCGGCATCCTGATCCACGCCCGCGAAGAACTCCGCCCACGACTCCGCGACCCGCGCGGGCGTCTGACGCAGGCCGGGGCGATCGGGGTCTTCCCCGATCGCCTCCAGCAACTCGCGTACTAATGCGGCGACGCGCTCCCGATCGACGGCCACGGCGCCTCAGGCGGTGGCCGGTCGCGTCTGCCCGCTCGGACGGGGCTGGGTCGCAGCCTGCGTCTGGGACTGCGCCTCGGTGGAGGCCGCGATACCGGCGGGCTGCGCGCGACGCGGCACGTCGACCGGCGGCTGGGTCGAGACCGGACGGTCGCCCGACGACAGCCACTGCGGGCGCGGCGTCAGTCGCTTGACGTCGGTGAAGATCTCGGCGAGCTCGATGTGGTCGAGCGTCTCTTTCTCGAGCAGAGCGAGGGCGAGGCGGTCGAGCACGGCACGGTTGTCGTTGATCACCTGGTAGGCCTCGTTGTGCGCCTGCTCGATGAGGGCCCGTACCTGGGCGTCGATGCGTTCGGCGATGCGCTCCGAGAAGTCGCGGCCGTGCCCCATGTCGCGGCCCATGAACACTTCGCCCGACGACGAGCCGAGCTTGACCGGGCCCACCTCGTTCGTCATGCCGTACTCGGTGACCATCTTGCGGGCGATGCTCGTCGCCTTCTCGATGTCGTTCGAGGCGCCGGTGGTGGGGTCGTGGAAGACGATCTCTTCGGCGACGCGGCCGCCCATGGCGTACGTCAGCTGGTCCTGCAGCTCGTTACGGGTGATGGAGTACTTGTCGTCGAGGGGCAGCACCATCGTGTAACCGAGCGCCTTGCCGCGGGGAAGGATCGTCACCTTCGTGACCGGGTCGGTGTGGTTCATCGCCGCCGCCGCGAGGGCGTGTCCGCCCTCGTGGTAAGCCGTGATGAGCCGTTCCTTGTCCCGCATGACGCGGGTGCGGCGCTGGGGACCGGCGATGACGCGGTCGATGGCCTCGTCGAGCGCGCGGTTGTCGATGAGCTGCGCGTTGGAGCGGGCGGTGAGCAGCGCGGCCTCGTTGAGCACGTTCGCCAGGTCGGCGCCGGTGAAGCCCGGCGTCTTGCGGGCGACGACCTCGAGGTCGACCGAGTCCGACAGCGGCTTGCCGCGGCCGTGCACCTCGAGAATGCGCTGGCGACCCTTGAGGTCGGGGGCGTCGACGCCGATCTGGCGGTCGAAACGGCCCGGACGCAGAAGAGCGGGGTCGAGGATGTCGGGGCGGTTGGTCGCCGCGATCACGATGACGTTGACCTTGGGGTCGAAGCCGTCCATCTCGACGAGCATCTGGTTCAGCGTCTGCTCGCGCTCGTCGTGACCGCCGCCCATGCCGGCGCCGCGGTGGCGACCGACGGCGTCGATCTCGTCGATGAAGATGATGGCGGGCGAGCTCTCTTTCGCCTGGTTGAAGAGGTCGCGCACGCGGCTCGCGCCGACGCCGACGAACATCTCGACGAAGTCCGAGCCCGAGATCGCGTAGAACGGCACACCGGCTTCGCCGGCGACGGCGCGGGCGAGCAGGGTCTTGCCGGTTCCGGGAGGGCCGTACAGCAGCACGCCCTTCGGGATGCGGGCGCCGACCTCTTCGAACTTTTTCGGATCCTTCAGGAACTCTTTGATCTCTTCGAGCTCTTCGATGGCCTCGTCGGATCCGGCGACGTCTTGGAACGTGACCGTGGGCGTCTCTTTGGTCACGAGCTTGGCGCGCGACTTGCCGAACTGCATGACCTTGCTCCCCCCGCCCTGGGCGCTCGAGAGCAGCCACCAGAACAGCAGGCCGAGGAGGATGAGCGGGAGCATGAGACCCAGCAGGCCGTCGAACCAGCTGGCCTTGGGCACGACGTCGTTGAAGCCGTCGGAGGGGGCGGCGGAATCGATCGCGCTGGCGACCTCGCTCGCGCGGGCCTGCCCGTAGTAGAACTGCACGTCATCGGCGCCCTCGAAGGGCTGCGACAGCGTGAGATCGACGCGCTGATCGGGGTCGTTGGTCACCACCTGGGTGACCGTCCCGCCCTTGAGCAGCTGCAGACCCTCCTGGGTGGAGACCTGACGCGCACCGCTGAGGTTGGAGATGAGCGAGAAGCCGATGACCAGAAGCAGACCGACCAGCAGAACGTAGATGATCGGATTACGCGTGATCTTCTTGAAATTCATGGTGGGCGAGCCCAGCCCTTTCGTGATCCTCCGCAGAATGCGGTCGAATTAGGCTAACGCCCGCGAACTATGCCGGGCCTGTGCGTTCGTCATGGGCGTACACGCCCGCTCTCGACGCGGTCAGGAGTAGACGTGGGGCGCGAGCACCGCGACGTCGCGGAGGTTGCGGTAGCGCTCGGCGTAGTCGAGGCCGTACCCGATGACGAAGTCGTTGGGGATGTCGAAGCCCACGTACCGGCAGTCGACCTGCACCTTCATGGCGTCGGGCTTGCGCAGCAGCGCCAGCACCTCGACCGACTCGGCTCCGCGCGAGGCGAAGTTCTCGAGCAGCCAGCTCAGGGTGAGACCGGAGTCGATGATGTCTTCGACGATCAGCACGTGCTTGCCGGTGATGTCGGTGTCGAGGTCTTTGCGGATCTGCACGACGCCGCTCGAGCGCGTACTCGCGCCGTACGACGAGACGGCCATCCAGTCCATCGAGACGTGGATCGGCAGGTGCCGGGCGAAGTCGGCCATGACCATGACCGCACCCTTGAGCACTCCCACCAGCACCACGTCGCGGCCCTCGTAGTCGCGGGCGACCTGCGTCGCCAACTCGGCGAGCTTGCCGTGGATCTGCTCCTCGGTGAGGAGGACTTCGCTGATGTCGTCGGAGATGTCGGCCGCGCGCATTCCGAAAGTCTACGTCGGGGAATCAGGATGCCGCCCGCGCGACGATC
Organism: Microbacterium sp. CFBP 8801; assembly: GCF_014839455.1. NCBI lineage: Bacteria > Bacillati > Actinomycetota > Actinomycetes > Micrococcales > Microbacteriaceae > Microbacterium > Microbacterium sp. CFBP 8801. Next base: position 2,350 of record NZ_JACYNU010000025.1, on the reverse strand, counting down.
TCGATGCGGGCACCCACGCGTCGGGCGAGGCACGCGGGCAGATCGATGGGCCCCTGCCCGCGCCAGTCGGTCGCCAGTCGGGCCACTTCGAGCGTCTGGGCCCGAGACAGCGACACCCCGAACTCGCTCTCGACGACGTAGCGCACGATGCGGTTGCGCAGCGCCGCGGGGTTCGCGGCGAGGGCGGCGACCGAGACCGAGATCCCGGCCTCGGCGTGCTCGACGATGTCTTCGATCGTCTCGTCGATCATGTCCTGGAAGGCCGCGGCGTCTTCGCGCAGCTGCTCCGCGGTGCGGGCCAGGGCCTCGGCGATCCCCGGGCCGAGCTCCGCTTCGAGAACGGGCAGCACGCGCTCCCGCACGCGCACGCGGGCGTACGCCGGGTCGACGTTGTGCGGGTCCGCCCACGGCTCGAGGCCCTCGGCGGCGCACGCGGCGACGGTCGTACCCCGACGCACGCCCAGCAGAGGCCGAACCCACAGCGGGCCCGTGGAGTCGCGTCGCTCCGCCGGCATGCCGGCGAGGCTCAGGCTCCCCGAGCCCCGCGCGAGCCCCAGCAGCACCGTCTCGGCCTGGTCGTCGAGCGTGTGACCGAGCAGGACGGTGTCGGCGCCGACCTGCTCGGCCGCGCGGGCGAGGGCCGCGTAGCGTGCCGCGCGGGCCGCGGCCTCGGGCCCCTCGCCCTCCGTTGCGACCTCGACGGCGACGACGCGCGCGCCGATGCCCAGCCCGCGCGCGACCTCGACGGCGCGAGCCGCCACGGCATCCGATCCCGCTTGCAGGGTGTGGTCGATGACGACCGCCTCGACCCGGATGCCGCGGCGCCCGGCCTCGAACGCGGTCGCCGCCGCGAGAGCCAGCGAGTCCGCGCCACCCGAGAGGGCGACGACGACGGCGCCGTCAGTCGTGTCGAGCACCGCACGCACGGCGCGGCGCACTTCGGCGACGGACGGGTCGAGCCCGGGGCGGTGGTCCATGCCTCCACGGTAGCGGCGGGCTCGGCCGTCGCGCGGTGTCGCGCGCACCCGCGGGCCCGTGCGCGCGGCGGCGTCACCGGTCGCGAGAGCGCGCGTTACGCCGGAGTCGTGCACGCCCGTGCGGCGAGGTGCGTGCCGGATAGGCTGGGCGCTGAAATCCACAGATCTAAGGAGCACGAGTATGGGCGCGTACGACGCCGTCATCGAGATCCCCCGCGGCAGCCGCGTGAAGTACGAGGTCGACCACGGCACCGGCCGTGTGTACCTCGACCGCATCCTCTACACGGTGTTCGGCTACCCGGCCAACTACGGCTTCTTCGAGAACACCCTGGGCGAAGACGGCGACCCGCTCGACGTGCTGCTGCTGCTCGACCGCGACCTGCACCCCGGCATCCTCGCCAAGGTCCGTCCGGTGGGCGTGCTGAAGATGAGCGACGAGGCCGGTGGCGACGACAAGGTCGTGGCCGTGCTCGCGAAGGACCCGCGTTGGGACCACATCCAGGACGTCGGCGACATCGACGACTGGACCAAGAAGGAGATCACGCACTTCTTCGAGCACTACAAGGACCTCGAGCCGAACAAGTGGGTCAAGGTCGACGACTGGGCGGATGCCGCCGAGGCCGAGCGCCTGGTGGGCGAGGCGTTCACGCGCTTCGAGGAGCACGACGCCCAGACCAAGACGCAGGGCTCGGGCGAAGCGCCCAACACCCTCTGATCTCGGTCTGACGTAGAGAACCCCCGGTCATCGACCGGGGGTTTTCTCGTTCACCGGATGAGGTGGACCGGATCAGGTGTAGATGCCGCGATCGCGCAGCCAGCCCGCCGGATCGGTCGTGCCGCCCCACGGCGGGTAGACCTCGAAGTGCAGGTGGCAGCCGAACGAGTTGCCCGTCTGGCCGGTGGCGGCGATCTGCTGCCCCGCGCCCACGCTCTGTCCGTACGAGACGTAGATGCCGCCGTCGACGATGTGGGCGTAGCCGGTCGACGAGCCGTCGCCGTGCTGGATGCGGATGTAGTTGCCGTAGCCGCCGTTGTAGCCCGCGTACGTGACGCGCCCGTCGGCAGCCGCGTAGATCGGCGAGTAGCATCCCGCGCCGAAGTCGAGGCCCAGGTGCCACGAGCTGGCGCAGTAGCTGCCGTTGCATTGGCTGGAGCGAGGGCCGTAGCCCGATGTGGTGCCCGCCGACGAGGGACGCGCCCACCCGGAGCCGCCGACATCGCCGCCGCCGCCGCCACCTCCGCCGCCTCCGCCTCCGCTACTGCCGCCGCCACCGCCGCTGTTGTTGTTGTTGTTCTGGCGGTCGCGCTCTTCCTGCTCGCGGCGCTCGCGCTCGGCGCGGTCGCGCGCCTCGGCCTCTTCGCGGGCACGGCGC
>NZ_JACYNU010000024.1:0-26978 GCF_014839455.1 Microbacterium sp. CFBP 8801 | reverse complement strand
AGCTCGTCCGCGTCACCGCGACCTCGCTCGTCGCCGAGGCGACCATGCTCCTCCGCCTCGAGCCCGTCGGCCCCCAGCCGCTCGCCCCCTTCAGCGCCGGCGCGCACATCGACGTCCATCTGGGCGACGGCATGACCCGCCAGTATTCGTTGATCGGCGCGCCGGGCGCGAGCGATAGCTATCTGATCTGCGTTCGGCGCGATTCTCGAGGACGTGGCGGCTCTATCGTCATTCATGATGACGTCTCTTCGGGCGCGCGGCTTCAGATCTCCCCACCGCGAAACACGTTCAGCCTGATCCCCGATACGACGGCTCTGCTGCTCGGCGGCGGGATCGGCCTCACTCCCCTCGTATCGATGGCCGAGACTCTGCACGCCAACGACGCGGAGTTCGAGCTTCACGTGTATGCGCGATCCGCAGCCGCGTTGCCTCTTCGCGAACACCTTCTCGAGCGGCCGTGGGCAGATCGACTGCACACCCACTTCAGCGAGCAGGGCGACTCGTTTCGCGCCGCCGCCCCCGCGGCGTTGAGCGCCCCCGACCGCCGCCGGATGATCTACGTGTGCGGCCCAGAGGGGTTCGTCGAACTCGCGCGACGCCGTGCATCGACGTCCGGCTGGGGCAATGATCAGGTGCGGAGCGAGCAGTTCACCGTGGGCAACGTCGTTCGTGACGCCGACAGCTCGTTCGACGTCGTGGCGACATCGACCGGCGAACGGATGACGATCTCGTCTCATGAGTCGATCGCGGACGTGCTCGAGCGTCACGGCTATGAGACGTACCGTTCGTGCGGTCAGGGCTATTGCGGGTCGTGCGTGATGGCCGTGAGGTCCGGGAACCCAGACCACCGGGATGCGTCTCAGACCGCACAGGAACACATCTCCGGCGGTCTGATCAACGTCTGCGTCTCTCGGTCGCTCAGCCCAGTGCTCGAACTCGAGGTGTGATCAGACGTTCATGAGCACCAGCATGATCCCCATTCCCGCCGACATCGCCGCGTAGCAGAGATCGTGCCAATGCCGGTTCCGGCGAAGGAGAGCCAAGATCCACCACAGTGCCGCCAATGCACTGACGATCACGAAGATGCCGTTCACGACATCGGCCCACACAGGCGTGCTGGTCGGCAATCCGGAGTCATCACCGCCGTGATGATGATGCGCCGAGGATTCGTCGCCACCGACGATCATCCCTGCCATCAGCAGCGGCATGGCCAGCACCATCCAGATCATGGCCGCATTCATGGTGATGTGGCCGAGTGCCGACACGCGGTTCGCGACACCACCGGTGGCGAGGGCTGGAGTCAACGCTGCCGCGAAGATCGCGAAGATCGCGACCTGAGCCCAGTTGGCGGCATCGATCATGGGCACCCACACCATCAAGATCATGGCGATGCTCATCACCAGGTGATTCACGTGGATGACGGTGTGCTCCGTGAGCGAACCATCTGCACGCCTCGCTTGCCCACGATGTGCCGCAAGGTCGATCGCACACCACAGACCAGTGGCAGCAAAAAGCGCGGTGAGAATGAGGTCCCAAGGAGAGGTCAGCACCCAGGCAGTCTATTACTACACTGTGTAGAGATAATCCACGTTCACAAGGGAGCTGCCGTGACCACGACCGAAACCGCATCGACGCCACCGCCGCCCGCCGACGCCGCAAGGTCGACATCGGCGCCCCCTGGGCGCCGGACGAATTGGTTCGGCGCCTTCTGGAGATGGCACTTCTACGGTGCAGTCATCGTGATCCCCGTTCTCTTCGCACTATCGGTCTCGGGTATGACTTACATGTTCCGAGCCCAGGTCGACGCGTGGACGCACCCCGGGGTGCTCACCGTCACCGTTCCCACCGAAGCTGATCGACTCCCCCTATCCGACCAGGAATCGGCCGTGCGCGCAGCATTCCCGGATCGCGAGGTCCTCTCGGTCACCGACAACTCCGGCGACCGAGCGACTGTCTTCGTTACGGAGGACGCCACAGAGAGCCGAAACGTCTACGTCGATCCCTACACGGCAGCAATCACGGGCGATCTACACCTGGACGACCTGGTCTCAACGTGGGCCGAGCGCGTTCATGGGGATCTCCTCCTGGGCGACGGCGAGGTCGGCGATCGTATCGTCGAGCTCGGCGCTAGCTGGGCCATCGTCCTCACGATCACGGGGTTCATCCTCTTCTTCACCGGACGAAGGCCCCGCAGCATCGCCGTGCGCAAGAAAGTCAAAGGTTCTCGACTTCGCCAAGCGCACGCGATCGTCGGGCTACCCGTCGGGCTCGGCATCCTCATGCTGGTCGTGTCTGGCCTCCCGTGGACCGGGGTCTGGGGCAACCTCGCGTCGAGCATCGCTTCCGGCTCGTCTGACTCGCTCTGGGGCGACGACCCCGGCGCGGAGTCGACGGTGAAGGAGCAGATCGAGGCGAGCAACGGATCCTCCAGCCCCGCCGGCTGGGAGATTGCGGACCTTCCGACCGCGAACAGCACAGGCAGTGGAACACCGATCTCGATCGACTCTGCAACCGCCGCCGCGCGGGCAGAAGGAGCACCGGAGCCGTACTTCGTCACGTACCCGGAGGGTGTGACTGGCGTGTACAGCGTGTACGGCTACCAGTGGGCGAACAACGGCAACCCGGCCGAGTCCGATGTCTCGCTGCAAAAGACGGTGCACGTCGACCAGTACAGCGGGGATGCGCTCGAGGTCTACAGCTATGACGATCTCTCGCTGCTATCCAAAACCGTCGCGAACGGCATCGCCATCCACGAGGGGCGTCGGTTCGGGCCGATCAACATGCTCCTGACAACACTCTTCTGCCTCGCCGTGATCTTCATGTGCGTCTCAGCGCCGATGATGTGGTGGAGCCGCCGCGGAAATGCATCGGGACTCGCCGCCCCCCGCGCCCGGTTGCCCATCGTCGCCAATCGGATCCTGCTCGTCGCAGTAGTCGCTCTCGGGTTCTTCCTGCCGCTGTTCGGCCTGTCGGTGCTGGTGATCCTTGCCATCGACCACTTCTTGATCCGGCGCATACCGGCGGCTCGGAAGTACTTCGGCTCAGTGTGATGTGACAGCGGCGCGTTCGTCGGGTCATTCACGCCGTCGGCGTGAACGACCCGACGAACGCAAGCAACGCGGGAATCGAGACAATCGAGAGCACCGTCTGCACGCCTGTGATCGTCGCCATCAGCCGGGCGTCACCACCCATCTTGGTTGCGAGGATGTACGCACTCGGCGCCGTCGGCACCGCACAGATCAGAACGACGACGAACAGCTCGACCCCAGACACGCCCAGCCACGCCGCGAGGGCCCCGGCGCCTAGCGGCAGCGCAACGAGTTTCAGCGCACTGGCAAGAGCCACATCCACGAGATCTCTCCGCTCGAAGGTGAGTCGCAATGCCGCGCCGGCGATGAGCGTGCCCGCCGCGAGGGCGGGCGCTGACAACAGGGTGAGCGACGAACTCAACACCGTCGGCAAGGGCACCTGGAGCACGTTGAGCCCGGTCCCCGCGAGGCACGAGAGGATGAGCGGGTTGAAGGCGAGGTCGCGCCACACCCGGGGCTTCCTCACGGCCGCGTCCACCCTTCCGCAGGAGGAGAGAACGCTCACACAGATGATGTTCACCAGCGGGACAACAATCGCGCTGGCAATGGCGAACACGGCAACACCGGTCGCACCGTGAACTGCGGAGGCAAAGATCAACCCGATGTAAGTGTTCACACGGATAGAACCCTGGACCAGCGATGTCACCTGTGGCCCATCAGCTCGAATCGCTCGCCCGAGCGCAAGTGCAGACGCCGCGACAACGACGATCGGCGCGACCAGGCAGACAAGCAGCGAGCCCACCGGCACCACGTCGAGATCGGCGCGAGAGATCGAGGCAACGAAGAGGGCCGGGGTGAACACCCAGTAGGTCATCCACGACAAGCCGCTCCAGAACTCGGGGTGCGGGAGAAACCATCGACGCACGATGCTCCCCCCGGCCAACAGAAGAAGAATTGGCACGATAGCGACAATGACCACATCCACACCGCCGACTCTGGTGCAATGGGTTTATGCAGTTCAACCATGACAACATGACCGGACCTGCCCTCGCCGCCGATCTGGTCACCCTGGTGGGACGGGGATGGGACGACGAGAGGGCGACCAGCGTGCTCACCCGCCACCACATCCGGCGCATCGACCTCGACGCCGACGCTTCGCACCGACTCGCCGCTTGGTCGGCTCGCCTTCGTCCTGTGTTCGCGACACATGGCGTCGATGCTCGATGCGCGGCCATCAACGCCTTGCTCACCGAAGGCACGGCTCAGCCGTACCTCACCGCTCACGACGGACTTCGACCTCATCTGCATTTCGCCGCTGAGGACGACGACGTCGTCGCGAGGGTCGCAGCGGTCACCGCCGGCGGGCTGGCACTCTTCGCTGTAGAGGCGGGCGGGAAAAGACTCGGGATGTGCGCTCGATCGGGATGTACCGTGGCGTTCGTCGACACGAGCCGGAACGGGCTACGCAGCTACTGTTCGACAACCTGCGGCAACTACGTGGCCGTCCGACGCCACCGCGACGCGGAGACGATCACCAGGACGCACAGCCGCCGCCGGTCACTGCCGGGGACGCTGTGAGCGCGGAGTGTAGTTGCGAAGCCGCAGGCTGTTCCAGACAACGAAGACCGACGACAGCGACATGGCCGCTGCGGCAATCAGCGGGTTCAGCAGTCCGGCTGCGGCCAGAGGAATCGCGGCGATGTTGTACCCGAACGCCCACACGAGGTTTCCGCGGATGGTGTTCAGCGTGCGCCGCGAAAGACCAATCGCGTCGGGAACGACCGAGAGATCATCACGCACCAAGATGATGTCCGCGGCTTTCAGGGCAACGTCGGTGCCGGTGACGACAGCCATCCCGAGATCCGCTCCCGCCAGCGCCGCCGCGTCGTTGATCCCGTCTCCGACCATCGCGACGTGGCGACCGGAAGCCCGCAGCTCGGCGATGACCTGCGCCTTCTCGACAGGGGTCACCTGGGCGCGCACCTCGTCGATGCCGACAGCATCGGCGACCCGCCGAGCGGCGGCATCGTCATCGCCGGTGAGAAGAATAGTCCGCATACGGAGCGCCGAGAGGGCCGCCACCGAACGGGCGGCGCTCTCACGGATGCGATCCTCGACGGCGAAGACCGCGACCGCAGTTCGGTCCCGGACCAGCACGATGGGCGAGGCTCCCACCGCGCGTGCGCGGTCAACTGCCTGATGGAGCTCGGGCGGCAACTGCACGTCCAGATGAGCGCTGAGTCGGGGACCGCCGATGGCCACCTGCGCACCGTCGAGCTGCGCTTCGACACCCAGCCCTGCGAGCACACGAAAGTCCTCTACCGCCGGTAGATCCTGCACACTGTTCCGAGCATGATCGACGATTGCCACGGCGATGGGATGAGTCGAGCCCGATTCCAGGGCTCCGGCGATACGCACCGCCTCGTGGGAGGATCTTGCATCAGCGAAGGTCTGCTCAACGACGCGCATAGCGCCTTCCGTCAGCGTTCCGGTCTTGTCGAGCACCACGGTGTCGATTCGCCCCGACGCTTCCAACGCTCCCTGTCCCTTGATGAGGATGCCCAGTTGCGCGCCCCGCCCGACGCCCACCATAAGCGCCGTGGGGGTCGCTAGCCCGAGTGCGCAGGGGCAGGCAATGATCAACACCGCTACGCCGACAGAGACAGCATGGGACGGATCGGCGCCGGCAAACAGCCACACGACCGTCACGACGGCGGACAGGACGACGATCGTCGGCACGAACCACTGGACGATGCGATCGACGAGGGACTGGATACGTGCTTTCGATTCCTGTGCGCGTTCTGCCATCGTGGCGAGCTGAGCGAGCTGGGTGCGCGTCCCCACAGCTGTGACGAGGATCACGAGTCGGCCGTCGGTATTGACCGTTCCCGCCATGACCGCTGTTCCCGGACCGGTTTCGCGCGGCGAAGGCTCGCCGGTCATCGCGCTCGTGTCGACGGCCGCCCACCCCTCCGTGACCTCGCCGTCGATCGGCAGAGTCTCGCCCGGAAGGACGATGGCCGTATCGCCGAAACGCACCTCATCGATCGACACCACCACATCGACGCCGTCTCGGCGCACGCGCGCGGTCGTGGGTGCGAGCGCTGAGAGGGCGTCCAGAACGTCGCCTGCCTTGCGCCGCGACCGCGCTTCGAAGTAGCGTCCCGCGAGCTGGAAAGTGGTCATGCCCGCCGCGACATCCAGGTAGATGGCATTCGCCCCGGCCGGCGTGGGACCGTAACCGATCCAGTAACCCGGCGTGCCGTCACCGATCAGCACCGTGACCAGCGCCCATCCGAACGATGCGGCGATCCCGAGCGACACTAGCGTGTCCATGCTGACGGCACCGTGCCGGAGATTTCGAAGTGTGGCTCGGTGGAAAGGCCAGGCCGCCCAGGTAACGATGGGCACAGCGATCGCGATACAAAGAAGCTCCCAGTTCGGAAACCTCCACGCCGGCACCAGCGCCAATATCAGCGTCAGGTCCATCAGCGGAATGGTGAGCAGAGCCGCCACCACCAGCCGTCGTCTGAGCCCCGTGATCCGCGTGTCGTTGCTGCGCTTGGTCCATTCGTCGTCTGCCTCGCCGCGCACCTCGGCGTGGTACCCGGCGCGAACGACAGCATCGATGGCATCGGCCCCGCGCGCAGCATCCAGCCCCTTCACCACAGCGCGTTCGGTCGCATAGTTGACGACGGCCTCGACGCCATCGATCCGGTTGAGCGCGCGTTCCACGCGTCCCGCGCACGCAGCACACGTCATTCCCGAGACATTCAGCTCAAGCGGGGAAGCAGCAACAGTGGGTTCAGTAGGGCTCACGAAGGTTCCTTTTTCTGCGCGGGCGTCAAAGCCGGGCCGTTAGACCGTGCCGAGCGAAGGGCGAGTTCGTTCAGCATGTGGTTGTACATGTCGAACTCGTCGTCGACGCCGGAGTCAAGGTGACGATCGACGCGCTGGGCTTCGCGGCTATCCTGGCGCGCCCATTGGATGCCTAGCGCGATCACGACAAAGACCAACGGCAGCTCACCGCCGGCCCAGGCGATACCGCCCCCGAGGTACTGCTGAGCCAGCAGGTCACCCATCCATGGGAAGTTCAGGGTTCGGTAGAAGTTTTCCGCGATCGGCACCGTTGCCGTCATGAGGATGATGCCGAAGAACGCGTGGAAGGGCATCGCCGCCAACACAAAGCCCAGCTTGCCGATAGCGGGCAACGGCCTGGGCGGACGGTCGACGCCGATCACGAGGCCATAGAAGAGGTAGCCGACGACCAGGAAGTGCAGGTTCATTGCCTGGTGCGCCCAGTGGAACCGGATGATCTCCTCGAAGAGCGGGGAGAGGTACAGCGCATAGTACGAGCCGATGTAGACGATGAAGACGAGCACGGGACTGTAGATGACGCGCGTGCCTGGCCAGTGAAGGACGGCGGTGATCCATTCCCGCGGGCCCGCTGGCTCACCCCGCGGATGCGGTGTCGTGGCGCGGAGTAGAAGCGTGACGACACCGCCGAGGACGAGCAGCACGGGTGCGAGCATGTTCAGGCTCATGTGAACGATCATGTGGACGCCGAATTGCGCCCCGGCGTATTGTCCGAGCGCCGAGCTCGTAGATACGACGACGACGATCCAACCCAGGATCCAGGCCACCGTCCGCCCCGCGGGCCAACGATCGCCTCGACGGTGTAGTCGTCTCACCGCAGCGAGGTAGAGCACCACGGCGACGACGGAGATCACCACGAACAGGATGTTGGGCCGCCATTGCGTGAGCCACATCATCGGAGTCGGCGCCTTGTCGAGAATGTCGAAACCGAAGAAGATCTGCGAGATGTTGGTCGTCACGAAGTACTGAGGCGGCGGCACGCGCGTCATCGCGCCACTGATGCCGATGTACGCTCCCGCCAGGAGGACGAGTCCGCCCAGCACGCTGACGATCCGCCGATCAGTCCATCGCCCTCGCCGCAGCCAGAGAAGGCTGATGACGACCCCTACGGCCAGAAGCACGGCGGCGCGAAGCAGCAGAAGCGTTCCGGTGGGATTCGCCTCCGAGGGGCCCGCCATTTTGAAGAACGCCAGGATCGTCTCGCTGGCGACGAGGACAACCCAGCAGATGCCACTCAACCACCCCGCCCGAATCAGTGCCCGCGGGCGCAGCAGTCGGCCGGTAGAAACACGGACCGCAAGGATGATGGCCGTACCGAAGAGCACCGCAGCGGCGAGGGTTTGAAAAATGGCCGCGTCCGAACCGAAATCGTGATCTGCCCCCACCTGGACCTGATGGACCAACACCGGCGCCAATGCCGAAAGCGCGCAGAGCAGGGCGATAGGCAGGAGGGACGCCCACTTTTGCGCGAACAGCGCGATCAGCGAAGCCACCGTCATCGCAATGAAGACGAAGAACCACGCCTTCGGCAGGTAGGCGCCCTCAACGAGATAGGCGAGCGCACCCGGTTCTGCGAGCCGCACGATGCTCACACCGTTCGCGTCGGCTGCATCGACAGGGACGAGCGCTGCCGCCGCCACCATCCAGGTCAGCAGCGCATACCTCAGCACGCGCAGCTCGAGCCCGGCGACGCTCTCGAGAGCACGCGACCGGGGTGCTGCGAGGACAAACAGAGCGACCACGAGCGCCCCGATCGCCGTCCAGGATGCCCCATCGGCAACAACCCTGAGAGAGGTCGAAAGGAGCGCGGTGAAGTCACCGGGGTAGCCTCGCGACAGCTTCTCGTAGCTGGCTGAACCCATGGCGGCCGCGGTCACTATGGGAGGAGCAGCGACCAGTACCGCCGCGACCGTCATGACGACGCCAATGCTCGCCGACGATCTCCTGATCCGCGGCTCGTCGTATGCGGCCAGCGCTGAGGCGGCCTCGGTCACATGCGAACGGAGTAGCCGGCCTCTGCCACGGCAGAGACGACGTCCTCCACGACCAGGCGGTCGTCATGCTCAACAATGGCCTGACCGTCGGTAGCGCTCGCGCTCACGGCGACCACTCCCTCCAGCGAGCTCACAGCGCTCTGGATGGCATGCTCACAGTGCTCGCACGTCATCCCCTCGATCGAAAAACGACTCTGCGTCATGGCGCACATCCTCTCTGGTCGTCAGGCGACGAGCTCAGATCAACTCTACATCCGGTCGAATAAAGCGGTGATGCTCGCATCTCGATCTCCACCACAGGTAGAATTTCTGCCGGAGGCCGATCATGAGCGGAACACGCAACCGCGGGCGCGGGGAACTGGAAGCGGAAGTGCTGGCGATCCTGCGAACCCATGCGGAGCCCGCCGGAGCCGCCGACATCCAGTCGGCATTCACGGAGCCAACCCCCGCATACACGACGATCCTCACCGCCCTCGATCGGCTGATCGAGAAGGGCGAGGTAACCCGCCACGCCGAGTCGCCTCGCAAGGTACGGTTCGCCGCGCGACTGTCGGCCGCCGAGAATGCAAGCGATTCAATGCATCGCGCGCTCAAGAGCACAGACGATCGCCGTGCCGCCTTGCTGCAGTTCGCCGGCGACTTGGACGCTGACGACGTCGACATGCTGCGCTCCGCACTGGGCAAGAAGCGTCGCGCGACGTGATCGCGCTCGGCGCCTGCGCACTCCTGACCATCCTGGCGTGGTGGGCAGGCCCGCGACTGCTGACATCGGGCCGATGGCAGGTCCGATACCCGAGCATTGCTCTGGCGGCGTGGCATGCGGCTCTCGGATTCGGCCTTCTGACAGCACTGGGTGCCGTCGGATGCACGGTGGCATTGGCCCTGCAGGCCCAGCACACGCAGGACGCCGTCGCAGGCGTCATTTATCACGTTGCCGGATGGGGCGCCCTCGCTGCCCTGGGGGCGGTACTTCTCATCGTCGGCGCGGGATCCGACGGCCTCGTCGGCGCCGGTGAGCGTACATTCGGCGAAGTACTGGCGCTCCCCCACACCAAGGCAACACTCGATGGACGAGTGTCGCTGTTGACGTGCCGCAGCGACGAGCCGTTCGCATGTGCCATCCCTGGACGTGACGCCGCGGTCGTCGTGTCATCCGCGCTACGCGAGATCCTGACCCCCGCCCAGCTCAGCGCCGTCGTCGCTCACGAGCTGGCTCACTTGCGCGGGCGCCATTACATGGCGCTGCGCATTGCCGAACTCCACCGTGCGTGTCTGCCTTCCTCCCGACGAGGTAAACAACTTCTGCGGGCAACAACTTTCCTCGTCGAGCTCATCGCCGACGACGCGGCCGCCCGCCGAGTCGGCGCGGTTCATCTCGCCAACGCGCTCGTGCACGTCGCCGATCAGACACAGGATCTGACGATGGAGCTTCGCGCCGAGCGGCTGGCTACCCGCCAGTGGACGCCGTCACGCAAGCTCACGACGTCAGGCGCGCTCGTTCGCCCCTGAACCCCTGAGCTCGTCGAGCCCCTCGGTGCGCGGGATTGTGAGCGCCCAGTGGTTCATTGCTTCGAGCACCGGCCGAAGCCGCTGTCCTGATTCCGTCAGCTCGTAGACAACCCGGGGCGGGACCTCAGCGAAGACCGTGCGCGTGACCAGTCCGTACTCCTCGAACCGGCGCAACCGATTCGAAAGGGTATGCGCACTGATGCCGATGAGACCGTTGCGCAGCTCAGAGAATCGCGCAGGGCCCGCGAGCAGATTACGCACGATGAGCGTCGCCCAGGGACCATCGAGCAACGTGAGGAATCTCGCGACTCCGCACTCCGGCCAGGGTTCATCTGAGAAGGTCATGCGGCATCCCCTTAGTGCACTTGACGTAACCAGTGCATCCTATGCACTAATGGGAGCATGACCTACCTCATCCATGGCGCCACCGGCGCCCAAGGTGCCCCCGTTCATGCCGCGCTCGCCCGCTCGGGCGCGTCTGTTGTCGCCGCCGTTCGTGACCCCGCCGCCTTCGACGGCGACGCCGTGGCCGTCGATTTCTCCTCCGTCGGCTCGCTGGCTGCTGCGTACAGCGGCAAAGAGGGCGTCTTCATCCATCTCCCGATCGGCAGCCCGGACCAGCAGCTCGCGCACGCTCAGGCGGCCGTCGCCGCTGTCGATCGTGCACGCCCCCAACGCGTCGTCGTGTCGACCAGCGGCTACTCGACCGAGGGCGACGGTGCAGTTGCGGCCCTCATCGAGGGCCTGAAGGGAACCGGCGTTTCCTTCGCTACAGTCGCACCTCGCCTGTTTCTCGAGAACCTGCTGCTGCCGTTCGTCGTGGCATCCGTTCGCGACCAGGGCGTGTTGCTGTACCCGATCCGTCGCGATTACGCCGTGTCGTGGAGCTCGCATCTCGATGTGGCCGACGTCATCGCGGGCCTGCTCGTGCGCCCCGACGTGACGGGAACAGTCGGGGTCGGCGCATTGCCCGGCCTCGTCGGCGACGACCTGGCGGCGGCGTTCGCGCGTTACTTCGACCGCGATGTCACATTCGAGGCGCAGGATCCGGACGCATTCGGGACGCTCCTCGCCCCCCTCATTGGCCAGGACGGTACGGACGCCGTCGTGGCTTCGTACCACTGGCGAGCGACCCAGGCTGACGAAACCATCGAGAGTGACAGCAGCGCCCAGCGGCGGCTCGGCGTTCGCCCCCGCTCCGTGGAGCAGTGGCTTCGCGACCTCGGAGTCTGAGCACGGTGAAGGGTCGTGTCGGTGCCACGTCGGCACGACCCTTCACCCCTCCCACCGAGCCCACATCTCTACGTGACGTAGATTAGACATCGGGCGAGAAAAGGACTACACGACATGGCGAAGAAGAAGCGACCTTCTGTCGCGTCACAACGTCTGCAGAGCGACATAATGCACGCAACGGAGGCGAAGGCACTTCGTCGCAGACGTGCCACCATTCAGATTGCCGTGACTGGCGGGACGCTGATCGTGGGCGTGGCGGCCATCGCGGCCGTGGTCCTGACGCAGCGCGCAATGAACGACGTAGTACCGCCGTCCTCACCGCCGGCGGCATCGGTGCTCTCGCTCGCGGACATGCCGCTGACCATCGGCCCCGACTTCGTCCGAGTGGGTGCCACGGATGCCAGCGTCACCCTCTCGCTGTACGAAGACTTCTCCTGCCCGCATTGCCAAGAGTACGAAACGGCTGTCGGACCGACCCTCGATGAACTCGTCGCGACGGGCGAGGTGGCAGTCGTCTACCACCCGATTCGTGTGGTCACGAACTACGGCAACCGAGCGGGGAGCGCTGCAACCTGCGTCGCTGAAGGCGATCCGGATATGTGGCCCACGGCACACGCTGGCCTCTTCGCTCTCCACGATGCAACGACGGACGGGTGGAGCAACGATCAGCTCCGCGACTATCTCGTCTCACAGGGCGTGACGACCCCCTCGGTTCTCGAGTGCGTCGAGGAGGGGCGATATGAGAACTGGATCGATGCCAACACTGACGCGGCCCTCGCCGCAGGGGTGACGGCGACACCGACGCTCATGATCAACGGCGAACGTTCCGAGATGCTCGACGCCTCCGAACTGCGACGTGTCGTCGAGGGCCTTCTTGCCGAACAGTAATCAATCGCCGGGCGAGTGGTTTCTTCTCAACTGACCATCATCGCCGCGCCAGAGCCGCGCGCATCGAAGCGACGCCGATAGCTCGACGGCGTGCAGCCGAAAGCCGCCAGAAAGTTCTGGCGTAGCGTAACGGGACTTCCGAATCCGCAGGAAGCCGCGATCTGATCGACCGTCAGGTCGGTCGTCTCGAGCAAGCGTCGGGATTCGTCGAGGCGCCGCGAGCGCACCCATGCCGCGGGGGTTGTGCCGGTGGCCACGCGGAACGCACGCACAAAGGAGCGGCGACTCATGTGCGCCTGGGTCGCGAGCGCGTCGACATCGACATCATCGCCCAGGTGAGCGAGCGCCCATTCCAGCGCCTCTCCGATCGGATCACCGGTGAGGTCTACCTGAACCGGGTGCTCGATGTACTGGGCCTGACCACCCTCACGGTGCGGCGCGATGACCAGTGACCGCGCCAGTCGATTGGCTGCCTCTGCGCCGAGCCTGGAGCGCACGATATGGAGACAAGCATCGAGGCCCGAGGCTGTGCCCGCAGAGGTGAGCACATCGCCGAGGTCCACGTACAACGACGATGGATCGACCTCGATGTCAGGGTGCCTAGCTCCGAGCTCGTCCGCCGCGCGCCAGTGAGTGACGGCGCGGCGCCCGGCGAGCAGGCCCGCGTCCGCTACGACGAACGCCCCCAGACAGAGGCCAGCGATGAACGCGCCGCGGGAGTGGGCCGCGCGCAGCGCTTGCCCGAGGCCAGGGCTGATCTCCTTCCCCCGCCGCTCCCACGCGGGGAGGACAACCATGTCGGCGTCCTCGGTCGCCGACAGTCCCTCAATTCCGGAGACAGAGTAACCCTCAGCCGTGCGTATCGAGCCGGCAATGTCAGAGAAGAGCGTCGTATGCCATGGCGCGAGACGATGCCGTGCCACCTCATCGAAAACAACCTGCGGAGTCGACAGATGGAACATTGTCGCCCCGTCGAACGCGTAGATGGCGATCTTCATCTGCACTCCCGCCCTTGGCCTTTTCCCATCGTAATTAGTCTTTTGCGCCAATGGCATAGCGCGGGCCTTGAGGCGAGCATTGATGACGCGCAGCATCCAGGCTGCCCGTCGTCCAGGAGTGAATCACCATGACAAACCCGCATCGCGCCTTGATCTTGGTTGATGTGCAGCAGGAGTACTTCGACGGCCCGTTGGAGATCCAGTTCCCGCCACACGCCGACTCTCTCCCCCGAATCACGGCGGCAATTGATGCCGCCATCGCCGCCGGCCTCCCGATCGCGGCCATCCAGCACAGTGCAGGCGAGGGCGCTCCTGCTTTCGACCCCATAAGAGATCGCTTCGCTCTTCACCCCGAAGTCGAAAGCCGCGCCAACACAGAGTGGAAGCGCATCGTCAAAGCACATGCGGCCGTGTTCAGCGGGACGGATCTGCTCGACTGGCTTCGTGCCCAAGACGTCGACACGATCACGCTCGTGGGTTACATGACCAACAACTGCATCATTGCGTCGGCCGCAGAGGCCGAGACCCACGGGCTCGCCACCGAAGTCCTCTCGGACGCCACGGGCGCAATCCACATCTCAAACGACGCGGGCTTCGTGGACGCCGAGACTTCACACACAACCCTGATGATCCTCCTCCATTCCAACTTCGCCGCTGTCGCAACCACACAGCACTGGATCGACGCAGTGTCGGTTGGAGCGTCTGTCCCGGTAGGCAACCTCGGTCAGTCCGCTCAGATGGGCGCGCAGCAGGCGGCGAAGCGATGACCGGTCGACGCTCGTTGCGCTTGCTGCTCGCCACTGCCACAGGCATCGCGCGCCGCGCAGCGGCGACACACCGAGCCGTACTGGTCGAGTACGACGTCATCCCAGAGCGCGCACCCGCGGCGCTGAGCACACGCCGAGTTTCGATGCTCAGCCCCGAACCCCCACGTCGATGATCTCCGCCGTGGTGAGGTGATCGCTCCCGATGCGCCCCGGATGACGGTCGCGAACCTCACCGCCGCAGCCATGACCAACCAAACAACCGTCGTTCGGTAGAAGGGATTGCCGTCGAACCAGCGGGGCTCGCTTGGGCGCTCGCGTACTTCAATCCACGGCAATGTCCAGTTCCGGCGTCCGACTCTCGCGAGACCCGATCGACTCGACCCAGAAAAGCGGTATCAGGGCCAGCGAGGGGGCGACTGACCCTTCCAATACCTCGACTCCCCCCGTAACGGCAAAGGCATGTGCGAAAGCAGCTCGCGCAGTCGAAGCAAAGAAGGAAGCCCCGCGATCCCTGTCGTTCACAAGGGCTCGCGGGGCTTCTCAACTGGCGGTGACGGTGGGATTTGAACCCACGGTAGGGGTGAACCTACACAACATTTCGAGTGTTGCACCTTCGGCCGCTCGGACACGTCACCGCCGAACAGCTTACGACACTCGACGGGATGCCGCGAATCCGAGCGGGTCGACGGGCCCTCGGCGGCCACCCGCGCGGCCGAACTCCTGAGAAACCGGGCCGCCGACGCCCGCTGCGGCGATGCGGAGCCCACCGCGCCCCACGTCTCAGGACTTCGGCCCGGCCCGCGCCGCCACCGCCCGCACCGCCGAGCCCCCGGCATCCGTTCGTCCACCGTCGAAGCACCCCCCTGGAACCGGTTCGCGACCGCTGCCAGGATCGGAGCATGAGCGTGATCGAGAACTCCAAGCTGACGGTCGTGGGCGCGGGAAGTGTGGGGGCGAGCGTGGCGTACGCGGCCCTCATCCGCGGATCGGCGCGGCACGTCGCGCTCTACGACATCGCCACCGAGAAGGTCGAGGCCGAGGTGCTCGACCTCGCTCACGGCACGCAGTTCACCGGCACCAGCGACATCACCGGCGGCAGCGACGTGTCGGTGGCCGAGGGGTCGCACGTCGTCGTCATCACGGCCGGCGCGAAGCAGAACCCGGGTCAGACCCGCACCGAGCTCGCCGCCACGAACGCCGGGATCATCCGCGACATGATGCCGAAGCTGCTCGAGGTCGCACCGAACGCCGTCTACGTCATCGTCACGAACCCCTGCGACGTGCTCACGGTGCTCGCGCAGCAGGCGACCGGCCTGCCGACGCGCCGCATCTTCGCCTCGGGCACGGTGCTCGACACCTCGCGTCTGCGATGGCAGCTCGCTCAGCGGGCGGCGGTCAGCACCGCGAGCGTGCACGCGTGGATCGTCGGCGAGCACGGAGACACCGAGTTCCCCCTGTGGTCGACCGCCACGATCGGATCCGTCCCCATCACCGAGTTCGAGCTGCCCGGAGGGGGTCGCTTCACCACGGAGGAGTTGGATGCCATCGCCGTCGACGTCCGCGATGCCGCGTACAAGGTCATCAAGGGCAAGGGGGCGACGAACTACGCGATCGGTCTGTCGAGCGCACGCATCGTCGAGGCGATCCTGCGCGACGAGCACGCCATCCTCCCCGTGAGCACCGTGCTGCAAGACTTCCACGGCATCGACGGCGTGGCCCTGTCGGTGCCGTCGATCGTCTCGGCACGCGGCGCGGTGCCCCTCGCCGGCACGCCGTTCTCCGACGCCGAGCTCGGGCTTCTGCGCCGCTCGGCCGACGCGTTGACAACGGTGGCGGAGTCGCTGCGCGACTGACGCGGGGCTCTGCACGGCGGGGCCGGGCGCCGGGTCCGGCGCGGCGCGGCGGTTCGCGCATAAACGCTGTCCCTGCGCATAAACGCTCTCTCACCGCGTTTATGCGCAGGATTGGCGTTTATGCGTGGGGGCCGCCGGCAGCGGGGCCCGGATGCCGCCCCGGCCCAGCTCGCCGCCGCGCCCGGTCGGGCCACACCCGCCCCGGCCACACCGCCGCCCAGCCGAGCCCACGCCCCGCCTGGCCGCACCCCCGCCCGGTCGCACCCGGCCGCGCTATACCTCGAGCCCGGCGCGGCACGGTGACTCACCCATAAACGCTGTTCCTGCGCATAAACGCTCTCTCACCGCGTTTATGCGCAGGAAGCGCGTTTATGCGCGAGCGGCCGGCCGACAGCAGATCCCGGATGCCGCGGCCCGGCGCCGGCGATGTCGGGGGCCCCGCGTAGCCTGATGCCATGGCATCCCGACGTCCCGCTGCAGCCCCTGCTCCGTACCGCTGCACCGAGTGCGGGTGGACGACGCTGAAGTGGGTCGGCCGATGCGGGGAGTGCCAGTCGTGGGGCACCGTGGTCGAGGCCGCCGAGCAGACGGGGATCGTCCGATCGATCGCTCCGGTCGCTCCGGGCGCGGCCCGGATGGCCCGGCGCATCACCGAGATCGACACGCAGGACGCCCCCCGGCGCACCAGCGGCGTCGGCGAGTTCGACCGCGTTCTGGGCGGCGGCATCGTTCCGGGGGCGGCGATCCTGCTCAGCGGCGAACCCGGCGTCGGCAAGTCGACGCTGCTGCTCGAGGTCGCCGCGCAAAGCGCCCGCGCGGGTCGCCGCGTGCTCTACGCCAGCGGTGAAGAATCCGCCGCCCAGGTGCGGCTGCGCGCCGAGCGCACCGGCGCGCTCCACGAAGAGCTGTTCCTCGCCGCCGAGACCGACCTGGCCACGATCCTCGGGCACATCGACCAGGTCGAGCCCGGCCTGCTCATCGTCGACTCGGTGCAGACGGTGTCCTCCTCCCACAGCGACGGCGCCGCGGGTCAGCCGGCGCAGGTGCGCGAGGTCGCGTCGGCGCTCATCCGTGTCGCGAAAGAACGCGGGCTGCCTGTCATCCTCGTCGGCCACGTCACCAAAGACGGCTCGATCGCCGGACCCCGCATCCTCGAGCACCTCGTCGACGTGGTGTGCCACTTCGAGGGCGACCGGCAGACGTCGCTGCGCTTCGTGCGCGCGCTCAAGAACCGCTTCGGCCCCACCGACGAGGTCGGCTGCTTCGACATGACCGGCACCGGCATCTCCGAGGTGTCCGACCCGAGCGCCCTGTTCCTCGGGCACGGCGAACCCGAGCCGGGCACGTGCGTCACCATCGCGATGGAGGGCCGCCGCGCCCTGCCCGTCGAGATCCAGGCACTCGCCGTGCGCCAGACGGCACCCAACCCGCGGCGCATCGTGAACGGCGTCGACTCGTCGCGCGTGGCGATGGTCCTCGCCGTGCTCGAGAGCCGCATGGGCCTCACCCTGTCCGACCGCGACGTGTACGTCTCGACCGTCGGAGGGGTGCGCCTGGTCGAGCCCGCGGCCGACCTCGCCATCGCCATCGCGGTGGCCAACGCCGTGAAGAACCGCAAGGTGTCGAAACGCCTCGCCGCGATCGGCGAGTTGACGCTCACCGGCGAGATCCGCAACGTCACGCAGGCCGCGCAACGGGCGTCCGAAGCCAAGCGCCTGGGCTACCACACGGTGCTCGACGCCTCGTCGCGCAAGCTCGCGCAGGCGCTCAACGAACTGCAGGTGCGCGGCATGCCGCGCGACGACAGCGAACCGGGGTTCTGAGCCACTCGGACCGACGCCGCGACCCCGCGGTCGCGGCACCGCGGTCGAGGTGCTTCCGTCAAAGTGCCGTGGTCGAGGCGCCGCGATCTCGACGCCGCGCTCAGGCGCCGCGGTCGAGGTCCCGCGACGGCAGGGTCACGCTGCGCTGAGCAGCGGACGACCCGAACCGGGCCGGGTGAGGGCGTGAAAGATCCCCCGGAAGATAAACCCGCGTGGTCGATCAGCGACCGGGAGGAGCGGCCCGCCGGCGGCGGTGCGGCGACGTCATGCCCAGAACCGCGGGGATGACAAGTCCGGCGGCGCACACGGCACCGGCGATCAGGAACTCCATGTCCCCGAGTCTTGCACGCGTCCTTCACCCGCGCGAGTCTGATACTTCACCCTCGAGCGCGGGCCGGTCCGCGGTCGGGTCTCAGGCGTCGAGCGCGGCGATCAGATCGGCGGGCGACGCCTGGATCGGGTGCGGCCCCGCGATGTCGAGGAACACCGAGGTGATGGCATCCTGGTGCGCTCCGAGGAACGCGCGCAGCCACTGCGGCGACTGCAGCGCCACGTGCGGCGGCAGCGTCTCGGGCTTGTGGGCGGCGTCGCTGAACAGCAGCAGTGCGATCTCGCCGGAGTCTGGGTCGCGGTACGTCCACACCTCGCCGACGTCGAGCGGGTTGTCGGGGTCTCCCGCGCTCATCAGCGGAACCACCGTCGGGCCGTGCCGCAAGGCGAAGGCGATCGCCGCCATGTCCTGGGTCTGCAACGCATCGGTCAGCGCGGTGTTCTTGAAGTCCACGGCGACCTTCTTCCCCTTGCGCTTCTTGCCTCCGGCCATCCTCCGAGCCTAACCGCGGCTTCTCGGCTCCGCGGCGACGCGTCGCAGAACCGCACCGCGCGGCCGGGCGAGTCGGGCCGGAACCCCGCTCGCTACGCCAGGAACCCGCGCAGCAATGCCTCCGACCCGGCCAGGTGATCCCGCATCGCCGCGTGGGCGGCATCCGGTCTCCCGGCCAGGATCGCCGACACGATCGCCGCGTGCTGCGAGGTCGAGTGATCGATGTTGCGCGGCAGCAGGGGGAACGTGTCGAGCCAGGCGTTCACGCGCGCCCGGTTGTCGGCGACGAGGGGCACGAGTGAGGGGATGCCGGCGAACTCCGCGATCGTCAGGTGCAGCAGCGTGTCCAGGCGCCGGTAGTCCGCGCCGGAGGCCGTGGCCGCCGCCTCGTGCCGGGCCCAGAGCACATCGCGCTCGTCGGCCGACAGCGCGCGGCCCGCGGCGGCCCACGCCGCCCCGGTCTCGAGCACGCCGCGCAGCGAGATCACGTCGGCGAGCTCGGTCTGCGCCACCGCCGCGGGCTCCGACGGACGCGGCACGGGGTCGATCACGAACGTGCCGCCGTAGCGTCCGCGCCGCGTCTCGAGCCACCCGGCGTCGGCCAGCTCGCGGATCGCCTCGCGCACGGTGTCGCGACTCACGCCGTACAGCGCGGCGAGCTCGCGCTCCGCCGGAAGGGACTCCCCGGGAGCGACCAGGCCGAGACGAACGGTCTGCACGATGCGCGCCGTGGTGTCTTCGAGCGCGTTGCCGCTGCGCACCGGCCGGTACACGGCTCGGCGCAGGTCGTCGAGCGGCGCGTCTGTCACCGTCTCAGCCTGTCATGTCACCGGTTCACAGGGGCGTGACGTAGGCGTTGGTGATCCCCCCGTCGACGACGAACGCCGTCGCGGTGATGAACGACGCGTCGTCGGATGCCAGGAAGGCCACCGCCGCGGCCATCTCGTCGGGCTCCGCGAACCGCCCCATCGGCACATGCACGAGCCGACGCTGCGCCCGCTCGGGGTCTTTGGCGAACAGTTCCTGCAGTAGCGGGGTGTTGACGGGTCCGGGGCACAGGGCGTTCACGCGGATGCCCTGGCGGGCGAACTGCACGCCGAGCTCGCGGGTCATGGCGAGCACGCCGCCCTTCGATGCCGTGTACGAGATCTGCGAGGTCGCCGAGCCGAGCAGCGCCACGAACGACGCCGTGTTGATGATCGACCCCCGGCCGGCGGGGACCATGTGCCGCAGGGCGGCGCGGGAGCAGAGGTAGACGCTCTTGAGGTTGACGTCTTGCACGCGGTCCCACGCGGGCAGCTCGGTCGTCTCGATCGAGTCGTCGTCGGCGGGCGAGATGCCGGCGTTGTTGAACGCGATGTCGACGCTGCCGAGGTCGGCGGCCACGCCGTCGAAGAGGGCGTCGACCGATGCCTCGTCGGCCACGTCGACCTGACGGAAGACGCCGCCGACCTCGGCGGCGGCCGCGGTGCCGGTGGTCTCGTCGAGGTCGGCGATCACGACGCGCGCGCCTTCCGCGGCGAAGCGGCGCGCGGTGGCGAGGCCGATGCCGCTCGCGCCGCCCGTGACGATGGCGACGCGGCCGCCGAGACGCTGGGTGAGGTCGATGGTCATTGCGGGTGGTTCCTTTCGAGCGGTACCGCGTCCCCCTGTCTGTTCGGGGGCAAGTGGGGAATGGGGGTCAGGACGACGGGTTCACTCGGTGGCGTAGAACACGTTCTTCACCTCGGTGAAGTGCTCGGCGGCATCGGGACCCAGCTCGCGACCGAGGCCCGATGCCTTCATGCCGCCGAAGGGCGTCGAGTACCGCACCGAGGAGTGCGAATTCACCGACAGCACGCCGCTGCGGACGGCGCGGGACACCCGGATGCCACGGCCCAGGCTCTCGGTCCAGATCGAGCCCGCGAGGCCGTACGCGCTGTCGTTGGCGAGGCGGATGGCATCCGCCTCGTCGTCGAAGGGCAGCACGGCCAGGACCGGACCGAACACCTCCTCGCGAGCGACGCGGTCGCCGGGCTGCGCCAGCACCACGGCCGGGGCGAACCAGAAGCCGTCACCCTCGGGCGCGGATCCCCGGAACGCCACGTCGGCCCCGTCGAGGAAGCCCTGCACGCTGGAACGGTGCGAGGCCGAGATGAGCGGCCCCATCTGGGTGTCCTCGCGCGTCGGGTCGCCGACCTTCCAGGCCGACACGGCCGGTTCGAGCAGCTCGAGGAACCGGTCGAAGACGCTCCGCTGCACGAGCAGGCGGCTGCGGGCGCAGCAGTCCTGCCCCGCGTTGTCGAACACGGACCCCGGGACGCCGGCCGCCGCCTTCTCGAGGTCGGCGTCGGCGAAGACGAGGTTCGCGCTCTTGCCGCCGAGCTCGAGGGTCACCGGTTTGAGCATTCGCGCGCACCCGGCGGCCACCTCGGTGCCGACCTCGGTCGAGCCGGTGAAGACGACCTTGTGCACGTCGGGGTGCGACACGAAGCGCTGACCTACGACCGAGCCCGAGCCGACAACGACGCGGAAGAGCCCGTCGGGGAGCCCCGCCTCGAGCGCCAGCTCGCCGAGCCGGATCGCCGTCAGCGGGGTGAGCTCGGCCGGCTTGAGCACGACGGCGTTTCCCGCGGCGAGCGCCGGAGCGAAGCCCCAGGCGGCGATGGTCATGGGGAAGTTCCACGGCACGATGATCCCGACCACGCCGCAGGGCTCGTGGTAGGTCACGTCCAGCCCTCCGGCGACCGGGATCTGCGACCCGATCAGGCGTTCCGGCGCCCCGGCGTAGTAGTTGAGCACCTGTGCGACGTGCTGCGCCTCCCAGCGGGCCGAGCCGATGGGGTGGCCCGAGTTCTTCACCTCGAGCGCGGCGAGCTCGTCGACGTGCGCCTCGACGACCCGGGCGAACGACCGCAGCGCGTCGGCGCGGGCGACGGGGGCGAGGGCTGCCCACGCTCGCTGGGCGCGCACGGCGTCGGCGACGGCGGCATCCACCTGGGCGAGATCGGCGCGCTCGAGCGTGGTGATCGGCGACCCGGTCGAGGGGTCGGTGACGGTGAACGTGCTCATGCGAGAGCTCCCTGGTGCTCGGAGGTGGAGATGTCGGTGCCGGAACGCGCGGCGCGATACGCCGCCGCCGCGGCGACGAGTCCGAGGAACAGCCGCCGGTCTTCGGCGTTCTCCTCGGGATGCCACTGCACGGCCACGAGGTAGTCGTCGCCCTCGGCCTCGACGGCCTGCACGAGTCCGTCGTCGGTGCGCGCCGTCACCCGCAGGCCCGCGCCCAGCCGGTCGACGCCCTGGTGGTGGTAGCTGTGGACGGTGAGCGCTCCGGCGCCGACGAGACCGGCGAGTCGGGTCGAGGCATCGACCTCGACGACGTTCTCGGCGAAGACGCCTCCGCCCACGCGGTACCGCTCGGTGCCGAGGGCCTCGGGAAGGTGCTGGTGGAGCGTGCCGCCGAGGGCGACGTTGAGAAGTTGCAGCCCCCGGCAGATGCCGAAGATGGGGATGCCGCGCTCCCGCGCCCCCGCGAGGAGTGCGAGTTCCCAGGCGTCGCGGTCTGCGCGCGCCGAGTCGGTGAGCGGGTGACGTTCGGCGCCGTACAGCTCGGGCTGCACGTCGAGGCCCCCGGTGAGGATGAGGCCGTCGAGCCCGTCGAGCACGGCGGCGGCCGCTCGCTCGGGGCGCGGCTGCGGCGGCAGCAGCACGGCGCTGGCCCCCGAGGCGGTGACGGAGTCGAAGTACTGCTGCGGCAGGAACGATGCCCGCACGTCCCACACGCCCTGCTTCGCTCGCTCCAGGTAGGTCGTGAGCCCGACGACGGGGGTCCGGGTCGGATCAGAGGCGCTCGAAACCACGCACCCGCTCCCAATCGGTCACGGCGGCGTCGAAGGCCTCGACCTCGATGCGCGCCTGGTTGAGGTAGTGCTCGACGACGTCGTCGCCGAAGGCGGCGCGGGCGATCGTCGACGCGCGGAACAGCTCCGCCGCTTCCCGCAGGGTCGTCGGCAACGTGTCGACGCCCGAGGTGTAGGCGTTGCCCGAGAGGGGCTCGGGAAGCGGCAGCTCGTTCTCTATGCCGTACAGGCCGCCGGCGATGATGGCCGAGATGGCGAGGTAGGGGTTCACGTCTCCGCCGGGCACGCGGTTCTCGACCCGCAGCGACGAGCCGTGGCCGACGACGCGCAGCGCGCACGTGCGGTTGTCGACGCCCCAGGCCACCCCGGTGGGGGCGAATGAGCCCAGCGCGAAACGTTTGTACGAGTTGATCGTCGGCGCGTACAGCAACGTGAATTCGCGCAGGGTCGCCAGGATGCCGGCGATCCAGTGCTCCATGAGGGGGCTGAAGCCGTGCGCGCCGTCGCCCGCCATCACGGCGTCGCCGCCGTCGCCGCGGACCGACAGGTGGATGTGGCAGCTGTTGCCCTCGCGCTCGTTGAACTTGGCCATGAACGTCAGCGACTTGCCGTGGCGGTCGGCGATCTCTTTCGCGCCGTTCTTGTAGATCGTGTGGTTGTCGGCGGTCTCGAGCGCTTCGGCGTAGCGGAAGGCGATCTCCTGCTGGCCGAGGTTGCACTCGCCCTTCACCCCCTCGCAGTACATGCCCGCGCCGTCCATGCCGAGGCGGATGTCGCGCAGCAGCGGCTCGAGCCGCGTGGTGGCGAGCAGGTTGTAGTCGACGTTGTAGTCGGTCGAGGCGCGCAGGCCCGTGTACCCCTTGGCCCAGGCTTCGCGGAAGGAGTCGTCGAAGACGATGAACTCCAGCTCCGTGCCCGCGTAGGCGGTGAGTCCGCGCTCCGCCAGACGCGCGCGTTGGGCGTTCAGGATGCCGCGGGGCGACTGCCCGACGTGCCGACGGTCTCCCCACGCGAGATCCGCCATCACCAGCGCCGTGCCCGGCTGCCAGGGGAGGCGGCGGAGCGTGTCGAGGTCGGGGACCAGCAGCATGTCGCCGTAGCCCGTCTCCCAGCTCGACATGGCGTAGCCGTCGACGGTGTTCAGGTCGACGTCGACCGACAGCAGGTAGTTGCAGGCCTCGGCCCCGTGGGGCAGCACCTCGTCGCGCCAGAAACGCGCCGCGACGCGCTTGCCGACGAGGCGGCCCTGCGCGTCGGGGAAGGCCACGACGACCGTGTCGATCTCGCCGGCCTCGATCGCGGCATCCAGTTCTGCGGTGGTGAGATTGCCCGCCATGGTGTCCCTCTCGCCTGCTCGTCGCGACCTCGCGTGCGGAGGTCGTAACGAGGAACTTACACGCCAAAGGTAGACAGGTCGACCAATAGAAGGCCATGATTCTGCGCAGGCGCTCCTGAAGCCTGCCCGTTACCGTCTGGAGGCCCTATGTCCACCTCGAGCAGTTCCCGCAGAAAGGTCGCCGGCGCCACCTATACGGCGACCGACTCCACGTACTTCGAGAAACGCACCCTGAAACGTTCGGCCGGCGTCTGGGGGCTGTGGGGCCTCGCGGTCGCCGCCGTCATCTCGGGCGACTTCTCGGGGTGGAACTTCGGTGTCGCCAACGCCGGCTTCGGCGGCATGCTCATCGCCTTCGTGGTGCTCGTGGTCATGTACTACGGGCTGACGTTCTCGATCGGCGAGATGGCCGCCGCCATGCCCCACACCGGCGGCGCCTACTCGTTCGCACGATCCGCGATGGGTCCCTGGGGCGGCCTGGCCACGGGCCTCGCCGAGACCATCGAGTACGTCGCCACGACGGCGGTCGTCGTCTACTTCTCCGGCCAATACGCCGACTCGGCGCTGGAGCTGCTCACCGGCGTGAGCCTGCCCGCGTTCGCGTGGTGGATCATCCTCTACGCGCTCTTCATCGCCCTCAACGCCGCCGGCGCGAACATCTCGTTCGGCTTCGCGATCGTCGTGTCGATCATCTCGATCGGCATCATCGTGGTCTTCGGCGTGATGTCGCTAGTCACGGGGGCGTTCGACTGGTCCTCGCTGTGGAACATCGTCCCCGATGCGGGGCAGACCGAGTTCCTCCCCCACGGCGTCGGGGCGATCCTGCTGGCCCTCCCCTTCGCCATGTGGTTCTTCCTCGGCATCGAGGAGCTGCCGCTGGCCGCCGAAGAGTCGCACGACCCCGCTCGCGACATCCCGCGGGCCGGCCTCTGGGCCCGAGGGACGCTCATCGTCACGGGTCTCATCGTGCTGTTCCTCAACACCGGGGTGCTGGGAGCCGAAGAGACCGGGACCTCCGTCGAACCCCTGCTCGACGGCTTCCGCGCGATGGTCGGCGACCAGGCCGCGGCACTCCTGTCGCTGCTCGCCCTGGTCGGGCTCCTCGCGTCGCTGATGGGCATCATGTTCGCCTACGGCCGCAACATGTACTCACTCTCGCGCGCCGGTTACTACCCGCGCTGGCTCTCTCTCACCGGTGCTCGCAAGACCCCGTGGGTGGCCCTCGTGTTCGGCGCGGTGCTGGGCTTCTTCGCCCTGGTGATCGTGCAGGCCGCGGGAGGAGACGCGAGCCCCGCCGGCGCGATCGTGCTGAACATCGCCGTGTGGGGCGCGGTGCTCGCGTACTTCCTGCAGATGGTCTCGTTCATCGTGCTCCGCAAGAAGTTCCCGAACGCGGTGCGTCCGTACAAGAGCCCGTGGGGCCTGTTCGGGGCCTACTCCGCGGCGATCATCGCCGCCGTCGTGTTCTTCGGCCTGCTGCTGAACTCGGCCTACCTGCTGGCGATCGTCGCGATCATCGTGGTCTACGCGGTGATCTTCGTCGCCTTCGCCGTCTACGGCCGTCACCGCCTCGTGCTCTCGCCCGAGGAGGAGTACGCCCTCTCCGGCGGTCTGCACGGCGACCCGCAGAAGGAGGGCTACGACGCCCTGCAGGGCGAGGTGTTCGGCAAGGACTCCCCGCGCGGCTGACCCGGTGATGACGGAGGGGTGGATGCCACGGCATCCACCCCTCCGTTCGTCGCTGTGCGCGTCATTGCAGGACGAACGACGCCGTCCCCGCCGACGGGATACCGCCGATCGACACGCTCAGGTGGTACGTGGCTCCGCTGCCCGGCGCGTACGGCCGCTCGCTCTCGCACGAGCTGACCGAGGAACGCGTGCGGTCCCAGGTGAGAGGAGCCGAGCTGGTGACGGTCTGGCCGGCGGCGAGGGTGACCTCGAGATCGCTCGGCTCGGACTGGCAGTCGGTGGAACGCCACCACACGTCGGAGCCGCTCGTCACGGTGAACGACTGCGCGCTCGTTCCGACGTTCATGGTGCAGGCGTTCGCCGATGAGTTGGTGAGGCGGATCGAGAGCTGCGGGTTCTCGCCCTGCGCATACTCGGCCTTGTCCGACAGCGCTTCGACCGAGATGTCGGCGGCGGTGCACTCGACGGGCCCTGACGACACGCTCTGCGTCGGGGTGGAACTCGGAGTCGCCGCGGCCGGCGGAGCAGCCGACGAGACGGCGGGGTCGGGGGCACTCTCGGCGGTGGCAGGCGTCTCTTCGGCCGTCGGGACGGCGCGCCAGGGCGGAGCCGCGACGAGCCACACGACGAGGCCGATCACGATCAGGGCGAAGAGCCCTGCCGCGAGACGACGTCGACGATAGACCGCCGGGGACTGCCTCCGCCTTCGGGGGGCATCGGTCATGGTTCCAGGGTAGGCGTCACGGCTGAGTCCCCGCCCACGGCGCGCTCAGAGCTGCTTGAGCATGCGCGTGTTGCCCAGGGTGTTGGGCTTGACGTGCGCGAGGTCGAGGAACTCCGCGACGCCCTCGTCGGGACTGCGCACGAGCTGCGAGTACACGTCGGGGTCGACCACCTGCTCGCCGATCTCGGCGAACCCCCGACGCGTGAAGAAGTCGACCTCGAAGGTCAGGCAGAACAGGCGGCTGACGCCCAGCTCGCGCGCCCGCTCCTCGAGCATCTCGACGATGGCCCGCCCCACGCCGTGATGCAGCCACTCGTCATGAACGATGAGGGTGCGCACCTCGCCCAGGTCTTCCCACATGACGTGCAGGGCGCCGCAGCCGATGACGACGCCGTCGGCCTCGGCCACGACGAACTGCTGCACCGACCCGTAGAGCACCACGAGGTCTTTGCCGAGCAGGATGCGCTTCTGCACGAACGGCTCGAGCAGTTCGTGGATACGTCGCACGTCGGCGGTACCGGCGGGGCGGACGACGAACGGCGCGGAAGAGGTCATCGACCCAGCGTACGCCGCGACGACGAAGGGCGCCGGGGG
>NZ_JACYNU010000023.1:0-27667 GCF_014839455.1 Microbacterium sp. CFBP 8801 | reverse complement strand
GGGGGCGGCCGCTGTCGGGGCAGCGGTCTGGGGAGTGGGCGTCGAGCGGTATCTCTTCACCGTGCGCTATCACGCCGTCCGCGTGCTGCCGCCGGGTGCGGAGCCCCTCCGGGTGCTGCACGTGTCCGATGCGCACATGGCTCCCTGGCAACACCGCAAGCAGGAGTGGATGTCGAGGCTCGTCGAGCTGGCCCCCGACCTCGTCGTCAACACCGGCGACAACATGGGCCACCGCGACGGTCTGGTCGGGGTGCGCACCGCCTTCTCGTCGCTCCGCGGCGTTCCGGGTCTGGTCGTCCACGGATCCAACGACTTCCAGGAGCCCGCGCCCCGCAACCCGCTGCGGTACTTCCTCGGCCCCTCGGGCCACCTTCCCGCGCATAAGCACCTCGACATCGATGCGCTCGATCGCTTCTTCGCCGTGGATCTGGGGTGGAGCATCCTCGACGACACGGCCGTCTCGCTCGAAGTGAAGGGCACGCGCATCACGGCGTTCGGCGTGAACGACGCCCACCGCAACTGGGATCGCCCCGAGCTCATACCGCCCGTGCTCGACACCTTGGATGCCGCCGACCTCCGGATCGGCGTGATGCACGCGCCCTACCGGCGAACGCTCGACGCGTTCACGGGTCTCGGCGCCGACGTGCTGCTCGCGGGCCACACGCACGGTGGCCAGGTACGCGTGCCGTTCAGCCGCAAGGCGCTCGTCTCCAACTGCGACCTTCCGCTCGAGCAGGCGCGCGGTCTGAGCGAGTGGACGTACGACGGACGCACGGTGCCCCTCAACGTCAGCGCCGGCCTGGGGCACTCGATCTACGCCCCGGTGCGTTTCGCGTGCCGGCCCGAGGCGACGCTGCTCACGCTGCTCCCCCGCTGACCCGTTCTCCCCATCCTCGAAAGGGGCCGTTCCTTCCACGGAACGGCCCCTTTCGCCGTCCGGGGCATCCCTTCAGCGAGCACGATCGAGTCTCCTCGACCGAAGGGACTCCGCATGAACCATGCTCCCCCGCCCACCCGCCGTCGCCTTCCGGCCTTCCTGGCCGTCCTGGCCGTGCTGCTCAGCAGCCTGACCATCGCTCCGGTCGCCCACGCGGCCGATCAGGGCACCGGCTTCGGCACCTGGGCTCCCCTCTCGCGCACCGGTTGGCACGGCTCCATGCGAGTGGGCGACGTGCACACCTACTGCATCCACCCGGGTCTGCCCGTCGCCACCGGGCCCACGACGGACCACGGCGTCACCTCCGACGTGAACGGCCTCAGCCCGCAGCAGCTGGTCTCGATCAACCACCTCGTCAGCACGTACGGCCAGACCGACGACGCCGTGCAGGCGGCCAGTGTGGGCTGGGCCGTGAAGGCGATCGTCGACCGTGACACGACGCTCCACTCGTGGGGGTATTCCGGCGACCAGTTGCCGGAGGCCATCGACTTCATCATGCGTCGCGCGAGCCCCGAGAACAGCGCTGCGATCCAGGAACGCACCCTGCAGTACCTCGCCGAAGCGGAGGCGATCCGGGTGCCCCGCACCGGCGGCTCGCTGACGCTCTCGGCGGCGCAGGACGACCCCACGCGCGGCACACTCTCCGTAGACGTCGACCCGGATGCCACGGGCACACTGCATCTGCAGAACGCGGTGTTCGCCGACACGGGGTCCGCCGATCGACACGACGTGCGCGGGGGTGCGACCTACGCGATCATCGCCCCCGCCTCGGCCTCGGACGACGGGCGGCCCTACACGGTGCGCGCGACGGGCTCCTTCTCGGTGCGCGCCGCCGCCATCCGGTACTACTCGACACCCGATCAGCAGGAGTCCGCCGGTCCCGCCGGCCCTCAGACGTTCGAACTCTCGACCCAGGATGCCGCGCCCCGGCCCGTGCAGTTCTCGCCGCGCGTGCAGACGGTCGCCCGTCTCGACGGGCGCCGCTTCGTCGACGACGTCACGGTGTCGACACAGGACGGCGTGTGGCCTCGCCGGGCGGACGGGTCGTTCGTCATCCTCTCGGCCACCGCCGACGTCTACCGGACGGGCGCATTCCCCGCCGAGGCCGACGAGGTCCCGGCGTCGCTGAAGCCCGTGGCCCAGCTCACGCTGCGCACCGATCCGCTCGAGGGGGCGGGAACGTACACCGTGCAGACCGAGGCGGATCTGCCGGGCGCCGGTGTGTACACGGCCGTCTGGCGCATCGAGCGCTCCGCGCAAGATGCGGATGTCGTGCCGCACCTGCCGCCGTCCTTCTTGTGGGTGGAGCGGTTCGCCTCGCCCACGCAGACCGAGCAGCTCGTTCCGCCGCCCCCGGCAGACCCGACACCCGCGCTGACACCCGCGGCCACGGTGGTTCCCGTGCCGGCTGCCCTCCCGACGGCGCCACCCGCAGCGCTGCCCGCGGTACCCGTGCTGGCGGCCACGGGGGTCACGACGGCCTCGCTCGGCGCCACTGGCGGCCTCGCGGCGGTGCTGCTCGGTGCGGGGCTGGTCGCGGCCCACACGGCCCGGCGACGTCGCACTCCGCGGTCCTGAGCCGGAGGGAGGCCGCTGCGTCACGCGCGGCCTCCCTGCGCGGGCGCCGCGCGGACGAAACCCACGTGGACGAACCAGGACACCGGAACACGCCCTCCCGAACGCGCTCGAATCCCGCAATGGTTCGAAGCATGCCGCCCGACGGGGTAGACTTTCCTAGTTGCAACGGGGTGTGGCGCAGCTTGGTAGCGCGCGTCGTTCGGGACGACGAGGCCGCAGGTTCAAATCCTGTCACCCCGACCAATTCAAGAATGTTCCAACCTTTGGACGAAGAAGCAGTTTCAAAGGTGCTAGCGAGGAAGCCTTCCGTAGATATGCGGGAGGCTTCCTCGCTTTTTGCTGGGGTGACGTGATTCCCGCAGCGGCCGTTCAATTCTTGGACGGCCGCGTTGATCACCGTGCGTTCTGCAGCAAGGACGACCTCGCCGAGCTCGTCGCGATGGACAGTAAATTTATTGAAAAGTCCCGCGAGGACATCTCGCCGGACGTGGTGAGGTGAACCGCGGTAGAGCTTGCCGGGGTTGTCGAGAAGATCAAGCTGCGCATCGGCAGTCTCGACGCCGACATTGAGGCTGGCCAGCGTGTGACTGAGCTTGTTGGCGACTGCGCCCTTCTTCAGGGTGATCTGGTTGAGCTTGTCGCGGAGCTTGGGTGTCGAGACTGATCCGTCGGCCGCTAGCTCAATGAGACGTTCCTCGTGGTCTTCGAGCTTGCGGAGTTCGGCGGTGAGAGAAGCCTTCATCTGGCGGTCCTTCTCGCCCATGTGGTCACGGGTTAGATGGAGCCGCGAGCGAAGCGCCTCGATGTCGTCGGAGGTGAACCCTTCGCGCGTGACCTCGAGAGCGACCTGCTCCTCAAGGTCTTCCATCCGAAGGGTGCCAAGGGTGCAGTGGTCACGTTGCTTGCCCGAGCAGACCCAGTATTCGTACGTGCCGCCGTTACCAGTGCTCTGTGAATACACAAGACGGCGGGTGCGTCCTTGATCGGCGCACAGACCGCAGTAGAGCATTCCTTTGAGGTAGTGGAAGTGGACGAAGTCTCGGTCCCCCTTGCGGTTCCTGCGATCCAGGATGGATTGACACGCGACGAAGGTCTCCTGGGTGATCACCGCAGAGTGCCGACCCGGATATAACTCCCCCTTGAACGGCAACATCCCGGTGTAGTACGGGTCCCGAAGAATCTTCGCTAGAGCGCTCGACGACACTGGCCGCTCGGGACGTTTCGCAGAGGCGCGGGTCGTGAGACCCATGTCGCCCAGGATCGACGCAAGCTGCCAGACGGAGTATTCGTCGGTCGCGTACTGCTCGAAGGCCCACCTGATGAGTGGCGCTCGTACGGGGTCGATGGCGATGGTGTTGACGAGGCGTCCGTCGAAGTCTTTGCGGACGTTAAGGTAGCCGAGCTTGGCGCGGCCGACGGTTCCACCGTTCTTCGCCTTGTGGAGGAGCTTGTTCTTGATGTCCTCTCCGCTTTGGCGGACTTGGACTTCGTTCATGATGTCGGTGATGGCCTCCATTGCGTCTGCCATGTAGCCGTCGCCGAACTCTTCCTTGGCGGAGATGAGCTTGACGCCCATCCCGGCGAGGATGCGTTTGGTGATGGCGGCGTCGGCTTGGTTTCGGAAGATGCGGGAGCGCATGTAGATGACGACGTACCCCACTTCGGGGTGCTGTTCGACGTAGCTCAGAAGTTGGCGGAACACGGGTCGTTTGGCGATGGACTGTGCCGAGTTGCCCGGCTCGAGGAACTCTTCCGCGATGGGGGCTTTCAGGCGTTTGCAACGTTTGGCGCAGAGTTCGCGTTGGGTAGCGATCGAGTTGCCATCGGCGTCGATATCGACGGCGGTGTGCATTTGACGCTGGGTGCTGACGCGGAGGTACAGGACGGCGTGCCCGCCTGTTGCGCCTATCGTGGGCGGTGCGGTGCCGTCGAGGCCGAGGAGTTGCTCCCAGCCCGCGAATGACCCTCGCCTCGCCTTCGGCGTCGTGTTGATGGTGTCTGTCATGGTGCCTCCTTTCGATGGTGGCCGTCCGCCCGAATGGCGGAGGTGGCTCCTTGATTTACGCTCACTTCACCTCTTAAGTCGAGATGCATGATGATGTGGTTTTGTCATCGCTGACCTGGGGAAAACTCGCGGTCCAACGTAGGCCGGTGAGGCAACGTCGTGGTGGTCACAGGCGGGTGGGGTTATTTGTAGAAGACGTGCCACCAGCCGTCGAGGCGGACAGCGTCGTAGGTGTCGAGGATCCGCTGGTCGATCGCAGGCTGGTTCCAGACGAGGTGGTCTTCCGGGATCCCCTGCACCGTCATGACCTGTTTCACGGCGTCCAGCCAGCCGAGTCCGTCGAGGACGTCACGGCGGAACTCGGCGAAAGACTCCCACCCGTCGACGTAGCTGTCGTGGAACCGGTCCATGAGATTCTCGGCGACCAGGTCGGTGTCGATCAGCATCAAGTACGCGGCGAAGGCGGCCCCGTTCTCTTTCACGCCGCGGAGGATCCGGAGGGCGTCGTCCGGGTCTTGCACGTGCGCGAGCGAGCGTTCAATGGACGCGACAGCTTCAGGGCCAAAACGGTCGTCGTCCCCCGGTGGGTGTGAGTCCCTCTCGGGTGGTGGGGGTAGTTCAGGTGTCATGGTTTCCTCCTTTCGAGGTGAGCGTGGTGTTGGGGTGGGCAGGGCCGGCCCATCTGGGTGGTGGGTGGCCCTGCCCGTGGGTGCACGGCGCGGCTATAGCCGGCGTCGGAATAGGTGCACGCGTCCGCTGGTGGTGCGGATGACGTGACACTGCTCCTCGACGGACCGTCGGACTGTCTGCTCGGCCCAGTCGGTGAGGTCGAGCGTGAAGACGTCCTGCACCTCGAGGAGGTCTCGCTCGGTGAGCAGCACGTTCAAGAAGCCGTGCTCGTAGAAGCTGTTCGCGGCGTCGCCCCAGGTGTCGTAGCTGCCGAGGTGGTCGTCCTCAAACGCGTCGTTGAGGTCGCGACGCTTCTCGGTGCCCGGCACCGCGAGGACGTAGACCGCGAAGGCGTCCGCGAGCTCGGGCTTGGTGAATCGTGGTGCCGACTCATGCGAGAGGTCCTTCTCGGTGGCGATTCGTGCCACGTAGGACGCGAACCGGCTGAGCACGATGTCGTCGAGTTCGACGGCTCCGTGCGGTGTGTGCGTGATATCTGTCATGTCTTCCCTCCTTTCAGGGTGAGTAGTAAGTCCGGATGCCGTGGGTGGCACCCGTCTGGCGCACGACCCCGGGATGGAGCCCGGCTGTCGTGAGGACTGGAGGTCGGTGTGAGTCACTGGTCCAGTGGATCGGCGACGGTGTCGCCGAGTGCGTCCGCGGTGATCACGACGAAGAGCCGGGCGTCCAGGCGAGGGTCGTCCTGAAGGGCGGCACGGAGGGCCGCCACGCGGCGCTGCGTGGGCAGGAGCCAGAGGACGCGGGGGAAGACGCCGTGTTCGGCCTGGGCTCGGCCGGTAGCCCGGTAGGCGGTGTAGGCGCGGCATTTGGCGAGTAGGACGGGCAGGTGTTCGGTGCCGCGGTCGACCTCGACATACCAGTGGTCGTCATACTCAGGGGTGGACAGGTGGACGTAGAGGTCGGGTTTCAGGACGCTGGCGGTGCCGTGCGCCGTGGTGAACGGTCGCCAGGCGGCAGTTTCGATGTCGATGCGCTCAGCCGTGACGACACCGGTGCGGGCGAGGGTGAGCAGGGCGACGTGGGTGCCCACGACGGCGAGGGTGTGATCGAGGAAGTCAGCTGAGGGAATCGTGAGGCGCCGCCTACCCTGCTCGGTGGTGGCGAGGCGGGCGCCGATGACGTCGAGGTGCCAGATGAAGGACGATGAGCCGTGTTTGACGCCGCCGACGCGTCTGTCGAGCCGGCCGAGGAGCCGGTCGCGCAGGTGTCGGTCTAGGACGCGGATGCAGGCGCGGGCCGCAGCGAGGGGCGAGGCGTGATCGGCAAAAAACGCCTCCCGGATGTTGCGGGTTGTCGCGAAGCGGTGCGCGGCAACGAACCGCAGGATCCGCCAATCCCGGGCGCTGAGCCCGTCCGCGAGCACCCGCAGCTGCGCCCTACTCACCCGCGAGGAACTCTCCGTCACGAGGCACCTCCCACGTGGGCGAGACGCTGAGAGGGGGCCGAACGAATTCCAGGCCAGTCAAGAAGTGATCGGAACCGGAGAGCTTGAGATCGACGGCGAAGGATGCCGGGAAGCATCCCGCCAGAGGCGGGATAGTCCCCTCCCTTACCGGGCCAGGTTCCGCAAAAATACGCGGCAACAGGGGGTGTGGTCATCGTCGTGACAGGACGCCCGACAGGACAGGCGAGCGGACGCCTCTCGCCTCTGCTCCGGTGTACGTCGTTCAGGGTCATGAGCGGCCTTTCGGACGACGACCGATGCGCTCCTCGGCATCACCTGCCTGGGTACTGTCCCCGGCTGTGGTGACCGGTTCGGGACGCTGGTCCGTGCCGATGACCGTCAGCACGATTTCCTCATCCACTGCATCGCCGTTGGCAGTTCGTGCGAACGAGCTGGCTGCCGATCCACCGCTGGAGGGAGATGAGGGGTTGTGAGGCGACACGGGTGATGGGGTGTCGTCGCGGCCATAGCGGGCTTTGCTCTCGGCGATGATCTGCTCTGGATCGGAGATCGCTTCCGGTGGCGGAAGGGTGACCGCGGAGAACCATCCGGTCTGGGTTCCACCCGCGAGCAGGTCGACGTAGACGTGAAACGGTGGGAGCTTGGTCACATCCTCGGGCGTCAGCGCGCTGTGCTTCGTGACGGCGGCGGCATCAGCCGGGTCTGCTTGGAACTGGATCTTGTTTCTGGTGTTGGCGGCGATGCCGGCGAGCAGACTCGTTGGCATCTGGGAGCGGTGCTGGTGGGCGAGGTGCCAGGCGACGCCCATCGAACGGGACTGCTCGAGTGCTTCGCCGAGGTCGGACTCGTGCTTGACGAACATCTGCGCCTCGTCGAGGTACACCGACACCGGCGTCCGCTGATCCTTTGGCACCCCAGCGCGGGCCAGGGTGAGCTGCCAGAGCTGGCTGACGATGAGCGAGCCGACAAGCTCGGCCGCGACGGGACCGAGGAGGCCGCGGTTCAGCGGCACGACGAGGATGCGGGGTTTGGTGAACAGGTCGGCGAGATCGAACCGCGGCGACGGCTGGTCGAGCACCGCTCGAATTGACGGCCGGAGCAGAAACTGACGCAAGCGGGTCAAGATTGGCCCGACCATAGCCGCGCGGGCACCGGGCGTGGCAGCCTCATACTGTGCCCAGAACCCAGCCAGCGACGGGTCGGTGATCCCGGCGGTGTAGGTGCGACGGAACCGGTCATCGGAGAGGAGCCGCGGCAGATCCGCCAGAGTGGAGTCATTCTTCTCCACCAATGTCAGCAGGGACGAGTGGATCGCATCCGTCGTCCGCGGGCCAAATGCTGAGGGGAACAACCCGCGGAAGACTGCGAGGAGACGGTCTGCGACCAGCGGTCCTTGGTCGCCGACGCCCGCGAGGGGGTTGAGGCCGACGACGGGGCCGGAGCCGACCGGGTCGAGCACGACGACGTCCGCGGTGCGGTGCGGCGGGATGACGGTGAGGGTGTCCATGGCGAGGTCGCGCTTAGCGTCGATGACGACGACGCTGCGCCCGGCGGCGATGTCGGCGGCAATTAGGTTCAGGAGCACCGTCGATTTCCCGACCCCGTTCGGTCCCATCACGTGGGTGTGGCGCATCGCATCCGCGATGCGGACACCGACGGGCAGGTTCGGGCCCGGCGCGCTGGTGAGGGCAAACACCCGCTCGGTCCCCGGGGTGACCCCGACTGGCGGCGCGAGGCGTCTGGGGTGGATCGACGGCATCCCCGGTAGCGCTGTCTCACCTGTCGGCCACCCGAGCAGGCAAAGCGCCTCGTCCGCTGTGAGGCGAAGAGGCTTCCTCGCCGGTATGACGGCTGCGTCGACAAGATCCGGACGGTCGGAGACGAGATCGATGCGGGTCGAGCCGGACTGAAGTTGGCGAAGCGCTGCGAGCATGCCGTGCACCAACAGACGCCGCCGCACCGGGCTAACCGCCGTGACGCCGAGGCGGATGGTCGCGCGAAATCGGTACTGCCCCAGTTTGGAGCGCAGGTCGGCTCGCATGTCGCTAGGCGCGGGTCGGGTGCCGGTGGTGAGTAGGTCGAAGAACGACAAATTCGGGTCCGGGGTGTTCCCTGTCACCGGTTGCGGGGGCACGCTCGCCCCCAGAATGACCTGCAGCACCAACACGTCGCCTCTACCGGTCGCCTGCGACAACGCCGCGAAGAGTGCCCGCAGCGCTGCCCCGGACGCGTCGAGAGCGAGACCGATGTTGCGTTGGCGAATGCGTACCCGACCCGCCCGCTCGACCGGTACCCGTGGATCGTCCAGGTCGGTGAGGACGGTGCCGGGGATGAGGCGGCGCAGCACGCTCGCGGTGGCCGACAGGGTCGTCTGCTCCCCGCCGACCAGGTGCCGGATACCCCCCGCCTCAGAGCGGGCCTCAAACACCAACGGCCCACGGGACTCATCTGCGGCGAGGCGCTGCACGAACCCGAGTGCTTCAACCGTGTCGAAGGGCTGCGGGAAGTGCAGCTGTTTCCACACCCACCTCACGACGGCTCCTCCGAAGCGTCAGATTTATTGCTGTCGTCTGTGGTGTCGGGGCGTACCGTCGCCTCCCGCTGGGCCTGCATGGCGGCGTGCTCAAGCAGGGCCCGGGCGAGCTTGTCGTAGTCCGGAATCTCCCGGCGTTCCGCGCGGACTCGGATTCGGTACTCACGGCGCGGCCGACCGCGACCGCGCTTCGTGGCGCTCATGAACGACCTCCAATGACGGACACTGTCACCAGCGATCCCGGCGCAGGCGTAGCCACCAAGCGAGCGTGGCGATTGCTCCGGCGAATAGGGAGATGGCGACGAGCCAGACCCAGATCTGGCAGATGAGCCACACCGCGGCGTACAACAGTGCCGCAATGAGCAGCACCGTCCACGCCACCGCCAGGGAAGCCCGCAGCGGACTGCGATCGGACGGGGACATCGGCGCTTCCTTTCAAGTGAGTGATGGGCATGGTGCGCTCAGGCATTGGACGCCTCCTGGCGGTGGCGAGCGTCGCTCGGAACCGGGTAGCCGGGGATGATGATGTCGGAATCGACCTGGTTGCCCCAGACGTCCCAGCCGGGCATCGGACGCCGGGCAAAGAGTTCTAGGTAGGGTCCGGGGCTGAGGCGCTGGATCATGACGTGAACTTCCTCCGGCTTGTGGGAGTGGTCTTGGCGAGGCAGCATAGTGAAGCTGCGCTGGCCCTTGAACTGCACCGGGAGCTTGCCCTTCACCCCGATCAGCAGCGTCTCGTGGGCGTGACGGAAATACTGACCGAGACCCATCTGGTCTTTACCCCAGACAAATTCGTCTTTGAACGTGAAGCCAAACGCCCGCATGACGTCTTCTGCCACGTAGCGCGTCGCCGGGTAGCACCAGAGGTAGAGGTGGGCGTTGTCGTCGGCGAGATTGGCGACGGGCATCGCCTTGATGCGTTCCAGGCTCATCAGGCTGTAGTGGGTCTCGGCCCCGAATTTTCCCTTCTGGTCGGGGGTGCCCCATGGAGGGTCCATGAGGATTGTCCGGTACCGACGTCGCGGCTTCTCCGGTGCCCCCTCGGGGGCTTTCGTCGACATGGCGGCGGCACCCGCCGGGTCCGTTGTTGTGTTGGTGGTGTGCATGGTTTTGCTCCTTCCGGCAGCGGTCTTTACCCGCTGGGATGACGGCGACTATGAGGGGCCGTGCGGGGCTGCCCCCTGGTTATGCGCTCTCAGCTGCATTTCAGCAACCGTCCGATCGCGCACCAGAAGCAGACCGTCTTAGGCCCATCAGTGGTGGGGGTGTGGATAACCACGAGCACGTTGCGAAAAGCACACGCGCTCTTCCACAGGAGGCGAAAACCGCCCACGTTATGAATGGGCGAAGTCGTCCGGGAGGGGGCCGGGGCGGCGCAAGCCACGCACACGTTTGTGATGTCACCGCCCCGGCCGGTTCGGAGGCCTACTCCTTTGGCACCTCACCGCGAGCCAGGTACGACTCGCGGATAAGGGCCTTGCGGGCCTCCAGCGCGTCCCCACCGAGGGCGGACGCGATCTGGAGA
This sequence comes from Microbacterium sp. CFBP 8801, assembly GCF_014839455.1. Classification (NCBI taxonomy): domain Bacteria; kingdom Bacillati; phylum Actinomycetota; class Actinomycetes; order Micrococcales; family Microbacteriaceae; genus Microbacterium; species Microbacterium sp. CFBP 8801. The sequence continues at coordinate 16,994 of NZ_JACYNU010000023.1, read as the reverse complement.
ATTGTCTGGCGAAGCTCAGCCTGGGTACGGTCGAGTTCCGCCTCGATACGGGCACGCTTGCGCTCACGCCGCTGGCGGATCCAGTGCTCCAAGGGTTGGCGACCGAAGGCGATCACGAAGAGCACCACGGCGTAGATCGCGAAGGCAGCGGCGCAGACGCCGAGGATGCTGAGCACTTCGACGACGGGCAGAGGCACGGGGTCACCAGCGGGTGATTGCCTGGGCTGCGCCCATGGTGAACGAATCGACGATGTGCTTGTAGCGGGCCTCGCCGAGCGGGGCCACTTGGATCAGGTGCTGCTCCAGCGCAGTGAGGGCACCGACGCTCTGCAGCACAGAGTTGGTCAGGAACGCGCGGCCCTGCTCCTTCACCTCCGCCACGATCGCCTGGCCCTGCACACGCTCCACCTCGCGGCCCGTCTGACGCTGCATACCAGCGCCCATCTGAGCCAACCCGGTGGAGGTGAAGGCACCGCCCAGCGGCGCCAGCTCCTTCTTCGTCTCGAACATGATGTCCCTTCTCTTGCCTTTCGAGTGCGACTAACTGCCGCACTTCCAGGCTGAGCGAGAGACGAGAATCCGTCATTGGCGCAAAATTGGCTTCATGGTGAAGGTAGTCGACCCGATACGCGACGCGATCGTGAAGGAACTTCTGCAGTTCCGGAAGCAGCCCGGGTACCCCGGACCGCACCGCCTCGACGGACTGTTCCACCTCGTCGAAGCGCTCGGCGAGGGCATCCCGGAACGTGCCTACGACGAGCTGTCGCGGCTCTACGAGGGCATCGGTCGCGATCCCGACACCGATGTCGGCGCCTATTTCTACCTGTGCGGATGGAACGTGGGGCTAGGCACGATCGATGAGCGGCGCTTGCGTTACGTCGCTGAGCACTACGCGGGAGAGATCAGCGCGCCGTGGCGGAGAGCAAAAAAGGGCATGTACGAGCTCGCCACGATCATCCGCGACCGTGACGAAACCGACCGACCATCAGTCGTGGTGTCCATCTTCCAGTCCGGCGCAGCGTTCCAGCCAATCCTCGACTTCACGATGGCGTATGAGTCTTGGCAGCCACCGATCGTCATTGTGAATGGCGTGACGATCGACCTCGACTTCCACGTCCACAAAGATCCAGAGCACGACGAACGGTATATACGGCGGTTCGTGCTCCCGGATGCACCCCTGGACACGACCGTCGGTTACGGCGAACAGATGGGCCGCATCTTCGTCCACTGGCCAATGCCGGTCTGGCCTACGTGGAGGCTGCTGGCCTGGGTGGCTGAGCCGCGGATACTCGCACAGATGCGGACGGTGCGGAATCGCGCGATCGAGATAGCGCTGATCTCGCACTATGCTGTATCAAATTCTTAGTCAGTGCATCTCTCTTAGTGAACGTCAGAATGATCGACATGCGCACAGAGACAAATCCGCACACCTGGCATTAACTAGAAACGACTATGCTTGACCGTGGCCATAAAGCGTGTTAAAAGAAAGATATGAAATGAAGATTTGAGCAAGAGAACATAAGTGGAGTCATTGTGCGCAACACAATGGAGGAGACCATTCACGCCTATTCGGACTGGCGAGATGGGTGTGCCGAAATGCTACCCAACGTCGTAGCGCACTACCCCGACCAAGCAGTCAACGTGTATGAGTGTGTATCGCAGTCCGCGAGTCCGGATGTGCGGAGCTTGGCCGCCAGTCAGCTCCCCCTTCTTGTCGCCATTGACTCGTTCGCCGTTGGCGCGTTAGCGAGTGAGCTACTTGCGGACGCGGACCCGAGGGTGAGAAGGTGGGCACGAGAGGCGCTGAGGTGGCTCTAGGGATTCGACCAATCTGTCAAGGGGCGACGATGGCTGAACGATACGAAGAGCACGTCAAACTGATCGAGAGCACCCTGGGTCCGCATGGTTTTTCATCGCTCTCAGGTCGCACCATCGATGGTGCCGACGCAATCGGAAAACTCTCTGACAGGTTCGCAACATCCGAAGGGGCGGCGAGCCTGCGAGGTAGAACGCCAAGCACAATAGACCGCGATCGGGTCATCCACTCGGATGCATACCGTACACTCGAAAATAAGCGCCATGTCCTTTTCTTTGGCGCGGCGCGACTTGCGCGCACCTACAGTAGTCACGCGACCAAGTGCTCACAGGTAGCACGTTCGGCGGCAGCGAGACTAGAATTGAATGTCGATCTTGTAGAGGCGATTTCTCTCGGGTCCAAAGTCGGCAGCGTTCCTTTCATTCACGTCGGCAAAACTGTCGTTCCCAATTGGATTGAAGAGAAGCTCGCGGACGCTACGGGCCAATCGATTCAAGCTAACGCGCAGTATGATGTAAAAGACGCACTTTTCACGGTGGGGTCTGAAGGTGAGTATTCTTTTCCGTCATGGATCGATAAAATCAAGTCTCCCGAAACGCGTCGTAGCGTCGCGGCGTGCATGCCTTGGGCTGCCGTCCAAGATGAAGCCGAGGCTTACCATTCAGGTCAGCAGAGCTACTGGTCATTGACAGTCGACCCGTTCGTCGTAAAGCCGGTGACGGATAGTTTTCTCGCACAAACAATGTACGGCGTATGGCGGCACTCGTTGGACTCGCCCAACAAGCCCGATTCGAGATTCTTGCATGCGCTCCAATCTCGCGAGCTGACGAGAAAAATCGGCGTCGAACATGCGACACACGAAGCTGTCGTCGTGAGATATTGCGACGATATCGTCTGGGTCTTGGAAAATCTGAACGAAGCTACGCGCGTCGCGACGTTGGGTGGCCGTTCTCGTGGCGGCGAGTTGCCGCTATCGCCATTCAAAGGCTTCCTAAGAACCTACGGAACAAGTCTTCCCCTTGAGGTGCGAGCGGCTCTAGGGGTTGATGACGCGAGTGGGCTGTACACGTACTTCATAGATGATCTGGTCAAGGAGAGTAAGAAGCGCCTTGATGGCGTGAATGACGGAGCGGTAGCAACCGAGGCGATCGGGCTGTCTGAGAATGCTGCAGATGTCCTCAATAACATGAAAAAGCATCTCGATAGTGCTGTCTTTAAGACGACACGACTGGAGTTGCGCAAAGGCACCCTTACCAACATTCTCGAGACCGCCCTGGATATCCTGTATCGATCTCAAGACAGTGAGGCTCTTGAATGGGTCCGCCGATACAGTCTCCTCAATCATGGTGATGATCGTGGAGACTACGTGGAAAAAGCGCAGGTGTTGCTGGCTACCCCTGCCCACCGAGTTCAAGTTGCTGTGAACATCCTTGCGTCGATGTCGGACTCGGACGTTTTTCACTTGGTTGGTCTCGAATGAGCAACCCTGGCGAACTTTCCCTACGACAAATAGCGGCGAGGATGTTCGCACAGGCGCTCGATGACGAGCGAACGGCGCGCGCTTCGTATGCAGAGAGTCCCACCAGTTCAGCACACTGGATTCTGGTCGATCTTCGCGCGAGTGGGCGATATCGCGTCACAGCGCGCGACGAGGCGGCCTTCACCCGGGCGAGAATGCTGGTAGATGTCGTCACGAGGATTAGCGAACCATACGGCGACCGCGTGAGGATCTTCAAAGAGATGGGCGATGCAGTACTCCTGTGCTCATCGGACCCGCGCTGCGCGCTTGAGATTCTGGTGCTGCTCAACCTCGTGGATCGACACTGGCGCATTGAGTATCATAGCGATTCGAGCTTTCCTCCCCTCGAGTACCGGGCATATTGGACGTTTGGTGATGCTACGGAGTTCGCGGGAGACTATTATGGTGTGCCGCTCGATATCTTAGGACGAATTTCGGCGTTCAAGGGCGCGACTACGGATGCGATTGCTGTTGTCCATACGTCCGTGAACGCATCGCACATACAAAAGATGGAGTTTGAGTATCCATTTGTGAAGTTTGGATACTCTTTTCCGCTTCCGGAGCGCTTATCTAAGTCCGGCGAGCAACCGATCCGCATTTTCGAGGTCGCCATAGACACGGCACGTGCCCTCGGCTTTACCAACTTCTTCTCCGAGGCTAAGAAGATGTCGGCGAAGGTTCGGTTGTGAAAAAGTTCAGCGGTTCTGTAAAAATTGAACGGGTGCTGGGTGAGATGGTGGCCCATGCACGAGAGGACACGCGTGCTGCCGATCAGAAGGCGGCCATTATTCTCGCGGTGCAAACGCTCGTGATACCACTTCTGGCGGGTCTTTTGTACGACCCTGAGGCTAGATACGGCGCGCAGCCGCTGGCGTCGCAAATTCTGTGGGGCGTTTGCGGGGTCGCCTCACTGGTAACGCTTTGTTTGAGCACCGCGGCGATTTGGCCGCGCTTCACGCGAGAAGCCCAGGCGGCGGGGGAGATATTTTACTGGCGAGACGCCGCAGCGACTCAGGGACCCAAGGACATACTGCGTCGAGTGTCGAAGCAAGCAGGCTCGACGTCGTTCGGATCGGCTACGCGGCTGTGGCTGCTTGCCAATCTCGTTCTCCGCAAATATCGACTGATTCGCGCAGCTCTCGGTACTTTCCTGGTTTCTCTTTCAGCGGCATCCATTGCGTTGCTATTTCAGCAAATGCTTTAGTTCGGGCTCCTAACGCTCGGTGTCGCACAGACCTCCGCGGTGGTTGCCTGCCGGTTCCATGTCGCCTACCTTCTGACTTGGCATTCGATGTCCAAGAAGCACGGCGTGGGTGGCAGCAACTCGTCGACCTTCTGCTGCAGAACCTGGCTTAGGACAAGCACCGTGGCCAGCCGCGGGTTCGTCGCGGCGCCACCCTTCGTCGCGGCACCCCGCTCATACTGCTGATACGCGTACAGCGATATGCCCGCCCGTTCCGCTACCGCCTCCTGGGTGAGCCCAAGAGTGTCCCGCCGACGTCTCAGGTTCATCCCCAGCTCCCGCGCGAACTCGGCCCATTCGGGCGTACTCGCGGGGTTGGTGCTCACTCTTCAAGCCTGAGACCAAGAAGAGTTGGTGGTAACCAATAGAAATTGGTAATCTCCGGACGTACCCTGCCTGCCGTCCTAGACAGGCGCACGCCGACCACCCTGCTCGGCGCTCATCCGCACACCTGGGGGATTCCGCCATGACCCGACCCGTACCGACTCGCCGCACCAGACGGATAGGCCGCGCTGCGGCTACCGTCCTCCTTGCCACCGGATTGCTCGTCCTGACCATCGGAGGGACTGCCCAGGCGGCGTCCGCAACACCGTCAGCGGCGGGCCCCTACGACGACACCTACGCCATGATCACGAGCGGCCCCGATCAGACGGTCGACGCCAGCGGTGACGTGACGCTCTCGTTCGGCTACGACCTGCGCCCCGGCGTGGAACCCGAGCGCGACAACACCCCCCTTGAGGCCTACGTCGTCGACGGTGCCGAGAAGTACACCTACTTCACGGGTTCCGACACGACGCAGTTCCTCGACGTCACAGGCCCGGGTGCCTTCACGCAGACCATCACGCTCGCCCCCGGCACCTATACCCGTTACATCCGCAGCTACTACGTACTCAATTGCGACTGCTTCGGCACCAAAGACATCGTCGAGCCCTACACCTTCACCGTGCCCGAGAAGACCGATCCCACCCCCACCCCCACACCGGCGGTGACACCGACGCCCGAGCCCACGCCAACGGCGACGCCCCAACCGACCACCGAGCCGACGACCGAGCCGACGACCACGCCCGATCCGCAGCCGACCGAGACGGCGTCCCCTTCCCCGACCGTGTCGGCTTCCCCCGTCGCCGTCTCGCTCTCGTCGAGCACGGTCGCCCGAGGCAACCAGGTCACGGTGAGCGCAAGCGGCTTCGCGGCTGGTGAGTCTGTCGAGATCTGGCTCCACTCCACGCCGGTGAAGCTGCTGTCGACCGCGGCCGGCGTTGACGGCACGATCTCCAAGACGGTCACCATCCCGTCCGACGCTGCCATCGGCTCTCACAAAATCGAGGTGCGCGGGGCGACCAGCGGCTCTGCCTACGCCTCGCTCACCGTCGCCAAGGGCCTGGCCGTGACGGGCTTCGACCGCACCAGCACAACCGCGGCAGGCATCGGGGCAAGCGTGCTCATCCTCGGCGGCATCGCCTTTGTCCTAGTGGCGCGCCGCCGCGCAGGCGCACACTCCTAGTATGAGCAACCCTGTAGATCGGCCCGTCGTCCGAATGGGGCGGCGGGCCGATCTAGTGCTCCGCACAGCGAAAGCTGGCCTGCTGAATTCGAAAGACCAGACATCGGAATGAGGCTGCTCCTAACGTGGATCGCGCGAGATCAGGTCGACCTTCTATCCATGCGAATGGAATTACCTCTCCACGAGCGAGTAGATTGCTATGCATGGCTACCCGACACATCTCCCACCTCATCGATGATCTTGACGGCAGCATTCTCGAAGAAGGCGAAGGAAAGCAGATCTCCTTCTCCATCGAAGGACGCGCCTACGAGATCGACCTCTCCGACACGAACGCCGACAAGCTCCTCGGCGCATTCGCCCCGTTTGTCGACGCGGCCCGCTCCGTCGGGTCTGCGAGCCGGTCCGCTGCTTCTCGCGGCGCCCGAACCAAGAGCGACCTCAACCTCGGCGCTGTGCGCGAGTGGGCGCGCGCCAACGGACACGCCGTCAGCGACCGCGGCCGCGTGCCGGCGACCGTCATCGACGCGTACAAGGCTGCAAACGCCTGACCCTGCTCTTCTCTTGAGCATGTCCACGTGAACATCAACGCCCCCACGAAACAGTGGGGGCGTTGATGGTTTTCGGTGCCGGTGCGCCAGACCAAGTCTTCACTGCCATCTCCTCGAGCTTCTCGTAGGCCGCTTCTAGGAGGGCTCTGGTGTCTGCATCTTGTGTCTTAGGAAGCCCGGATTGTAAGTCATCGAACATGTCGACTGGAGCATAGAGACAGGGTAAGAAAGAGCAACCGAGCGCACCCCGTAGTCGCCCGGGACTGGCGAATTTCCGGAACGAGAAGGCTTGTCATGACGCACACTGGCAACGCAGATGAATGTCCATCGTGGTGCGCCGGCCACGATGATGGACAAGAACCTTTCCCGCCACGCTGGCATCGCAGCAATGGGGAGATCGTGCCTGTCGTAGAGCGCCGCCGCGTGACGCTCGGCGGCTCGACCCCGGCACCCCTCACCGCGGAGGACTACGTGGTGGCGCTAGAGCGGGACGCCCAAGCCACATACCTCTTCATTGGGCCGCTTGAAGATGGCGCTCGCTTCATCGCAGTCACCACCGACAGCGCCGAGCGTCTGAACGCGGCAATCCGCATTGCCCTCTCATCGGCGCAGGAACATCGACGCCGGGACGCAGCACCGAGTTCGTAGCTCTGATGGCTGAGTCGCATTCTCGATCAAGAGTCGTCGGACGGCCTTGCCACGTCGTCGATGAAGTTTGGCCACTGTTCGTCGTCGTCAGCCGAGGCGTGGTCGGGTTGCACGTTTAACGCCACGATCTGAATCGAACTGGTGGACGAGACGAAGATGCTGAGCCGTTGTCCGCGATCGAGGGTGGCCCTGACAAACCCTCCGCCAGATCTTATCGCCTCGAGAATCTGCGCTTCGAGGTCGTCCATGCCCTTTTCGGGACCGAGGTCATGACGGATGCCATCGACCACCAGGTGTATTCGCTCGATGCTGTTTGACATGCTTCGCACCATAACCTGGTCGAGACAGGCACGCGGAAGTGGACGTCCATATGCGGTGGGTCGTTGCAGAACGTTCGCACTACGACTGCTGGAAAGCGAAGTCGAGACGCCCGCCCTCTTGTTCAAACGCGCCGTAGTTGGCGATGATCTTTTCCCAAGTGCCCGGATCGATACGGCGCTTCAGGCTGCGGGGCGAGGTCGCCACGGGCTCACCGTGGGGAGCGGCGACCAGCGCTCTGGTCGCGAGCTTCTGGAACTCAGGGAGGGTCGGTGGGAGATGGTGGGCTGACTTAATCGAATTCTGGTGTACTCGGCCTGAAAGTTGGAGTCCGAACCAGCCAGGCTTCTTCTGAACGAGCGGCCGCTTCTCTGTCCGCGGCTGTTTCGGCGTAGGAGAACAGCGCGGACGGCCATCGGATTACTTCAGCCGCTTCCGAAGACGACAAGGAGCGCATTTCATTTTGTAGCGCCAACTCGATACGCATGCCCAACTCTCGCGATCTGCGACGCTCTTCTGCTTCGCTATCGAACTCATCTTCAGCCATGCATACATGGTATCGTATTGGGAGTGACACCGCATCAACACGTCAACGATGTAGTGACGGCGCTGACTAAATAAGCCGGAACAAGCAGTCGGCAGGAAGCTAATGATCACATCACCAGCACAGGTAAACATTCTCATTCTGAGCGTCATGCGCCACATGATGGGAGAGTTGTCCGCGAAAGAGGCGGCGGCGATGGCCGGAGTCTCGTCCGGTGTCGTCATGAACCTGAGCAGCGAGTTCGCGGGATATATGCTGCCACGAGCTGTACGCGCCTCCCGGCAGTCACGGGAGAGCTCAACCGATCATGCGGAAGCGAATAGATCGCCGCATCCTTCGTGAAGGCGTAGCGGTCATCACGCGGCTTGACGTAGACTGATAAGTCTATGACACTTTCGCAAAACAAGCAGCTGTGGGTCGACTATGCCCAGGGTTTCGGTTGCAAGCTTCAGCGTGCTCGGACGGAGGCGGGGCTATCGCAGGAGCGTGTGGCCCTCGGCGCGGGCATCTCGACCTTCACTTATCAGAAGCTGGAGAAGGGTGAGTCCAATCCTGGAACTCCCGCCAATCCACGCTTGCAAACGCTTGTATCACTCGCGTTGGTATTGGGGCTCAAGGTTGAAGATTTGCTGCCCCCTCTACCGCTAGAGCTAAGGCGGCAACCTGAAAGCCCAACTTCCTAGGAGCCGAAAGTCAAGCGCGACTTTTGCTAAGAAGTGCAATTAGTGTGCGGCTCAGTCGGCGAGCACTTTCTTCGGTGAGAACGAGGCTGCGGTGAACGTCCTCATCGGGCCCTATCCAGACCCATGTGTCGCCGTTGATCCGTTCTAGTCCGATAATTAAGTCGGTTGACGACGCGGCCCCGAACCCTCCCTCGCCGTCCGGCACCCTCTCGACTACCGGTACAGTATGCGGATCACTTCGGTGGACGAAATTAACATCGTCGGTACCGTCGTCTTGACCATTGCACCATTCTGGACACGTATTCATCCATTGCAAAGAACCAAAAAGCATTTACCCCCCCCCGTAGAATCCGATTGTTTACGTGCAACGCGACAAGCTAGCCGCATCACGCGCTCATTATCGTGCACCGGGACGAGAGATTTCATAAGCGCCGCGGCTGAGACCCGGACTATTATCGGCTTCCGCGCGCATAGCGCACATTGAGTGGAGCCCCATCGCTACTGGTCTGATTTACGAGGTAGTGCCATAAGGACACCTCCCGGCGCTTCCACCACCGTACCCGCACCCGGACCGTTGTGTATCCGCGCGCCTGAAGCGCTCGAGCCAACTCGGGCGTGAGGCGTACTCCACGTTCGGCTGCATGCCATCCTTCGGCTCCCTCATACAGGTCCGTGACTCTAACGGATCCATACGCGCTGTTCGCGGAATAACGCATTGAGCAGCTCCTCTTCGCCGCCGCCGATCGTCGGCCACCCAGCAAGTTTTACCTACCTAGATACCATGTCTACATGGTAGATTCGTCACTGTACACCCTTCCCCACTCAAGTCAAACAAGCCGTATGTACCACCCGCCGGAATCGAGAAACCATACGTCACTCTCGTCAAACTGAGCCAAGTCCATCGCGGCCGCCCAAGCGGCGATGCATTGCTCACGAGTATGCGCATACTCCATTGGCGAACCCTCAATTGTGACCCCGCGCTCCGAATGGACGATCAACCAACGCAAGGCGCTCAGTCCGTGCACAGCGCCCCACGAATTGAGTGCGTCACCTGTCGCGCGGGCCAAAATCTCGTTAATTTCATCGACGATACTCACATGCATCTCCCCGTCTACGGTCGCCGAGGCGCGCAAGAGCCAAATCTTGGCAGAGGTTCGATGCGCGACCATGGCGGGATACGCCTCGGTCATCGCCTGAAAATTTTCTTCTCACACCCAGTCCAGAATCATTCGACGCAGCGTCTTCCATTTTCCATGTATACATGGTAGGCAGTGATGTAGGCAAACAATCGTCTGAAGGATCAGAAAATGGCGCAAGCATCACCTGCGGGCCTCCCCCGCCAGCCGCTCCCTGGGCATGCGGTCGTGTCCATATTTATCCGCGATCATCTGGGTTTTACATACACCCTCGATCACGTCCACTGTCCAAATGGTGTCGCGGCAGCGGCTGTGGAGTACGTCTCGCTGCAAGCTTCACCTGTGCTGCGCGATGGAAAAGACGTTGAAGCCTTGGAATTTCTTACGGGAGTGTAATGAGTTCCGCGTGACCGTTCCGCGCACACACGCGGGCGTGAGTCGGCTCCCTATGCTCGATCTACGACACTGCCCTCCGATTCTTCACCCAAAACGACGACCTCGCGTTCGCTTCCTTCCGGAGAGCGATCATGGTCAGGCAAGGCGGCTTTGGCCTCAACGAGCAGATTCCCGTCAATGTCGTCAACGGACTCGCCCAGGCGTTTCACGACGTCCTTGTCGCGAAGGCCAGCGCTGGGGGATGACGTACCTCGTTAGGCAAGAATGTTCTTCTTGACGAACTACTCCGGCGTGTGGCCAATCCTTGCGCTCATCGCCACCGCGAGCCTGCCAGGCAGTCTGATCGCCGTCCTGTGGGTCGTGATGTGGGCTGTGCTACGCGCTCGATTCGCGAGTTGGAAGTTCGCCGTGGGAGCGGGAATCTCCTCCGTCCTCCTCCTTCTCGCCGGGCTAGCGGTTCTGCTCTTCTGGCCCGTCACACCAGATCCCCACGCGGTGCTCTTCGGCACCGATGCTGGCATTAAAATCTTCGGCGGCTTCGCGCTCATTGCCGGCGGTTGTGGAGGGCTGGTCGTATCTCTTTTGACGTGGGGAATACGCGAACTAGCGCGACACGTTCGCGCAAGAACATGAGAATCGACCTTCAGCACTATTCACAGGATTGTCCTCGGTGTACCACGCCGTGAATGCGAATCCGCAGCCGTCATAAGAAAGGTTACTCAGCAGGTCGGTCGCGTTTTTGCGTTTGCCGTATGCCGTGTCAGCGCACCCACAAAGAATGGAACCGAGCGACCACGGATTGTCCGATCGGACGGTTGAAACGCGACATGTTCTGTCGTTCACTGGGGACAGCGGGTGTTGCAGTTCAGTTCTGGCACCCGCCCATGCCCCCTCATTGCCGGACTGCGGTCTCGAAGAGAACCACCAGAGTTCTCGGCCGCACCCGTCAAGGAGGTGACCCGCCCACATGAGCGAGTCCAACGTCAACACCCCGCCCACCTCGCCCGCGTCCGCCAACGGACTCGGCTACGGCCCGATCAAACCCCTCGCGGTCAGACTCAACGAGTCCACCCGCACCCAGCTGGACATCATTGCCCAGTTGCGCGACCGCAACGTCACTGACGAGGTTCGCCTCGCCATTGACGCGTGGATCGAGCAGGCCAAGGCAGACTCGGCCCTACAGCGCCGTGCACAAGACGTGCGCGACGAAATTGAGCGCGAGGCAGCAGGTAAACGCGACGCCATCACCGCCATCTTCGAGGCCACCCCGGTAGCGAAGACCGCGCGCACGGCCAGGCCCCAGGGCACCTGACGGCTCCACCGCACACGGGCGGCCGGCTCGAGCAACGTCCGCCCGGACACCGCTCGCCGGCCGCCCCGCCTCACCCCTCGTGATGAGTGCTGCTCGTTTGTGCTCTGCGATTCCACGGGAACCGTTCCGGTTCCCGGTCGCACGCACAAAGGAGGAACACCACCATGGTGCACGGCATCATCATCCCGGCTGACAACACTGCACTGCTCGCGGCTGCCACGTTTGAGTCGCTGGAGGAATACCAGCGAGTCGTTGGCGGCTGGATCGAGGCGGTCGACATCCCAGACCTCGGCGTCACGGTGTACATGAACGAAGAGAGACTCTTCCGCGGCTTGCCGTACAACCGTCGCGCCACGTACTTTTGGTGATTTCACGTTCCACAGGCACGCGACGCGCGTCTCGTTGGCGACGTCGCGGCCGTTGGACTGACCGACGACGAGGGCGAGAGCCGGTGGCACGAGGAACTGGCGACTGCAGAAGTCCTGTAACGGAAAGTTCGAGATACGTGCTCGTCGCAAGCTAGAGGCACTTCGGCTGCTTCAGGCAGCGTCCGCGCCTCACCCACGTCCGTTGGTCCTTCGTCGCCGTAGCCGGCTGCTGGACATACGCTGGCCAATAGCGAGCAGCGGGTGTATCTCGCTCGCCCGGCGAGTTGTTCCGTCTCCGCGGGGCAGGGGGCAGGCGCCATCTCCTCTACGAAGGCGCGCCTGTCGAGACCGGGCTGAAGGACTGCGGGTCCATCTCGGTGTTTCGTCACCTGTCTCGGAGCAACGGCCGCCAGCCCGACTGCAAGCTCCGAGGCGATCGGCCGGTTCACCTTGAGCAGCGAAGGCGCGACTCTCCCTCCAGTGCACGCAGCAAGTTTGCCACCACAACCCAGGTAACGTCATTGATGCGAACCTGATTCAAATCGCGAGCAGCAGGAGCACCCCGATGGGAAACGAAAGAAGCACCGATCAGTTTGTCCGCGACATGTTGCGGGAGATTGGGTACCCGCGGCCGTGGGAGCAGAGCTGCTCCGACGCGCCTTCATACATCTATGAGGCACTCGAAGGTGCCTCGAAGTCCGGTGGTTCTGGTCGCGGGAAGCCCGAGTTCGTCGTCGAGTCCGGCGAGTTCATCGTCGTGGTTGAGGACAAGGCTCGGTTCGAAGACTCGCATCTACTCGATGACGAGGGGCGGGTGGCGCTGGATTCGATCTCGCGAGTCAGGTATGCGCTGAACGGTGCCGTCCATTATGCGAGAACATTCGCTGATAAGACCAACAAGAAGGTCTTTGCGGTAGGCGTTGCTGGGACTGAAAGCCATTACGACATGAGGGCCGCCTACGTTGCGCCGAGGCTCGAGCCCAAGGTACTGGGCCGCCTGGAAACACTGACGCCATTTGCTGCGGAGAGCATCGACGAGTACCACCGGGTCGCGGTGCTTGGCGAGCTGCCTCGCGAGGAGCGCGAGGTTCGCGAGATCCGCAAGGTGGCGGTGAACCTCCATGAGGGGATGCGCAATTACGCCTCGCTGGAGAACGAGAACAAGGCGACGCTGGTCTCCGCGATCCTGCTGGCACTCAAGTACCGGCCTGAGCTGCTCGACGACCTCACCGGGGACCAGCGTAATGGGTACCGCGACGGCGAGAAGGTCTATAACGCTGCGAAGGAGTTCCTGGAGAGCCCCGAGGCCGACCTCGGACCAAAGCAGAAGATCGGGATCATGCTCGATCGCTTCGCCTTCATCAGGCGCCATGTGCTGCTGAACCAGCGGAATAGAGACCTCGGCAAGACGCCGCTCCAGCACTTCACGGAGATTCTCGATCACGAGGTCTTTGAAGTCGTTTCGTCGCCCTCGCACTCGGCGTTTGACGTGCTCGGAAACTTCTACGGCGAGTTTGTCAAGTACGGCGGGTCTGACGGGAACTCGTTGGGCATCGTGCTCACGCCACATCACATCACAGACCTTATGGCTGAACTAGTGGACGTGAATAGCGACGATGTGGTGCTTGATCCGACCGCTGGATCCGGGGCCTTTCTCATTGCGGCGATGCGTCGCATGTTCGCGGACGCGATCAAGCGGTACGGCGACAATCCCGCTCGGCTCAATGAACGCCTCGACGAGATTAAGAGGTTCCAACTGCACGGCGTCGAGCTTCAGGACAAGCTCTTCGCAGTCGGGACGACCAACATGATCTTGCGGGGTGACGGCAAGGCGAACTTCCAGCGCCGCAGCTTCTTCGACGCCACGAGGGACGACTTCTTCCCCTACAACCCCGAGCGGCCCGGGCGTCTTGAGGGATTTACGAAGGTGCTCATGAACCCGCCGTACTCGCAGTCGAAGGACAAGACGACGCGGCATCTGTCCGAGCTGTCTTTCATCGAGCGTGCTCTATCCCACCTAGAGGTGCGGGGGCGCCTCGGCGCGATCGTTCCACAGTCAGCCATGGTTGGGAAGACAAGGGAGGATAAGGCACTCAAGGCGAAGATCCTCAAACACCACACGCTTGACGCTGTCCTCACGATGAACCCTGACACCTTTCATGGCGTCGGGACTCACGTCGTGATTGCACTCTTCACCGCGGGCGTCCCACATCCAGCGACGAAGAAAACGGCGTTCGTCGACTTCAAGGATGACGGCTACAAGGTCCGCCAGCACGTCGGGCTGGTCGACGACGGGCGCGCCGCTGACCGGCGCACACACGTGCTCGAAGTCCTCCAAGACGGCGTGCCCGATGACACGTCCTTTGTGGTGCGGTCGGAGGTTGCGGCCACCGACGAGTGGCAGCACAGCTACTTCTATTTCAATGACCAGCCCCCGAGCTACGAGGACTTCTATGCCACGGTCGCGGACTACCTCACCTGGCAAGTCGACATGCACACCCACGGCCGCGGTGACCTGATTGCGCCCGCCGCAGCAGAGGACAAAGCCGAGATTGCCGTCGAGGAGGGCATCAGCGAATGAGTACTTACCACGACCTGACGTTCGCCCCGATGCTCATCACGGAGGTGTTTGATACATATCGCCAGGCTCCGGCCTGGCTGAATACCAATCAGGTGGGGCACGGGGAGCCCGCCTTCCCGCATGTTACGAACTCTGCGTTGGGGAACAGCGTTGCAGGATTCATCCCCCGCCAGGAGAAGCGACCAAATCCCGGCAACGCAATTACGATCGGTATCGACACGCAGGTGGTGGCGTACCAACCGGTAGCGTTCTACGGGGCGACCAAGGTGTACGAGTTGCGGTCGCCGCACCTTGATTCATTCAATGGCTTGGTGCTGACGTCGGCGCTTCGTCGTGCCATTAAGAAGTTCTCGTGGGGCTACAAGGCGAGCGCCGGCCGTCTTGAGAAGACCCACATCATGGTTCCCATCAGGCGCGACGAATCCAATGAGCAAGTTGTTAACTGGGAGGGTATGACTCGGCTCGGGGAAGAGCTGATGGTGCGGGCAATCACCCACTCCCACCGTGCTCGTACGCCTCACCCGGTCAATGCAGACGCAAACCTTCCCGATCTGGCGTTCGAGCCGATGTTCATCACAGATGTGTTCAAGACGATGAAGGCCTCCGCCGCTTGGTATGACAAAACCAAGCTTGGGCGGGGTGAGAATATGTTTCCGTTCGTCTCCCGTACGAAAGCCAGCAACGGCACAGACGGGTTCACCACGCTACAAAAGAAGTTGCCGGAGCTGGGAAACGCGATCACGATCGGGTTGGACACCCAGACCATCGCCTACCAGCCAGTGCCCTTCTACACGAGCCAGAACATTCAAGTGCTTCGCCATCCGAGCCTCGTCGAGGATAACGCCCTTGTATTGGTGTCTTGCCTTCGCGAGCAGATGGGTAAATTCAGCTGGGGTGGAAATGGAGCGACCCTGGGGAGACTCAAAGCGACCCGCATCATGGTTCCGGTGACGACCGCCGAATTCGGCAACCATGTAGTCGATTGGGAGGGAATGACCCTCTACGGCAAGACGTTGCGGGCGCGCGCTGAGCAGCGGATGTCCCCGACTACGATCGCGTTATTGTAAATAGTGCGCCGACCCCCTGGACCTGCCAAGGGCGCCGGACGGAACGTGCAAGAAGCTCAGATCATCGCGGTACGTGCTGGCCGAGAAGGCGAGCCCATCTGTTCCGACTGTGTCGCGGGTCGAGCGCGGGAGCGCGCGGCTCAACCGTGGAGAGCATTAGCAGCCGTCCGACTGGGACGAACCATCTTCGCGATAGTCGCCGGGTTGCGGCGGAGGACCTTGGCGATGTCCTTAATGTAGGCGCTAGAGTCATAGAGTTCTCTCGCCCGCTGCCGTTCGGTGTTCGTGATAGTCCGACGAAGTGTGACGCCGGCTTCGACAAGATGGTTGGTGACGGTCTGGCGATGTATGCCGTGCTTCTCGGCGATGGCGTAGACACTGAGGCCCGCGCGGTAGTCCGTAACGATGTGCTCAAGGAGCTCGGGCGTCATCTGACGGAGAGAGCGCGTTCCGGGTGCATGCGCACGCACCCGTCCCTGCAGAGCGCGACGAATCTCACCGTTTCGCAGTGCCTCGCGGAGCGCCAACAGGGGTCGTGAATTGTTCGCGAACGCTTCCGTTGGGGCCACCACGAATCCCAACTCAGAACCAAATACACCCCCTAGTCGGGGAATTTTTTAGTCTTGGCGTGTCCGATCGCTCTACGGGCGGGTTAGTGTTTCTTGCCGCTGACCCCTGTTTTTATTTGTTCGAGCACTACACCGGGGTTTCGATTAGCACCTGTTTTGAGACACCGCTCACCCCCCTGTGGCGACGTACAGGTGAGCGTGGCAAGTCCATCGACGCCGACACGCAAACGTGAGATAATCAGCGTAAACGAGAGCGTTAGCCGCTTCCGTCTCCACTGATTAATTTACAAAGGAGTAATTATGGCCGAACCACGTGCATTTATCAGTTTTGACTTCGACAACAACGAGCAGTCGCGACGACTTTTTGTCGGCCAGGGCAAGGAAGATTCGCCCACTCCATTTGTGATTCAAGACTGGTCCTCGAAAGCCGCCCTCGAAGAAGATGAATGGGAAGAGAAGATCGCTGCAAAGATTGCAGTGTGCAACATGGTCATTGTTCTGGTCGGGCGCTCTATGGGCAGCGCCTACGGAGTAGCAGCCGAGATCGCTATGGCGAAAGACAAGAACGTTCCAGTCTTCGGCGTGTACGTCGACCATGCGGACACTACGAGCACGCTACCGTCCGGACTTGCCCGCGGCCGCGTCATCGGCTGGAAATGGGACACGATCGCACGCGCGATCGAGCAGATGATGGGCGAAGGAAAAAATGCCTAGTAGACGGCGTGCGCTCGTCATAGGGATA
>NZ_JACYNU010000022.1:9864-28166 GCF_014839455.1 Microbacterium sp. CFBP 8801 | reverse complement strand
CGCCGTCACGGGAGACATCCGGCTTTTCGATAGCCTGGGAGCAGGGGGTCGACGTGAGCGAACAGAAAGTCACAGACGGCGGGGGCAGGTTCCGCGTCTACCAGGTGAGCGGCATCGTGCTCGCCGTCCTCTTCCTCGCGCTCGGCGTCGCCGCGTTCCTCGCCGGCGGCGGCCCCATCATCGCCGCCATCGCCGTCATCGGAGGTCTCACCGTGCTTGTCGTATCGATCGTGACGATGGTGCGCTCGTGAGCGTCCCCGATGGCTCCGACCGCCCCGACGGCAAGAAGAAGTACCCGACCGGCACGGTCGTCATCTGGATCGCCGGTGCGGGGATCGGCCTCTGGCTGCTCATCAGCGGCCTCATCGGCATCCTGTCGGGCGGTTCGTGAGTCGGCGGGGCTGAGCCCACTCCGCTGAGCCCCGGGCCGGCCGCCCCTGCCGCACGGCGGGTCACGGCGCGTCGAGGGAATGCCCGCTGCCGAGCATCGTTGTCCCTGAGGTCAACGAACCTCGACAGGAAGGGCATCATGACGCGCCTTGGACGCAGCGACCTCGACATCCTCCCCCTCTCGCTCGGCGGGAACGTCTTCGGTTGGACCGCCGACCGCGACACCTCGTTCGCCGTACTGGACGCCTTCCACGCCGGGGGCGGGAACTTCATCGACACGGCTGACGGCTACAGCGCGTGGGTCCCGGGCAACTCCGGCGGAGAGAGCGAGACGTTGATCGGCGAGTGGCTCGCGTCACGCAAGCCGTCGAACGTCGTCGTCGCGACGAAGGTGAGCACCCACCCCGACTTCCGCGGCCTGTCGGCGGCGAATGTGCGCGCGGCGGCCGAAGCCTCGCTGCAGCGCCTGGGTGTCGACACCATCGACCTGTACTACGCCCACTTCGACGACGCGGAGACCCCGCTCGAAGAGACCGTGGCCGCCTTCGGCGACCTCGTGTCCGACGGTCTCGTGCGCCACGTGGCCGTGTCGAACTACACCGCTGAGCGCATCCGCGAATGGGTCTCGCTGGCCGAGGCCTCGGGCGTCGCCCTGCCCGTCGCCATCCAGCCGCACTACAACCTCGTGCACCGCACCGACGTCGAGCGCGACATCGTGCCCGTCGCTGAGCAGTACGGCATGTCACTCGTGCCGTATTTCGCCTTGGCCAGTGGCTTCCTGACCGGCAAGTACCGGACGGCGGATGCCACGGGCGACTCGCCCCGTGCCGAGGGCGCCGCGAAACTCGCCACCCCCGCCGGCCTCGCGCTGATCGACGCGCTCGAGGAAGTCGGACACGCCCACGGCGCTTCCATCGCGACGACCGCGCTGGCGTGGCTGCGCGCGCAGCCCGCGGTGGCCGCCCCGATCGCCAGCGCGTCGAAGGTCGAGCAGGTCGCCGATCTGCTCGCGAGCGCGCGCCTCGAGCTCAGCGCCGACGAGCTCGCCCACCTGTCGCGGGCGTCGGACGCCGCGCAGGACTGACGTCGATCGCAGTGAGGCCCCGGCACACACCGTGTCGGGGCCTCGCTGCGTCTTCGGGCCCCGGCGGTCGGGCGACGCCCGAGCGGGTCATCCTCGTGACGTCATCGTCGTGACGTCATCGACGACAATGGAGGGGTGAAGCTCCTCGTCGCCGCCCATGTGTCCGAACTCGTCGCCTTCGAGGAGGACATCCCCGGCTTCACCCGTCTGCTGACGGGCGTGGGGAAGATCCCCGCGGCCTACGCCCTCACACGCGCGCTCTGCGAGGGCGACTACGACGAGATCGTCGTCGTCGGCACGGCGGGGGCGATCGACGACGACGTCGAGGGAGGCATCTACGAGATCGCCGGAGCCATCCAGCACGACGTGAAGGGGCTCGACGGCACGTTCGGCGAGCACGTGTCTCTGCCGACGCGGGTGGACACCGGCGCCGACGGGCTCGTCATCGCCACCGGCGACCACTTCGTCGACGACGCCGAGGCGGTCCGGCTCATTCGCGGCCTCGGAGCGCGGCTGGTCGACATGGAGTCGTACGCCCTCATCTGGGTCGCGCAGCAGTTCGACGTGCCGATCCGCATCCTGCGGGCCGTCTCGGACCGCGCGCACGACGGCGCGACCGAACTGTGGGATGTCGTCGTCGAGCGCTGCAGCCACGAGCTGCGCGCGAAGATCGGCGAGCTCTACGGGGTCTGAGACCCCGAGCGAGCCCGACCCGCCAGGTCGCCGACGCCCACGATCAGCGCGATGCCCAGGAAGACGCCCACGGTGATCATGCCGGACGCGTAGGCGTCGTGGTAGACCACCGTCATGTCGGCGGTGTCCTGCTCGCGATAAACCGTCGCGTAGAACAGTGCGAGGGCGATGGCCGTGCCCACGGCGGTGCCGATGCGTTGTCCCAACTGACCCACTGAGCCCGCGACACCCCCACTGGTGACGGGGATGTCGGCGAGTGTGAGGGTCTGATTGGGCGAGATCACCAGACCGCCGGCGAACCCGCCGACGACCATCACCCCGGCCATCGCCCACGGCGTCCACTCGGGTGCGGTGAACAACGCCACCAGCACGAGACCGCCCGCCGTGGCGACCATGCCCAGGATTCCCCACACCACCAGCGGACGCCCCAGACGCGTGACCAGATTGCCGCCGATCCACGAGCTCCACGCCGACGCGACCGCGAACCCGATCGTCACCATGCCCGCGAACACGGGTTCGAGTCCCAGCCCGCCCTGCAGGAAGAGGGTGCCGAGCAGGAACATCGCGGGGATCGCGGCGAAGTACGCGGTCGAGATCAGCACACCGTTCCGGTACGACGACAGGCCGAAGATCGAGAACGGCATGAGCGGCATCCCGCCCCGGTCGGCGTATCGGCGCTCCCAGAACACGAAGCCGGCGGCGAAGACGACCGACACCACGAGCAGCCACCAGCGGCGGGGATCGTCGCCGGGCGCACCCGTGGTGAAGAGGAACGGCCACATGAGGGCCAGGATCGTGAGCGCGAACAGCAGCACGCCGACGGGGTCGAGGTCGAGCTTGCGACGCGACTTGGTGCGGGTGTCGGGCAGCAACCAGGCGGCCAGGGCGATGACGATCGCGACGAGCGGGATGTTGATCCAGAAGATCAGACGCCAGCCGTCGGTCTCGCCTCCCAGGGCGATGAGCAGACCACCGAGCGTGGGACCGAACGCGGTGGCGATGCCGATGGTGGCCCCGAACAGTCCGAAGGCGCGACCGCGTTCTTTGCCCTGGAACAGCTGCTGCACCAGCCCGAGGACCTGCGGCATCTGGATGCCGGCGGCCACCCCCTGCAGCAGACGAGCGACCAGCAGCACTCCGGTGTTGGGGGCGAGGGCGCACGCCAGGCTCGTGACGAGGAACAGCGACAGGCCGACGAGGAACAGCACGCGCCGGGAGCGCAGGTCTCCGAGACGACCGGCGGGCACCAGCACGAGACCGAAGGTGAGGATGTAGCCCGACACCACGAGCTGCAACTCGGTCGGCCCGGCGTTCAACGCCGCCTCGATCGAGGGCAGGGCGACGTTCACCTTGGTGAGGTCGAGGATCGTGAGCGCGGCGACCGCCACGGCGACCCAATAGGCACGCCAGCGATGCTTCGACGACAGGACGATATCGCGCGTGGGGGGATGGGCGGAGCCCGAGGGGGCAGGCGGCTGATCAGACATCGAGTGCCACGCTACTCCGGGGGTCGGACACGACGGTCGGGCTTGCGTGGACCGTCCCGCCGGCACCGTGATCGCGGACGATCTCGCTCGGCGGGCCGCCGGCGCCCGAGGACCGGGGCGCCGAGCTTTCCGCGCGCTCAGTCGATGTCGCGACGAGCGAAGACCGCGCGCAGGATGAAGAACACGATCACCGCGACGATCGCCACGGCGACCACCCGGAACGCGAACGCGAGGATCGACAGGAGGATGTTCACGACGACCCAGGCGATGACCACGGCGACGATGACGCCGAGGATGGTCCAGAGGGTGCTCTTGCGCATGCGACCAGCCTAGGCGGGGAGCAGGGCGGCATCCTGGGAGATGACGCTCGGTCCCCTCGGTGTCGCGGTCACCTGCAGCTGCGCGGGCAGCTGGTCTCTCATCGACGCCACGTGACTGATGACGCCCACGGTGCGGCCGCCTTGCCGCAGCTCGTCGAGGGTGCGCATGGCGAGATCGAGGGTGTCGTCGTCGAGCGAGCCGAAGCCTTCGTCGATGAAGAGGGTGTCGAGCCGGATGCCCCCCGCCCGGGCCGTGACCACCTCTGCGAGTCCGAGGGCCAGGGCGAGCGACGTCAGGAAGGTCTCACCGCCCGAGAGCGAGTGCGGCGGACGGCACTGGCCGGTGAAGGCGTCCATGATCTCGAGCCCGAGGCCGCTGGCGGCCCCGCGGGCCGCGAGCGCGTCGGTGTGCTGGAGTCGGTAGCGGCCCGACGACATCTGCTCGAGACGCAGGTTGGCGGCCACGACGATCTCTTCGAGCTCGGCGGCCAGCACGAAGGTCTCGAGCGTCATGCGGCGGGTGTTGGGCGCGCGTCCGGCGAGGGTGTCCGCCAGACGGGCGACGACCGCGTGCTCTACGGCCAGCTCCGCGATGGCCGAGTGGCCGGCATCGGCCCGCTGGGCGAGGCCTCGCAGACGGTCAGCGAGAGTCCGCGCCTCGGCGTGCGCGGCGGCGGCCTGCTGCACGGTCTCGCGCGCCTGCCGCACGGCGGCCGTGAACGGCGCGAGATCGAGCGGCTCGTCGCTCGCGTCGACGAGCGCCAGCTCCAGGTCGAGCAGGCGCTGCCGGGCGGAGGCGATCGCCGTCGCGTGCTCCGTGACGATCGCGTCGAGACGTCGGCGCTCGGCCGCCGGCCGCAGGGCGACGACGACCGCGTCGACGTCGTCGAACGAGGTGTCGGCCACGAGGTCGTCGAGGGTCGTCCGGGCGTCGAGGTGCGCGGCCCGCGCGGCGGCCACGTCGGCGCGCGTGGTCAGCAGGTCGCGCACCGCCGTCCGATGCGACTGCAGGTCGTTCTGTCGCGCGGTGACGGTCGCGAAATCGCCGCGCGCCCGACGCACGTCGTCGCGCAGCGCGTCGCCCCGCTGCTGCGCGAGGGCGGCATCCTGCCGCGCCGTGGCGAGGTCGGCCGTCAGGCTCTCGATCCGCGCCGCGATGGCGACGTCGATCTCGACGGCACGCGCACGCTCCGCTTGACGCTGCTCGAGGTCGGCGACGTCGGCGAGGGCGCTCGCGAGCGCGGTCTCGGCCGCGGCGAGGCGGTCGGTCAGGGTCGCGACGCCGTCTCCTCCCGCCCGAGCGGCAGCGAGAGCGTGGTCGTCGCGGGCGATCCGGGCGGCGTCGGAGGCGAGCCGGTCGGCGTCGACCGCGGCGTTCTTGCGATCTTCGGCGGCGGCGATCTGCTCGTCGGTCACCGAGGCGTCGCCGCCCACGGCGGGGGCCGGGTGCTCTCGGGAGCCGCAGACGGAGCACGGTTCTCCGTCGACGAGCTCGTGGGCGAGTTCTGCGGCGGCGCCCGCCAGGCGACGCCGCAGCAGCGTCGTCCACGCGTCGACCGCACGCTGCAGATCGTCGGCGCGGACGAGAGAGGAGAGGTCGGCCTGGTCGCGCTGCTCGAGCAGTCGCGCCGCCTGGTGAGCGGCATCCAGCCGACGTCGAGCCTCGTCGCGAGCTGCCAGCGCGGCCTGTCGCCGGTCGGGGGCGCCCTGGAGGGCGGTGAGGCGCTCGTCGAGCGTCTGGAGCAGATCGGGCACCTCGCGGCGCCCCTCGACGAGGGCGTCGCGCTGCCGCTCGAGCGTCTGCACGCGCGCGGTGGCCTGCGCGACCGCGGCGTCGGCGTCGACCAGTTGCTGCTCGGCGACACGCGCGGCCTCGGCCTGGGCGAGCAGTGCGGTCAGCTCATCGTCTCGTGCGGCGAGGGCATCGTCGGTTCCGGCGTCGCCTTCCCCCACGGCGCGCGCACGGTCGAGGGCTGTCCCGTGACGCTTCTCTGCGGCGGTCACCGCGGTCGCGGCCCGCTCCGCGGCGTCGACCGTCGCCCGGAGCGCCTCGGCCGCGGCCGCCGCGGCCGCTTCGTCGCGCGCGCGCTCGACCGCGTCGCTCTGCGCCTCGAGGGTGGCGAGCTCCCGGCGCACGCGCACGCGGTCGCGCTGACGCTCGTGCAGCGTCGCGGCCTCGCGTTCCGCCGTGAGAGCCGCATCGAAACCCGCATCGGCCGACTCTCGATCTCGGGCGAGGGTATCGACGAGGTAGGCGGCCCTCTCGACGGCGCGGACGACGAACGCCAGCCTGTCGGCGACGGCGCGGGGGGCGTCGTCGGACGCCGGGGAATCGCCGGACGACGACGTGACCTCGGAGTCGGGGGCACCGCCGTCGAGTTCCGCCGCCAGACGCTCGGCCTCGTCGAGGAGGGTCGAGACCTCGATCCCCTCGGCGGCGAGGCGCACCTGGGCGCGCTTGCGACGTTCGTCGAGATCTGCGGTGTACTGCTCGAACGAACGCGTGCCGAACAGGGTGCGCAGCAGCGTCAGCCGCTCGTCGTTCTTGGCCAGGAGGAATCGAGCGAAACGGTTCTGCGCCAGCAGGATGACCTGGAGGAACTGCTGCTGACTCAGCCCCACGATCTCGTCGAGGCGGGTCGCGACGTCGACGGGGCGCGCCGCGACCCCGGTCCAGCCCTGCGGGGTCTGCACCTCGAGAAGGGCGCGGTGCGGCTCTTTGGTGGTGCCGCCGCCACGACGCTTGGGCCGCTCGAACTCGGGCGAGCGGGTGATGCGCCATCTCTCGCCGTCGGCGCTGAACTCGAGCGTGACGCGCGTCGGGTCGTCGGGGGTGCAGTGGTCGCTGCGCAGGCGCCGTTCCGCTCCGTCGTAGCGGGGCACGCCCCCGTACAGGGCGTAGCAGACGCCGTCGAGCACGCTCGACTTGCCCGCCCCCGTGCGCCCCGTGATGAGGAAGATGCCGTCGTCGGCGAAGGCGTCGAAGTCGACCGCCTGCGTGTCGAGGAACGGGCCGAAACCCTCGAGTTCGAGCCGGTGGAGCTTCATGCGCGCGCCTCGGAGACCGCCCGGGTGTCGAGGACCTCGCGGATGAGGGATCGCTCGGCCTCGGTGGCGCCCTCGCCCTCGCGCACGTGAGCGAGGAACGCGTCGATGACCTCGGCGTCGTCGCGGGCCGCCCGCACGCGTCTCGCGTAACCGACGCCGTCGTCGGCCCGGGTCTCGGCCGGAACGTGCGCGACGGTGGCGCACCACGGGAATCGTGCCTGCAGCCGTCGCATGGGATCGGGCTGAGGAGTCGCGTCGGTGTACTCGGCGCGCACCCAGTGCTCGTCGTGGCCGTCGAAACGTTCGTCGGAGAGGAGGTCGTCGAGGGAGGCACGCAGGGTGACGAGGGGGCGCGGAACGGGCAGGTCGAGCCACCGCACGTCGGCGAGGCCGTCGCCGTCGAGCTCGACCAGCCACGAACCACGCGGTTTGCCCGCCTCGCCGAAGCTGTAGTGCACCGGTGCTCCCGCGTACCGCACGCGATCGGAAAGCTGCTGCCGGCCGTGGATGTGCCCGAGCGCGACATAGTCGGGCCCGTCGAAAGCCGAGAGGGGAACGACGTCGAGGCCGCCCTGACGGATCTCGCGCTCGACGCCGGGGGTGGCCTCCACTCCCGCGGCGAAGCAGTGCGCCGCGACGACGGAGCGGCCGCCGCGTTCGGCCAGATCGTCGCGCACGAGGTCGAGGGCGTGCGCCATCGTCTGCGCCTGGCTTCGCAGCTCGACGCCCTCCCACAGGTGACGCACGATAGCGGGTTCGAGGTAGGGGATGCCGTAGATGTGGACCGGCCCGTGCTCGTCGTGCACGGTGACCGGCGTTCCCACCGACAGCGGATCGGTGACGACGGTGATGTCGTCGCGCAACAGCGCCGATTGGAAGCCGAGACGGGCGGCGGAATCGTGATTGCCGCTGGTGACCACGACGCGGGCACCCGCGTCGGTCACCGCCGCCAGGGTGTGGGACAGGAGCGGGTAGCACGCGGCTGCGGGCGTGGCCGAGTCGAACACGTCGCCGGCGACGATGACCACGTCGACGTCGTTCTCGCGGACCTGGGCGACGAGCGTATCGAGCACGCCGCGCAGGGCGTCGAGCGTCGAATGCCCGTGGAACGATCGCCCGATGTGCCAGTCCGAGGTGTGCAGGATGCGCATGCAGACACGGTACGTCGCACCTCCGACATCGGCTCGCAGCAAACGCCTGCCTGCGGTGACGACTCAGCAGAACCAGGATGACGCGAAGACGGCGCCCCACCCCGGGGTCACCGGGGCGGGGCGCCGTCGATCGGTTCTCAGGCCCCGTTGACCTCGGCGACGAGGGCGCGGATGCGGTCGTCTCCGAGATCGAGACCGATGTCGGAGAAACGCTGACGAAGGACGTCGGCGACGCGCTCGTCGCTCTTCCCGCCGACGTCGGCGCGGGTCTGGACCACGACGCCGGCGATGCGGGCCTCGTCATCGGTGGGGTGGGTGTCCATCATCGGCTCCGACTGCTCGTCGGGGCGCGCGGGACGCTTGCTCTCCTCGTGCACGGCACCGCCCACGGAGTCGGCGGGCGACGCGCCACCGTCGGGACCGGCGGAAGGTTGCGGGGCTCGGGTCTCGTCCGACATGTCAGTCCTCCGTGCTCAAGTCGGGGTCGATGCCCTGGCTGGCGGCATCCCCCTCGATCGGGTCCGAGGGCTCGGCGTCGTTGAGGCGCGGCGAACCCTTCGCGTTCTCGTTCTGCTGAGCGGTCTCGCCGTCGGCGACGGCACCACTCTCCCAGCCACCGGGCGGGTCGGCGTTGATGACACCCTCGGGCAGGTCGCGGTCGTCTGTCATGACTTCCCCTTTCGACACCTCCAGCATCGTGGCGCCACCGTCCGCGGCGGCAGGGGTTGACGGCATTGCGGCTCCTGCGTACGCGTCGCCTCAGGCGGACGGCCGCGTATGCAGGAGGCCGGCGCGTTCCGGATGGGCCTCGAACCACTCCCCCACGTACCAGCACACCGGCAGGATCCGGCGGCCACCGGCCGCCTCGATCGCGTCGACGGCGCGTTCGGTCACCACTCCGGCGTACCCATGCCCCCGGAAGGTGGGAATGGTGAACGCGCGCGTGAGGGCGATGGTGCGCCCGTCGTCGCGATAGTCGAGCACCGACACGAGGTCGTCGCCTTCGTGAAGGGTGAATCGCGAGGCGGTCTTGTCGTCGGCGAAGTGCAGGTCGGCCATTCCGTGAGGGTACGCCGCTTCGCGACTCCGGGCGCCGATGCAGCAGAATGCTCGAATTGCGGGCGCGTGGGCGACGAACATCGCGCATGATGCGCAACGGGACACGCGATCGCTCGATTTGACGCGATCCGACTCGGTGCGTCATAATCCCCCCATGACTGTCAACGCGCGTTCTCTGTCCGCCCGGGAGGCGAACAGGACTGCCGGCATGATGATGCCCGGCCGCGTTGTCATGTGCTGTCGAATGTGCCGCTAACCGCGACCCCTCGTATGGACGACCTCGGTTTCTGAACGCCGACCTCGTCCCCCGGTCGTCTGGCATCCGCGTCGATCACGCGTACCCCGGCACCGCACCCCGGCCCTCTCGGCCCTCACCTCCCGCTGAACCCCGCATCGTGACGCACGGGTTCACCACCCAAGGACTTCATCACTCATGTCGATCTCCGCCGTTCTCGACCGCACCCAGCCCTCCACCGTCCGCACGCCGGCTCCCGCCGCCCCCGACGCACCCGCCGCCCCGCGGCCCGTCGCCGGCACCGCGCCCCGCGGCTTCGCCCTCTACGTCGGCATCGACGAAGAGAAGGCCGCCGCCGCCGGTGTCAGCCTCGGCACCCTCGTCGAGGCCCTCCGCCGCACGCTGAGCGAGCTCGCCCCCGCCGCCGAGACCTACGCCACGGTGGCCCTCGCCCCGGCCGGCGCCGGTGGCCGCGACGTCGACGTCGTCCGTCTCGCGCTGCACGAGCCGTCGGCCGTCGCCCGTACCAAGGACGAACCCGTCGACGAGGACCGCGCCCCCGGCGGCGTGGTCGTCGACATCTCGCGCAAGCGCGTGCTCATCGACGGCGAGTCGGCCGCCTTCACGTTCAAGGAGTTCGAGCTGCTGCAGTACCTCGTGCTGCGCGAGGGGCGCACGATCGAACGCACCGAACTGGTGGCTTCGCTGTGGGAGGGCTCGACCGACGACGACGCCCCGGGCGAACGCACCATCGACGTGCACGTGCGGCGCCTGCGTGCGAAGCTCGGCGCCTACGAAGACATCGTGCGCACGGTCCGCGGCGTCGGGTACCGCTTCGACCGGCACGCCGACGTCTCGATCCGTTACGGCCACGGCACCCCCTCGCCCGACCGCTTCTGATCGCTCGCCGCCGCATCCGGTGTTCTGTGCGCACTGGTCGCGGTCAGTCTGCATGATCGGTGGGGCTGGAGTGCACGGGAGGGAGTGTAAGGACGCGAGCGGATGGATCGGTCATGCAGATGAGCCGAACACCAGCCGCGACCGGCGCCGCGAACCCCACGGCCCCGCACAGCCCGGATGCCGCGATGTCGGAGGGCCGACGTAGGGTGTCGGCATGAGATCGACCGGGGTGCGCGCGCGGCAGTCACCGCGTGAATCGCCGGTCGTCGCGGATCGCCCGATCGAGTCGGAGTACCGTCCCGCGCGCCCCGTCGACATCGGTCGCGCGGTCTCGGCGCAGCGGCACGGTCGTAACGACCCCACGTTCTTCGCCACGGCGCCCTTGCGCGACGGAGGCATCGTGTGGAGGGCCAGCCGCACCCCCCTCGGTGTCGCGACCCTCGCTCTGCGACAGAGTGTCGGCGGTTCCGTGCGTGCCGCAGCCTGGGGACCGGGCGCAGAATGGGCGATCGACCAGCTGCCGGCGCTGTGCGGAAAGCTCGACGAAGCCGACGGGTTCGACGCCTCCCGGCATCCCCTGGTCGCCGAATGGCACCGACGGCACCCCGACCTGCGCATCGGCCGCACCGACCTGGTGTTCGACGCCCTGGTCAGCGCCATCATGGAGCAGAAGGTCACGAGCATGCAGGCCTTCTCGGCCTGGCGCAGCGTCGTCACCTGGTACGGCGAGCGCGCGCCGGGTCCCCCTCCGCGGCCCCTGTTCGCTCCCCCCGACATCGAAGGATGGCGCCACGTTCCGTCGTGGGCCTGGCACCGGGCCGGCCTCGAGCCGCCGCAATCGCGGACCATCGTCGAGACCGCGCGTCGAGGCCCGACGATCGTGCGCGCGGCGAGCGCCGCGGTCGACGGCGAGGCCCGCGACCGCGTCTTCATCAGCCTGCGCGGCGTCGGCATCTGGACGAGCGCCGAAACGCGCATCCGCGCGTTCGGAGATCCGGATGCCGTGAGCGTGGGCGACTACCACCTCGCCCACCAGGTGGGTTTCGCCCTGACCGGCCATCGCACCGACGACGACGGCATGCTCGAGTTGCTCGAACCGTTCGCCGGTCACCGTCAGCGTGTCATCCGGTTGATCTACGCCGGGTCGGGCCTCGAACCACGTCGCGGCCCGCGGCTGCACCCCGAGGATCACCGCGATCGCTGAGGGCGCACCCGCGGCGTCCGCCCGCGCGCGGCGCAGGGAGGTGGCGGTCGCGGTCGATCCCCCGGGTCAGTGTCCGCGCGGAGCCCGCCAGTAGCCGGTGAACGAGATCGCCCGTTTGTCGACGCCCGCCCGCACCCAGTGCCGACGCATCGCGCTGACCAGCGACTGCTCGCCCGCCACCCACGCGTAGGCCGGGACTCCATCACCCGGCGCCGCCTCGGTCGCCGCGTCGCGCGCGGCCACTCCCGGCGTCGCGTGCGGATCGGCGCGCACGACCCACCGCACGTCGACGCCGTCCGGGGCGGCGAGTGTTCGCACATCGCCGGCATCCGGAACCTCGACGACGGCCGTCCCCGTCGCGGCGGGATCGAGCGACGCCAGAATGCCGGCGAGCGCCGGCAGCGCGGTCTCGTCGCCGACGAGGGCGATCGGGCCGGCGAGATCGGCGGGCGGGGTGAACAGCACCCCCTCGTCGAGGATGGCGACGGCGTCTCCCGGGGCGCACGTCTCGGCCCACGTTGCTGCCGGACCCGCCGTCCCCTCGGCGGCGGATCCGTGCAGGACGAAGTCGACGTCGAGCTCCGCCGGCTGCTCCCCCGCCGGGCGGAAGTCGGCGACGGTGTAGTTGCGCAGAACCGGGCGTTCCGTTTTCGCGATCGCCAGGTACCGCAGGTACGCGAACGAGTCGAGGCGCTGCGGGAGGCGGGTCAGGGTGCCTTCGGCGACCGGGAGGAAGAGGCGGAACCACTGGTCGCGACCGAGGGGCACGAAGCGCGCGAGATCGTCGCCGCCCAGGGTGACGCGGGCGAACGACGGCGACAGCCGCTGCCGGCGCAGGACGTGCAGGGTGAGCAGCTCGCTCTTCTCGGGCTTCACGCGTGTGGTCATCGGGCTTCCTCGTTCTCTCGGGGACGGGTGGGCGACGACCGGCGCGGACGCGCGCGGCCGCCTAGGCTGGGCGCATGATGCAGACAGGGACCGGCTGGCCGCGCGGACGCACGTACTGGATCCTCGGCACCCTGCTGCTGCTGGGTCTCGGCATCCTGTTCGGACTCGTGTGGCAGAACGTGTGGCTCGGTGTCGTCATCGCCGCGGCGGTGTCGGTGGGGTGGCTCATCGCCTACGAATCCAGCCGAGGGCGCAACGTCGGCGTCAACGATCCCGACAACGGCATCCAGCTGTAAGACGCCCCCGCGCGGGCGTTCCCCGCTGCGCACGCCGGGGCGGCGGCGGTGCGTGCGGGTCATCGGTAGTAGACCGCCAGCGGATAGGGTCCGTCTCGGCGCACGTCGACGGGGGTGCCGAACACCTGCTCGAGCGTCGTCGGGGTCATGAGTTCGTCGGGGGTCCCGACGTGCACGACCTGCCCGTCGGCGAGCGCGACGATGCGATCGGCGTAGGCCGCGGCGAAGTTGATGTCGTGGACGACGATGACGATGGTCTTGCCCAGTTCGTCGACCGCGCGGCGGAGCTGACCCATCATCGCCACGGCGTGCTTCATGTCGAGGTTGTTGAGCGGCTCGTCGAGCAGGATGTAATCGGTGTCCTGGGCGAGCACCATCGCGACGTAGGCGCGTTGCCGCTGCCCGCCCGAGAGCTGGTCGAGGTAGCGGCCCGACAGCTCGGTGAGATCGAGGAACGCGATGGCCTCGTCGATCTTCACGTGGTCTTCGGCGGTGAGGCGCCCCTGCGAGTGAGGGAAGCGCCCGAAACCCACGAGCTCTCGCACGGTGAGGCGGGTGACGAAGTGATTCTCCTGACGCAGGATCGACACGATCTTCGCCAGGGCACGACCCGGCGTCGTGGTGACGTCGTTGCCCGCGATGGTGGCGCGGCCGCTCGTGGCGGTCGCCAGACGCCCCACGATCGTCAGCAGGGTCGATTTGCCCGCGCCGTTCGGGCCGACGAGGGCCGTGATGCCCCCGGCGGGGATGTCGAGGGTCACGGGCCCCAGGACGGTCAGGTCGCCGTAGGTCATGGTGACGTCGGTGAGGGAGATCACGAGACGTACCGCCCCGGTGAGCAGGAGAGCATCAGAGACTGCCCTTTCGCAGCAGGTAGACCAGGAAGAACACGCCGCCGACGAACTCGATGATGATCGAGAGCATGCCCGCGGCGTAGAACACGTGACGCAGCACGAAGTACCCACCGAGCAGCGCCGCCATGCCGAGGAGCACGGCGAAGGGCAGCACGACCCGGTGCTGCGAGCTGCCGGCGAGCTGGTACGCCAGGGTGGCGACGATGAAGCCGAAGAACGTCATGGGTCCCACCATCGTCGTCGAGACCGAGATGAGCACCGCGACCAGGACCAGCATCCCGATCACCTCGCGACGGTAGGCCAGTCCGAGATTGAGCGAGGTGTCGCGTCCCAGCGCCAGCACATCGAGTCGGTGACGGGCCCGCCAGACGAGAGCGAGCACCACGGCGACGACCAGGGCTCCCCACGGGAGGTACTCGGCATCCGAGTTCGAGAGGTTGCCGAAGAGTCGGGCCGAGAGGATGTCGAAATCGCTGGGGGTGAGCAGTCGTTGCATGACGGTCGAGAGCGAGCCGAAGCCGACCCCCAGCACGACGCCGACGAGCAGCATGATGTGCAGGTTGCCGCGGCGCCCCGCGAACAACCAGCCGTACAGGAGCGTCGCGAAGCCCACCATGAGCACGCTCTGCACGACGACCTTGAGCAGCCCGTCGGTCGCCGACAGGGCGGCACTGCCGAAGAAGAACACCAACGCCGTCTGCATCACGACGTACAGGGCGTCGAAACCCATGATCGACGGCGTCAGGATGCGGTTGGCGGTGGCGGTGTGGAACAGCACGGTCGCCACCGCCTGACAACAGGCGACGAGGGCGATCGTGGCGACGCTCACCACGCGCAGGTTCACCGCGATCCAGAACCCCCGCGAGCCAGGCACGCCCGGCACGTTCCACGTGAGCACGCCGACGGCGGCCACGATCACGATGAGGGCCAGGATGCCGAAACGCAGGCCGATCCGCCGACGGCGGGCCGCACGGGCGGGCGCGGGGCGGGTCAGGATCTCAGCCACGGGCACGCATCCTCAACAGCAGGGTGATGAACACCGCAGAGCCGACCACGCCGAGGATCATCGAGACGGGCACCTCGAACGGCATCCGCACGACACAGCCGACGATGTCGCAGACGACGACGACCGCGACTCCCCCGAGGCACACCCAGGGAAGGTTCGCGCGCGCGTTGTCGCCGCGCCACATCGACACGAGGTTGGGAACGACGAGCCCGAGGAAGGGGAGGAAGCCCACGACCACGGTCGTCACTCCCGTGGCGACGGCGACGAGGGCGGTGCCGACGAGCAGGACGCGGGTGTGGTCGAGGCCCACCGAGGTCGCGAGGTCGCGGCCGAGACCGGCGACGGTGATGCGGTCGGCGTAGAGGAACACGAGCACGACGATGAGCGCGACGATCCACAGCACTTCGTAGCGTCCGCGGACGATCGAGGTGAAGCTGCCCATGAACCAGGTGCCGAGCATCTGCAGCGAGTTCGTCGAGACGGCGAGGTAGGTGGTGAACGCCGAGACGACGGCGCCGAGCATGATCCCGATGAGCGGCACCACGAGCGAGGAACGCAGCGAGATGCGCTGCAGGATGCCGATGAAGACCATCGTCCCGACGAAGGCGGCGACGGATGCCGCGACCATGCGCACCGGAAGAGGCGCGGCCGGGGCGACGAGCACCGTGACCAGCAGCCCCAGCGCGGCCCACTCGGACGTGCCCGTGGTCGACGGTTCGACGAAACGGTTCTGCGTGAGCAACTGCATGATGAGGCCGGACACGGCCATCGCGCAGCCGGCGAGCACGAGCGCGAGGGTGCGGGGCACGCGCGAGATGAGGAACATCTCGGCGCCGAAGCCGTCGCCGGCGATGTCGTAGACGCCGACGAACAGCGAGAGCACGACGAGGGCGGCGACGCCCACGAAAGCGGCGGGCAACGCGAGCCGCGCACGAGGGCGGAGGGCGGTGGCGGTCATGGCATCCCTCCCTCCCCGCTCGCGCGAGGGGTCGTATTCTCGACCCGTCGCGCGAGCGGGGGTGGGGTCGGACTTCAGGAGGCGAAGGCCTCGGCGGCCGAACGGTAGAGCTTCGTGTAGGCCTGGATGCCCTCGTCGAGGTAGAAGCTGCCGTCGAGGTAGACGACCTGGTCCTTCAGCACGGCGGGGACGTTCTTCAGCGCCTCGGCGTTCTCGATGAGGTCCTTCGCCGAGACGTAGCCGTCTTCGCCGAACATCGCGTCGCGGTCGAGGACGAAGAGCCACTCGGGGTTCGCCGCGGCGATGGCCTCGACGCTGATGTCGTCACCGTGCGACGCATCCTCGGCGGAGCGCTCGAGTGCGGGGGTCAGGCCGAGCGTCGGGAACAGTGTGCCGACGCCCCGACCCTCACCGGGCGCGGCGTAGGCGATCTTGCCGCCCGAGGTGATGAGGCCCATGACGCTCTGCGACGGGTCGTAGGCCGCACGGGCGTCGGCGATCGCGGCGTCCAGATCGGCGGAGAGCTGGGTGGCCTCGTCGTTCTTGTCGAACACCTGGCCGAGGATGGCCGTCTGACGCTTCAGCTCGGTCATGTGATCCTGACCGTCGCGCGGGCTCGTCTCGATCGTCGCGGGCTGGATGTCCTTCAGCTGCGCGTAGATCTCACGGAAGCGGTAGCCCCCGACGATGAGGTCGGGCTCGGCCGACAGGACGGCTTCGATGTCGGGCTCGCGGTGCAGACCCACATCGAGCACCTCGTCGCCGCCCGACAGCGAGGGCCACAGGTCGTACATGAGCGGCTTGGGCGCAGCGACGAGCGTGACACCCCAGTCACTGAGTGTCTGGAAGGTCGTGTTGTCGAGCGCGACCACGCGCTCGGGAGCGACGGGCACCTCGATCGAGCCGTGGTTGTCTTCGACCGTGACGGTGGTCGCGGCGGCGGTCTCGTCGACGGGCGCGGCGGCACCCGCGGCGCAGCCGGTGAGCGCGAGGGCGGCCACCAGGGAGGCGGCGGCGAGGGGACGGAACAGGCGGGTACTCATGCGAATCTCCTCAGTGCTGTGTCGGTTCGAGCCGCGACGGGAATGCCGAGACGGGTCGAGAAGTTAGGTTAGCCTTAGCTTTGTGAAGATGTCGAACCCGACCCTCGGAGCCCGTCTGGAGCCCCGCCGTCACGAGCTGGTTTTCCGCAGGGCGACTCTCGCGCGCCGCACCCCCCTCACCCCGGCGTACGTGCGCCTGCGCCTGGAAGGCGCCGAGCTGCGCGGATTCGACTCCCCGGGGGCCGACGATCACATCCGCGTGTTCTTCCCGGCCACGCCCACCGACGACCTGCGCGACTCCCCCAACCGCGAGTACACGCCGGTGAGCTGGGATGCCGCGGCGGGCTGGCTCGACATCGACATCGCCCTGCACGCGAACGGCGTCGGCAGCCGGTGGGCCGAGCACGCTCCCCTCGGCGCCCCGGCGGGCGTCGGCGGACCCCGCGGATCCCTGGTGCTGGTCGGGCGACCGGATGCGTGGTTGCTCGCCGGCGACGAGACGGCCGTTCCGGCGATCCGTCGCTTCGCGGCGGCGATGGACGACGACGCCGTGGGCCGTATCGCGATCGAGGTGCCCGACGCCGTGCACGACCTCCCGGTCGCCGCTCCCGCGGGAGTGGAGGTCGTGCAGGTGCACCGCGGCGATCGCGCACCCGGCGCGGAGCTCGCCGACTGGCTCGACGCGCTCGACATCGAGGAGCAGCCCGACGGGTGCGTGTTCGGCTTCGTCGCGGCGGAGCAGGCCATCGTCCGCGCGGGGCGCGCCCTGCTTCTCGACCGGTGGTCGGGCGACCCCGCCGCCACCGTCGTGAAGGGCTACTGGAAGCGCGGCACAGCCGAGTACCACGCTCCGCACTGACGCGGGACTGAGTCGATCACGCGGCCGGTCATCGACTCAGTCGCGCTCCACCCCGGCGGCGAACGCCAACACGCGGGCCCGAAGGAACGGGGTGGCGTAGACCGTCGAGGCGCCCGGCGTGGGCGACGCGACGGCGGTGGCGGTCGCGTCCGCGAGCGCTCCACGCACGAGAGGCACCGCAGCGCCGGCGTCGGCGAGCGCCTCGACCGCGCGCACGGCGTACTCGTCGCCCACCGCGATCCGCTGCTGCACAGCGACGGCCGGGTCGACCCCGTCGGGGACGCGGACGCGGGATTGCGCCAGCAGCGGTGGGGTACTGCGTGCGAACGACAGCGTCGCGATCGCCACGGCGAGCCAGCTGCCGTCGTCGCCGGCGAGCGCCGCGAGGTCGTCGCGCGACGCCGCGAGCGCTCGGGAACGGAGGGCGGCCAGATCATCGGCGGCGACGGGACCGTCTCCGGCTCGCGCGTCGTAGGCGTCGGAGGCCGCGAGCGCCGCGCGACGCAGGAGCGACGCGAGACCGTCGAGGTCGGCGTCGCGGTCGAGCGCTCCCGCGCCGTCATCGGCGACGTCGCGACGGTCGATGCTCGCCTGCGCCGTCGCCAGCGACGACGATGCCAGCGCCGAGGCGGTGCGTCCCCCCTCGAGGTCGCCGTCGTCGGCGTCGTCCGACGCAGGCTGCTCCGCCAGGGCACTGCCGGCGTACCCGGCCAGCGCGTACGCCTCTGCCGCGGCGCCGATGCCCTCGAGGGCGAGGTCGGCCGCGTCGAGGGTGTCGGGCGGGTTCTGGGCCCACGTCGCGAGGAGCTCGACGGCCGCCGCGCGCG
>NZ_JACYNU010000022.1:0-9808 GCF_014839455.1 Microbacterium sp. CFBP 8801 | reverse complement strand
CCGACAGCGCGCCGGCCTCGTCGCCCGCCTCGCGCAGAGTCTGCGCGCGGGCGAGGGCCGCTCGCGCGGGTACCGCCCGGGCGTCGTCGACCGTTGCAGCGAGGGCGGTGTCGGCCCGCGCTCGCGCGTCGTCGACGGCGGCGGCGATGGCCTCCGACCCGGGTGCGTCGGCGAGTGGCTCGGAGCCCTCCGTCGCGCTGGGCAGCGGCGTCGGCGAGGCAGCCGGGGTGGGGAACGCCGCCTCGGGAAGGTCTTCGCCGGTCATGACCGCGTAGGCGCTCGCGACGTCGGCGACCTCGGCGATCGTCATTCCGCCCGTCGCCGCGAGCTGGTCGAGGTCGACGGCCGCCCCGTCGGCGTCGACCGCGATGCGCTGCCCCGCGGGCACGAGGATCGTGTCGATTCCGCCGGCCTCGATCGCCGCCGACACCTGCTCCGGCAGTCCGGCGACGGGGCTCACCGTTCCGAAGGGGGTGACCCCACCGGCGAGCGCGACCCCGGGCTGCACCTCGGTGCCGTAGTACAGCGCCAGCACCCCGACCGCGGTGACGGCGCCGGCCCCGGGAGTGTCGATGCGCGCGTCGAGGCCGAAGGTGTAGGCGGTGTCGGGACGGGCGCCCGTGAGCAGCGTCGCCGCGGCGACGGCGGTCCAGGTCGCGGACTGGGTGACGGGGGCGACCCCCGAGACGTCGTTCTCGGTGATGTCGATGCTCAGATCGCCGCCGTCGGCCGAGGCCGCGGTGATGCGCTGGGAGGTGACGCCGCCCTTTGCGCCGTGGGCGTACAGCACCGGGACCGTCAGCTCGTCCCCATCGAACGAGCCGTCGGATCCCGTACCGAAACCGAGCGAGAACCGCAGGTCGCACCCCGCGAGCACGACCACGCAGACGAGGGCGAGTGCGGTGGTGACGAGCGGACGGAACCTCACGCGTCGCCGCCGAGCCCGACGTACAGGGCGCAGGCGGCGTTGTAGTAGTCGCGCGTCTCGCCCGCCGGGCGCAGGCCGATGCGTTCGGCGACCGCACCCGACGCGGTGTTCGCCGGGTTCGTCACCGCGACGAGACCGCGGATCCCCTGGCGTTCGGCGAGCGCGCGCACGGCCGAGGCCGCTTCGGTGGCGTAGCCGGCCCCCCACGCGTCGGGGTGGAAGTGCCAACCGATCTCGATGTCTTCGGGCCGACCGTCGCCCGCCCCGGACGACCACGGGATGCGCTTCAGCAGCACCGAGCCGAGGCGTCGACCGTCGGTCGTCTCGACGGCACGCACCCCCAGGATGCCGTCGGCCAGACCGACCCAACGATCGAGCAGGGCGTCGACCTCGGCGGTGTCGGTCATCACGTCTCCGGTGCCGAGGTACCGCCGCACCTCGGGCCGGCGGTACATGTCGAACAGGAACGCGCGGTCCTCGTCGGAGCGGGTCCAGTCGCGCAGCACCAGGCGCTCGGTGGCGAGGCGGGTGCGCCGCATGGGCAGGTGCGGAATACCGTCTTCGGCGAACGGCGGCCCCGAGACGACGAAACCGAAGCGGGCGTACCAGGGGGCGAGGTGCGCCTGCGCGTCGAGCAGGATCGGGATGCCGGGAGCCTCGGCGTCGAGCACGTCGACGGCGGCGCGCATGAGGTCGGCCGCGATACCGCGCCCGCGTGCGGCGGTCGCGGTGGCGACGCGACCGATGCGCGTGTTGGCGGGCTCACGGAGCAGGCGGAGGGTCGCCAGGACGTCGTCGCCCTCGGTCGCCCAGAGCAGCTCCGCCCCCTCTTCGATGTCTCGGCCGTCGATCTCGGGGTACGCGGCCTCTTGCTCGACGACGAACACCGCCACGCGCAGCCAGAGGATGCGGTAGAGGGTGCGGGGGTCGATCTCGGCGACGGGCGCCCGGTGCAGGATGACGGCCATCATCCGACCGTATCGCGGGCGCCCGACATCGTCGCGCCGGGCCCCCGGGGCGGGCGCACCGCGGCGTCGTCCCGGGGCGGCTCGACAGGCCTGGACCGATGTCGGAGGCGGACGCTAACCTCCGGTCATGTCCTTCCAGTCGTACCTCGACAACATCGAGACCAAGACGGGCCTCACCCCGCGACAGTTCGTCGCCCTCGCCGAAGAACGAGGGTTCGGCGCCGGAACGAAGGCGACGCCCATCCTGCAGTGGTTGAAAGACGACTACGACCTCGGTCGC
Organism: Microbacterium sp. CFBP 8801; assembly: GCF_014839455.1. NCBI lineage: Bacteria > Bacillati > Actinomycetota > Actinomycetes > Micrococcales > Microbacteriaceae > Microbacterium > Microbacterium sp. CFBP 8801. The sequence continues at coordinate 7,632 of NZ_JACYNU010000022.1, read as the reverse complement.
GGTCACGGGATGGCGCTCGTGCACGTCATCACGAAGGGGCCGAGGATCTCCGACGCCCACGTCGGTCGGGCCGGTCCCCACGGCGATGCGAGCGACACGCTCTGGCTCGACGGAGCAGCGACGAATCCGAACGGCTGACGCGCGGGCGCGACGACCCGGCCGCCGCACGCGCGGTACGGGTCAGCCGGCGCCGAACCGTCGCGAGGCGGCGATCTGCTCGGCCACCCGCCGAAGGGCCAGCACGAGCGGTTCGACCAGCGCCGTTCCCAGCACGACGTAGCGCACCGCATCCTCGAGGGAGGTGTCGGGCGTCGCGGCGAGCTCGGCCTCACCGATCGCCGACAGGTGCTCGACGTACGCCGACATCACCGATTCCGGCACCGTGAACCCGGCGCGATCCAGAGCGGCCAACGCGTGGGCCACGGCCGCGATCTGGTCGGGGAAGCATTTCTCAGGGCTTCCCCCCATGCGCACGAGCAGCGCGGTGGCCTCGGTGAGGTCGACATCCGCGGTGATCTCGGGGGTCACCGCGGCGTTGGCGGCGCCGAGCAGGTCGTAAGGGTTCTGCGGCGGATCCTCGAGCACCGTGACGACGCGGCGCACGCCCGCGATCCCGACTCCCGCGTCGACGAGGGCACGGATCACCCCGAGGCGCTGCAGGTGGGCCTCGCCGTACGAGGCCTGCGTGGGCGAGGTGCGCTCCCCCTCGGGCAGGAGCTTCTCGCGGAGGTAGTACTTGATCGTCGGGACGGAGACCCCACTCGTCATCGCCAATTCCGAGATGCGCATCACTTCCCCCTTGACTCGATAGCAAGACTATCCAACACTAGATAGCACCACTATCCAGTAAGGACGAGCCATGGCATCCCTTCTCCGCGGTCGCATGACCCACCACCACGAGGGCGAACTCGTCGTCTTCCACATCGGCATGACGATCAACCGCTGGTACCGCCCCGACAAATGGATGCCGATCCTCGGCGAGATGGGCCCGATGCTGCGCGAGCTGAGCACCGACCCCGAATCGGGACTGAAGGGCTTCACCGTCCTGCTGGGTGCGCGGGGCCCGTACCTCGTGCAGTACTGGTCGTCGCTCGAGAAGCTCTACTCGTACGCGTCGGCGCCGGGGCAGGCCCACCGCCCCGCGTGGTCGCGGTTCAACAAGCGGGCACGCACGGCCGAGGGCGCCGTGGGCATCTGGCACGAGACGTACGTGGTCGAACGGGCGGAGTCGATCTACGTCGACACCCCCGCGATGGGGTTGCCCCGGGCGACCTCGATCATCCCCGTCGGCGCGCGACACGACGGCGCCCGCGCGCGCGTCGCCGACGGCGCCACCCCGCGTACGGCGGGGACCGAATGACACGGGCCCGGCACTCGCATACTGGAGGAATGAGCCGCATCCTCGTCACCGCGTCCGACCTGCAGGCCGCCCTCTCGGCCGGCGCGTTCCCCGACGGCGGTCCCGTGCGCGTCCTCGACGTACGCTGGCGCCTCGATCGTCCGGACGGACGGCCGGATTACCGCGCCGGCCACATCCCGGGGGCGCAGTACGTCGACCTCGACCACGATCTCGCCGCGCACGGAGCGGCGACCGCGGGCCGGCATCCGCTCCCTCCCGTCGAGGCGTTGCAGAACGCCGCCCGACGGTGGGGCATCGACGCCGGCGACACGGTCGTCGTCTACGACGACCTGAAGAACATGTCCAGTGCCCGCGCGTGGTGGCTGCTGCGGTTCGCGGGCGTCGCCGACGTGCGCCTGCTCGACGGGGCGTGGCGGGCATGGACCGAGGCCGGATTCGACCGCGAGACCGGGGATGCCGTCATCCCGACGCCGGGCGACATCGACCTCGCCTACGGCGCGCTGCCGTCGCTCGAGCTGGGCGAGGTGGGCGCGTTCGCCGACGATTCCCTGCTGCTCGACGCGCGCGCCGCGGAGCGCTACCGCGGCGAGGTGGAACCGATCGACCCGCGGGCGGGACACATTCCCGGGGCGATCAGTGCGCCGACGACCGAGAACGTCGACGCCGACGGGCGTTTCCACACTCCCGACGCGTTGCGGTCGCGGTTCCGCATGCTCGGCGCCGAGGACGGCATGTCGGTGGGCGTGTACTGCGGCTCCGGTGTGACGGCGGCCCATCAGGCGGTGGCGTTGACCCTCGCCGGGTTCGAGCCGCGCGTGTTCCCGGGGTCGTGGAGCCAGTGGTCGAACCACCCGGAGCTGCCGGTGCAGACGGGACCCGCACCGCGCTGAGACCGGCGCCGCCGACGGGCTAAGCCCAGAGATCACTCACCGGGATGTCGTGACCGAGCACGTTCTGCGCGGCGCGATGGCCCGACAGCATCGCGCCGGGGACGGTGGCCGGATCGTCGCCCCAGGTCGCCTCCCCCGCGAGGTGCAGCACCCCGCCGACGGGCTCGGCGAGATCGTCGTGGTCGGCACCGACCGATCCCGGCAGCATGTACGCGTAGGAACCCCGCGAGAACGGGTCGTCCTGCCAGCGCGTCACGATGGCGCTGGTCGGTTCCGCGACGACATCGCCGTACAGGCGCCGCAGCTGCGCCACGGTCGAGGCGACGATCTCGGCATCGGTCCACTCCCGCGTCGCGACGGCGGCCGCGCCCGCCGCGAAGGTGAGCAGCGCATGCTCGTCGTGGAGTCGCCCGATGTCGTACCAGGAGTGCCACCACTCCCCCTCGTCGCCGAGCTGACGGATGCCGTAGACCCCGGCATCCCAGAATCTTTCGTCGAAACGCAGCACGACCTTCTCGAAGGCGTTCATGCGCACGAGGTCCAGGGCACGGCGATGAGGAGCGGGAAGCTCGGGCTCGAACACGACGTCGCCGGCGTGCAGCACCCCGACCGGAACGGTGACGACGGCCCGGGCGGCGGCGAAGGTGCCGTGGTCGGTGTCGACCCGCACGCCCTCGGGCGACCAATGCACCCGCGAGACGAGGTGTCCGAGGCGCACGTCGAGGCCGTCGGCGAAGTTCCGGGCGAGTTCGTCGTACCCGTGCGGGAACACGACCTCGTCGCCGTTGACGGTGTCGTCGTCGAGGCCGTGGGCGCCGAGGGCAGCCATGCCGATGCCGTACTGCTCCTGGGCGCGGCGGTCGTTGTACTCGCGCACGCGTTCCGTCCGTTCGGCATCCCAGTCCTGTGCGGCGAGTGCCTTCTCGACGACGTCGGCGTAGGTGGCATCCGGATCGGCGTCGGCGATGATGTCGACGAGGGCGGCGTTCAGCGTGCGGATGTCGTCGGCGTACCGCCGCACCGCGTCGTCGTCGAGTCGCTCGCCGTCGGCGTCGAAGTAGGCCAGCGGGCGGCTGTCGGGCTGGTATCCCCCGACGGTGAACTCCATCATCGGCATGCCGAACGCGCGGGCGGCCTCGGCGACCGGGCTGTCGTCGATGCCGTGGATCCACGAGGCCCCGCGGTCGGTGACGTGCCCGTGAGAGCGGTCCGAGAAGACGCGCCCACCGATCCGATCGCGTGCCTCGAGCACGACGACCCGGCGGCCGGCACGGGCCAGCAGACGCGCCGCGGCGAGGCCCGAGATCCCCGCGCCGACGACGATCGTGTCGACAGTGTCCATGCGTCCTCCCCCGTTCCAGGCCGATCACTCGACCCGACTTCCCGCGACCGTACTGCGGGCGGAGAGCCGCTGGCATCCGCCTCGCCGGAGCGTCCATGGCGTCGGAGTGGACACCGCGTACAGCGGGAACGCGCGCACGCGGAGCACGACGACCCTCGGCCGATCCGCGAGTGAAACGGAGTGCCACATCGCGCACGTCGCTACGGGCCCGGCGTCGCCGAGCCCGGGGGTCAGGGGGCGGGCGCCTCTTCATCGAGCGCCGCGGGTCTGACGCCCCGACGACCATAACGCCACCAGAAGAACAGGTAGCAGAGCCCCACGAACGGGATGCCGAAGTACAGCGCCGCGACCTGCTGCGGGTCGAAGGCGATCGCCACGATCGACGCGGTGAGCAGCACGAAGGCGAGGATCGGCACCAGCGGATACAGCGGTGTGCGGTAGGCCAGGCTCGACAGGTCTCCGCCCGCGCGCAGGAACGCCCGGCGGTGGAAGAACTGCGCGGCCACGATCGACATCCACACCGCGACCGCCGCGAAACCGGCGATCGAGACGAGCACGAGGTACACCGTCTCGGCGGCGATCACGCTGGAGACCAGCGAGACCAGGCCGATGGCCAGGCTCACGATCAGCGCGACCAACGGGATGCCGCGGCGGGTGAGGCGCGTGAACGAGCGGGGCGCGTAGCCCTCTTCGGCGAGTGAGAACAGCATGCGCGCACACGAATACAGACCACTGTTCCCCACCGAGAGCAGCGCGGTGATGACGACGAAGTTCATGATGTCGGCCGCGTAGGGCACACCGACGTACTCGAAGACGTCGACGAACGGGCTGGAACTGAGTCCGGCCTTCTCGTACGGCAGCAGGGCCGCGATGACGGTGATCGAGCAGACGAACAGCACGAGCAGACGCAGCACGGTCGAGCGGAGCGCCCGGGGGATGTTGCGACCCGGATCCTTGGTCTCGCCCGCGGCGACGCCGACGAGCTCGGCACCGCTGAAGGCGTAGAACACCGCGAGCGAGGTGATGAGCACGCCGCCGAGACCCGCGGGGAGCAGCCCCTCGGGGGTCACGAAGTTGCTGAACAGCACGGCCTCGTGAGGGGTGGTCGACAGGGGCGTGAAGCCGAAGATCGCCATCGTGCCGAGCACGATCAGCGCCAGGATCGCGACCACCTTGATGAGTGCGAACCAGAACTCGGTCTCACCGAACACGCGCGCCGAGATCGCATTGAGCGTGAACAGGATGCCGGCGAACACCAGGCACCACACCCAGACGTCGACCGTGGGGAACCAGCGCTGCATGAGGATTCCGGATGCCGTGAACTCCGACCCGAGGGCGACCACCCAGCACAGCCAGTACAGCCACGCCGTCACGAAGCCGGTCGCCGGCCCCATGGTGCGTGCCGCGTAGATGTGGATGGACCCCGAGACGGGATAGACGACGGCGAGCTCGCCCAGACACACCATGACCAGCCAGACGACGAAAGCGCCCAGCAGGTACGCGAGCACGGCTCCCAGCGGACCGGCCTGGTGGATCGTGTAGCCCGAGCTGAGGAAGAGTCCCGACCCGATCACGCCGCCGAGGGCGATCATCACGAGGTGGCGCGCATCCATCGCCCGCCGCAGGTGGCGTTCGGGCGTGCCCGCACCGGAGCGCTCGAGGGGCTGACCCGTGGGTCGGTTCATGGGTGTTCTCGCATTCGTGCTCGAGCCGGTGGCAGACGGGACTCGCGGGCGCCGCAGGTCAGAGTAATGGATGCCGCCGACACGACCGCGCTCACTACGCTGAGGCGGTGCCGCTCCCTCGTCGGCGCGGACGGGAAGGACACCGAGATGACCACGCGCCCCGATCGCACCGACGCCCACTCACTGGGAGAGGCGAGCCTGGCCGTCCACGGCGGGAAGACGCTCGACAGCACTCGGGCGCTGAGGACGCCGCTGGTCATGTCGAACTCGTTCGCCCTGCCCGACGATCCGAGCGAGATCAGCTGGTCGGCGTACGAGCCGGGCCTGTACACCCGCAACACCGGGGTGAACCAGGCCGCGCTCGAGGCGAAGCTCGCCGCTCTCGACGGGGGCGAGGCGGCGGTGGTCCTCGCTTCGGGCGTCGCCGCTCTGCACGCCGTGTTCTTCACCCGCGTGAGGGTGGGCGATCACGTCGTCGTCAGCGACGTGGTCTACGAGGCGACCTGGCGACTCTGGACCGAACTGCTCCCCGAGCGGTACGGCATCCATGCGACTTTCGTCGATGTGACGGATCCGGATGCCGTCCGCGCCGCCCTGCGCCCCGAGACGCGTCTCGTGTGCGTCGAAGCCATCGCCAACCCGACGACGAAGGTCGCCGACATCGCGATGCTCGCCGAGATCACGCACGCGGCCGGGGCGATCCTGATGGTCGATTCGACCTTCACGCCGCCGCCGTTCTACCGCCCGCTGACCGACGGCGCCGATCTTGTCGTGCACTCATTGACGAAGTACATCAACGGACATGGCGATGCCATGGGCGGGGCCGTGATCGGACGTGCCGATCTCATCGACCCGATCAAGGGCGATGCGATGGTCGACGTGGGCGGCGTCATCTCACCCTTCAACGCCTGGATGATCCAGCGCGGATCGGTGACGCTTCCGCTTCGACTGCGTCAGCATTTCGCGTCGGCGCAACGGGTGGCCGAGATGCTCGAGGCCGATCCGCGGGTGGCGTTCGTCGCGTACCCCGGGTTGGCGTCGCATCCGCAGCACGAGGTGGCCGCGCGGCAGTTCGGTGGCCGCGAGTTCGGCGGCATGATGGCGTTCGCCGTCGAGGGCGACCCCGACGCGCAGAACCGCTTCGTGTCGCACCTGCGCCTGATCACGTCGGGATTCTCGCTCGGACACGAGGACACCCTGATCGTGCACACCGCGGCCGAGGGACCGCGGACCGCGACCTACCCCGAGGAATTCCGACGTTACGGTCACCTGCGCCTGTCGGTCGGCCTGGAAGACGCCGACGACCTGATGGCGGATCTCTCCGCCGCGCTGGACGCGACCGCGCTCTGAGTCGATCAGCCCCGTCGATCAGCCGGCGAGCAGATCCTCGATCGTCGTGATCACGCCGTGGTCGACGTTCGACGGAGCCCGGTGGCGCGCGCGGGCGACGACGTCGGGGTGGGCGTTGTGCATGGCGAAGGACCAGTCGGCGGCATCCAGCATCTCGAGGTCGTTGAGGTAGTCGCCGAACGCGACGGTCTGCGCGGGGGTGACGTCGAGGGCCGCCTGCAGACGGCGCAGGGCGACGCCCTTGTCGACGCCGGGATTCATGATGTCGACCCAGTGCTGTCCCGAGACGACGACGCGATGGGTCTCGGCGATCTCGTCGAGCGCGCGTCCGACGCTGTCCTCGGCGAGCGCGAAGTCGTACACGGCGATCTTCAGGACGTCGTCGTCGATCGCGAGCACGTCGTCGACGATCTCGAGGGCGGCGTAGTAGATCGCGGCCTGGGAGCGGAACGCCTCGTCGGTGCGCTCGATGTAGGCGGAGCGCTTGCCGCACACCACGACGCCGAGGTCGTATCCCTCGGCGGAGAGGTGGCGCAGGCGCTGGACGGCTCGTGCCACGACGGCGGGTTCCAGGGCGTCGGATGCCACTTCCACCCCCGCTCGTACGACGTAGGCGCCGTTCTCGGCGATGAAGGTCATGGCATCCGCCGCGTCGCTGAAGGTGGCGCGCAGGGTGGCGAGTTGGCGTCCCGACGCGGGCACGAACGTCACGTCACGTTCTTCGAGCCTGGGAAGCAGACCCCAGAGGGTCTCGGGCACGTTCCCGGACGCGTCGAGAAGGGTGCCGTCCATGTCGACGGCGATGAGGCGGATGTCGTGGGGCACGCGGCCATCCTCGCAGGCTCGGGAGCGGGGTACGCGGCGGCCGACCCGGCATCCCGAACCTGGGAAAACTATGAATAACAGAATCATCACGGCCGACTCTTCCGCTCCGTTACCCCACCGTTATAGAGTGCTCGCACGGTAGTTGTTTTGCTGTGGCAGCTACCGACATGTGATTGCAGG
>NZ_JACYNU010000021.1:0-30422 GCF_014839455.1 Microbacterium sp. CFBP 8801 | reverse complement strand
CCCTCCCGCCATCGAACCGCCGGCGGACGCCGACGACGAGACTCGGCTGCTTTGCGCGGTGGGGTTCTGGATCCCTTGAACGGCACCCGCGTCCGCGCACCGCTCCCTCAAAGCTGAGAGCGGGGGGCGTACGTCCGTTGGATAAGGGGTGGGACCGCACCATCGTGCGGCTATCGAGTTTCGAGAGCGAGCCGGCCTTCGCGCGAAGGCTGAGACGGCGCACGGCGATCTGATCTCGAGCGCCTGTTCCGGTGATCTCCAGGTGCGCCGGGTCAGTGCCCGAGAGCGGCCAGGATCTCTGCGGTGGTGGCGACCTCCGCCATCATCGGGAAGATGCGCTGGATGCTGTTGTCGTGCGTTTCCGCGCGGAGATCGGTGACGGCATCCGATGCGATCACGAGTTCGTAGCCGAGATCGCGTGCCTCACGACCGGTCGACTCGACTCCGATGCTGGTTGCGACGCCCGTGAGCACGAGGCGGGTAATGCCGCGATCGCGCAGCGTCCCGTTGAGTCCGGTGCCCGAGAATGCGCTCCAGGCGGGCCTTGTGACGCGAAGGTCGTCGGCCTGCACGCCGAGGACGGCGAGAGGCTCGCGGAACCCCTCGGGCTCAGCTCGCCCGGGTTGATCTCCGGAACCGGCGCGACTGAGGGCGAAGGTGGCGACCACGACGGGAAGCCCGTGGCGGCGGAAAGCTCCCGCCAACTCCCCCGCGCGCTCGGCCACGCCGTCAACAGGAAGGAAGAACTTGTACCGGGTGTTTCTCAGGCCAGACATCGTCATTAGAAACGATTGGCTCATCGACCCCAGCAACTTCGTCGGAGACGTGGAACTCGCGGAAGTATGCCCGCCTGGCATCGATGTCGCCCGCTACCTCAACTATCACGAAGACCCCGGCGGATTGTCGCTTGCCGTCGGTCTAGAGGCGATCGCAGCGACGCAGCGGGTCGCCGTCCCGACGCTCACGAACCTCGACGAGCAATGGGTCTCCGAAACAGCGGAGGAGATCCAGACCGCTAACGAGGCTCCACCCCGCCCGATTTGGATGCAAGCTCGACAAACGGTCAACCCGCAGACGCATCGAGCTGGGCAGATCGCGGAGGGCCTTGCGCAACGGCTACCGGTGAACCTGCGCGATCAGTTCAGATCGGCAGTCGGATATGCACACGGAATCGACCCAAGCCAGTGGTCTCGGCACGCGATAGGGCTTGTCGCCACGATCACTACGCCCGACTCCGTGCTTGCTCACCTCGCCCAGCAGCCAATTCGCACCACATGAGGCGGCGGTCACTACTATCGCGAGGAACTCGCTCCTATATTCAGCGATTGAGCCGGCGCACTCCCTGTCGCGCAGCCGGGCGACAGTCGGCAACGCGGGGGTCACGATGTGACGGGGGCAGCTTTCACCGCGAAACGTTGAGCCCACGGATTATCATCCCAGGCGCGGTTACCTCGTGGAGTCCGGGGATCTGCGGCTCAGCGATCGTGCTGTCGGGTGGTGGCTCGGGGTTTGACTCGCCCATCGGCTCCTCCCCGCGCGTCACCCATACCTGGGTTCCATTGGCAAGCGTCAAGACAGGACCGATGTGGTGAGGGTCTGGCGCGACTGGGGGTACTGACATCCAGACGTTGGCCTTCGTGAGCTGGTCCCAGCGGTCACTCACTTCGATGACTTCGTACCGCGCGGGGGCTGCTGTCCTGGGCTTCATGGCGGTTCGTGTCACGCCGATCACGGACGCGAGCCGACGGCCATCCTCGAACGCAGGCGGGTCATACTTCCATAGCGCACGATCGCCCGTTGGAACGAGCATCGGGTTCGTCGAAAGATGGCTCTCCTTCGTCTCGGCCGTTTGCCACGCGACCTCTCCGTGGAGCGACGTTTTCCATATACCCGCCAGGCCTACGTCGGCGATATAGGTGTCGTCTCCGTGGACCCAGACTCTGAAGTGCCCGCATTGGAGGCCCGCGTTGTCACCCTGTGTGATCGCGAACGCGAAGCGGATCGCGGGACTCTTACTCATGACTCAGTGGAGCAGTGCCCCGCGTCATCAGTGCGTAACGAACGGGGTCCACCCTGAAGCAACGACAATGCTCCCGGCCCGATGCGAGTCGGGGCGGATGCGCGCTCAGACGAGCTTGATTGTGATCCCACTGTTGACCTTCCCGACACTACTGAACTTCCACGGCTCCAAAGAGTGCTCGCGGAGCTCTTCGAGGAGGCCGGTGGGGTCGGGGTGCGTTCCGATCAGATCCTCGGATGAGCCCCGATGGTCAGCCGTATCCTGGCCTCGGTAGATCTCGACCGCGCGGCCCTCATCGATCGCGCGACGACACACCGCACGCGCGTAGTACGCAGTGAACTGCCCATCTCCCAAAGCGGCAGCAGAATCAGCGACGTTGATGGATTTACCGTCGCTCTGGTGGGTCGCGAAGATGCCGGCCGAAGCAAGGTGGCTGGTGAGCGTGTCCGCGTCGCCTGCGGCGAAGGCTTCACGTAGCAGATCGACGTAAGCGGCTTGGCTTCCTGGAACGGCTCGCTTGCTTTCGTAGAGCCTCCCAGCAGCAATGTCGGAGCCGAGTTCCTCGAGCATCAGTTCTCTGACGGCCGGGTCCAGGTCTACGAAGTTGTAGGTCATGGGAAGTCTCCGATTCTTTGCTGCATGGGCCGAGCTCGAGTTCTGGGTACGCGGGAACCCGATGCGCGATGACAGTCCGACCGTACCTTCCGTGAGATACCGACGTCGGGATCGCCGAGGCCAATCTCGGCGATCACCGGGTGGTGCGTCAGAGGTTCAGTCCGTGGGCGCGGGCGAGCAGATCTGCGACATCGTTCAACCCTTGCCGTCGGAGGTGGGGAATGAAGTGCGTCATGGGTGGCTGATTGGAGCGGTATGGGTTCGAGTCAGCACCACTATGCAACCCTCCGCCCGGTAACGTCGAGAGCCCACCTCCCGGAAGGGTCGACAGGCCACCGCCGGGAAGAGTGGAAAGTCCGCCTCCTGGGAGAGTTGACATACCCCCGTCAGGAAGGGTCGATAGACCTCCCCCCGGCAAGGTGGAAAGTCCACCCCCGGGCAAAGTCGACAGACCGCCGCCCGGGAGGGTCGATGCCCCGTCACCGGGAAGCGTGGACATTCCTCCGCCGGGGAGGGTGGACAAACCTCCACCGGGCAGGGTCGACCGGTTTCGCGGCCACGTGGTTCGCACAGTCATCCGATCAGCATGCCCCACGGCGACCGGCGCGTGCATGGAACCGTCACCTAGCAACACGTCCTAGCGGCTCAGAGGTGGGCTCACGCCACCTCGGCCTTCGGATCTCGCCCGCCCCGCTTGCGCGTCCAACCGCGCCGACGGAAGGCCCCCATTTCGCCGCGGTCGCCGCGAACCCTGACGTACAGGCGCCTCTCCCGAACCAGTGAAAGGAGGCGAGTCGAGCGTCGCCGGTTTCCGAGGCTCTGGTTAGGATCGGCCTTGCCCGTGCACTCGCGGATCAATCCGCACGGGGCGCGGACCGGCCTACTGGACGCGGGGAGGGGACGCACAGCTATGCGAGTAATCGACAACGTCTCCGACCTGCTCGGCGAGGACCTCAAGTCCGAGATCAGCCGCGGGTCCAAGGTGCGCATCGCCGCGTCCACCTTCTCGATCTTCGCGTTCGAAGCCCTGCGCAACGAGCTCGAACACATAGAGGAGCTCGAGTTCATCTTCACGTCTCCATCGTTCAGCAACGGTCAGGCGACGGACAAGTTGCGCAAGGACCGTCGCGAGTTCTTCATCCCGCACGCCGAGTCATCCCTCTACGGCTCGGAGTTCGAGGTTCGTCTCCGCAACAAGCTGACGCAACGCGCGATCGCCCGCGAGTGTGCAGCCTGGGTACGTGAAAAGGTCACGTTCCGATCGAACGCCAGCGGCCACCAGATGCAACAGTTCGCCGTCGTGGACGACGGTGCCGCTTACATGCCGTTGCAGGGGTTCACCACTGCAGACCTCGGATACGAGCGCGGCAACGCCGTGTCCAACATGGTCACGAAGTTCGAAGGCGCCACCGAGACGAGCAACTTCCTCCACTTGTTCGATCAGATCTGGGCGAGCCCCGGCCAGCTGACCGATGTCACCGAAGCGGTTCACGACCACATCGCGAGCGTGTATGCCGAGAACTCCCCGGCGCGCATCTACTTCCTCATCCTCTACAACCTCTTCGCCGAGTTCCTCGACGACATCAGCGAGGACGTTCTGCCGAACGATCGCACCGGCTATCAGGACACCAAGGTCTGGCAGAGCCTGTACAACTTCCAACGCGATGCCGCGACCGGCATCATCAACAAGCTCGAGACGTACAACGGCTGCATCCTCGCCGACAGCGTCGGCCTCGGCAAGACATTCACCGCGCTGGCGGTCATCAAGTACTACGAGCTCCGCAACAAGTCCGTCCTGGTCCTCGCGCCGAAGAAGCTCGCCGAGAACTGGACGAACTACAACGCCAACCTCACGACGAACATCTTCGCGAGCGACCGGTTCAACTACGACGTCCTCGCGCACACCGACCTCTCCCGCACCCGAGGTGAGTCGCTGGGCCTCAGGCTGGATCGCATCAACTGGGGCAACTACGACCTGGTCGTCATTGACGAGTCGCACAACTTTCGTAACGCCGACTACGCCGAAGAGAAGGAGTCGCGCTACCAACGCCTCATGCGGCAGGTGATCCGTGACGGCGTGAAGACGAAAGTGCTGATGCTGTCTGCGACACCGGTGAACAACCGATTCAATGACCTCAAGAATCAGCTGCAGCTGGCATACGAGGGCGACAGCGACACCCTCGCCGCGAAGCTCACGCTCTCGACGTCGGTCGAGCGCGTGTTCCGCGACGCGCAGACGGTCTTCAACGACTGGTCGAAGCTACCCGCGGAGGAGCGCACGGCCGACCGCATCCTGCGGATGCTCAATTTCGACTTCTTCGAGCTGCTCGACGCGGTCACCATCGCGCGGTCGCGTAAGCACATTCAGGCGTTCTACGACACGAGCGAGATCGGCGCCTTCCCGCGACGGTTGCCGCCGGCATCCATCCGCGAGCCGCTCACTGACTTGATGGACGTCCCCTCGTTCAACGAGATCTTCGAGCAACTGCAGATGCTGACGTTGGGCGTCTACACGCCACTCGCCTACGTGTTCCCGAGCCGCATGAGCAAGTACGAAGACCTCTACAACGTCACGACGGGCAACGCACGCTCGAACCTCGGTCAGCAAGGTCGCGAAGAGGGCCTGAAGAAGCTCATGACCGTCAACCTGCTCAAGCGTCTCGAGAGCTCGGTCGAAGCCTTCCGCTTGACGCTGGCGAAGATCGAGGCCGCGGTCGACGGCACGCTCACGCGGCTCAGCAACCACTCCGGTTCCCTTCCGGAGATCCGTGAGATGGGCGATCTCGACTTTGACCTCGACGACGAAGACGACGCCAACGTCGAACCCTGCCGCGTAGCCTCGCTGTCCGTCCTGACTGCGTACTGCCGCAGCTCGCGAGGCCGTCCGGTACTCCGTCAGGCGCGTGGCCTTTCGTGCCACTGCGGGGAATCGCCCGAGGTCCCGCGCGAAGAGGAGTGATCCCAGATTCGTAATCGAGGTTCCCGCCTCAGAGCGAACCAAGAACCCCTCAGCGGCGAGCTGATCAGCCACCCCACGTCGCGTTTCCGGCAGCGGGAGCCGTAGCAAGTCGAAGTAGGCACTATGAGCGAGCATCTCGATGGCCTCCTCGTCGCTCAGTCCTGACTTGGCTGAGCCCGTCTCGAAGGTGGTCCCTCGGAACGCCTCCCACAACCGAGCTTCGTGCTCCGGGTACTCACGGAGCTTCTTCTTGTAGCTTCCGATCCGCACGTACCGCTCGGAGCGGAAGGCGACGGGCCGCGACCTCGCGGCGTCGATCTCGAGAATGACGGCTGCGATATCCCCGCCCGTGCCGACCCGCCGGAATTGGAAGTAGACCTGCGGATCGAGCCCCCTCGACAGCCACGGGATCAGGTCTTCACCGCCGGACCCCTTCGAGGACCAGGGATCGAAAGTGGTCCCGACAACAGCGTGATCTGCGTCCCGGACACCCCAGATCATGTATGCGTGCGTGCGATGGGCCAAAACAGCGGCGTTGGCAAGCGCTGAGATGTACTCCCCCACGTCGTGCGGTTCGACCTTGTTCTCCTTGAACTCGAGCCAAGGTGCCTCAGTCGGAGCGGCACACAGCTTTGCAAGGAGGCTCTGGTCAGCTGTCAGGCCCGGCATCTGTTCGCCGCTCGTGAGACCTTCGCATGCACAATGCCGCTCACTACATCCCCGGCGCCATATCCGCGAACCGCGAATAATGCCCCTGGAACGCCACCGTGATCGTGTCCGTCGGCCCGTTACGGTGCTTCGCCACGATCAGGTCCGCCTCGCCCGCGCGGGGCGAGTCCTTCTCGTACGCGGCCTCGCGGTGCAGCAGAACCACCATGTCGGCATCCTGCTCGATCGAGCCCGATTCACGCAGGTCGCTCAGGGCGGGCTTCTTGTCGGCGCGCTGCTCGGCACCACGGTTCAGCTGCGACAGGGCGATGACGGGAACCTGCAGCTCCTTCGCCATCAGCTTCAGCGCACGCGAGAACTCGCTGACCTCCTGCTGACGCGACTCCACGCGCTTACCGCTCGTGAGCAGCTGCAGGTAGTCGATGACGACCATCTTCAGGCCCTCACGCTGCTTGAGGCGTCGGCACTTGGCTCGGATCTCGACGAGCGTCATGTTGGGGCTGTCGTCGATGTAGAGCGGGGCGTCGTTGATGCGACCGCGGGTGGAGGCCACGGTCGTCCAGTCGCGCGAGTCGAGCGTTCCCTTGCGCATGCTCTGCAGCGGGATCGAACCCTCGGCGCTGAGAAGGCGCATGGCGATCTCGGAACGACCCATTTCGAGCGAGAAGAAGATGCACGGCGCGTTCGACTTGATCGCGGCCGCGCGGGCGAAGTCGAGCGCCAGCGTCGACTTACCCATGGCGGGGCGCGCGGCGAGCACGATCATCTGGCCCGGGTGCAGGCCGTTCGTCAGCTGGTCGAGACCGGCGAAGCCCGTGGGGATGCCGGTCATCGACCCATCGCGACCGCGAGCGGCCTCGATCTCTTCGACCGCGGCATCCACCGCCATCGTCAGGGGGATGTAGTCGTCGGCGCTGTCGTCGCCCGAGACGTTGTAGATCTCGGCCTGGGCGCTGTTGACGAGATCGACCGGATCGCCCTCGCCCGCGTAGCCCATCTGCACGATGCGCGTGCCGGCCTCGACCAGGCGGCGCAGCAGCGCGCGCTCGGCGACGATCGAGGCGTAGTAGCCCGCGTTGGCGGCGGTCGGCACGATCGAGGTGAGGGTGTGGAGGTAGTCCGCTCCCCCGGCTCGCTGCAGCTCGCCGGTCTTGATCAACTCGTCGGTGACGGCCACGACGTCGGTGGGCTCGCCGTGCGAGTACAGGGTGAGGATGGCCTCGAAGATCAGCTCGTGCTTCGGCACGTAGAAGTCGGGGCCGCGCAGGCTCTCGATGACGTCGGCCACCGCGTCTTTCGACAGCAGCATGCCGCCCAGTGCGCTCTGCTCGGCGAGGGTGTCGTGCGGCGGAGTGCGCTCGGGACGCGGGGCTTTTCCGAGACGCTCTTCGGCGATGTCAGCGATCGACACGGGCTCTCCTTCTGATCTCGGGCGCCCTTCGTCTCGGCGTTTCCCCGCGCGCGCGTGCGGCTGCGGGGACGGGACGTCGCGGCGACCTCGGAAGCATCAGATCACGGACGTCCGACATCGACACGAGCGGGTGGTGAGGGGATGCCCGATGGGCTGCCCCCACGTTAAGAGCACCTCTTCTCCCACGCAAATGTGCCTGTGGATAACTCTGTGGAGAAGATGCGGGAAACGCCGTCACGTCTGTGCACAACTACTGTGGATAACCCGGTGGATGGATCGGATTCCGGGCCCTTAAGTGCCGCCTGATCGGGGATTTACTTCTCCACAGGTTTCCTGAGGAAATTCGATGTGAAGTTTGCGTTGAAGGTTGTCCGCTAGGGACGCACATGTGTACAACTCGGGGGATAACTTCGCCGACTCGTACTGACGGGCGGGGTCCGTGTCAAGTTTTTCCCCACCCTCGGCGTGTCGTTCGGACACCCCGAGGTCAACCGGTGTTAACCCGCGCCTCAACCGTCACAGGAGCCCCGCTGAGGGCACGCCGACCGCCCCGACGACCACGAGCACGGGGTCGGAACAATCGTCGTCAGAGCGCCCCGCCGCGACGTTCGCGCTCGAGGAACGCGATGGTGTCGAGGTGCTGCGGAGTGTCGAGGATCTGGGCCGGAGTGCCCTGCTCGACGATCCGCCCGCCCTTCATGAACACGATGCGGTCGGCCACCTCGCGGGCGAACGACATCTCGTGCGTCGCCATGAGCATGGTCGACCCGCGATCGCGCAGCACGCGCACCAGGTCGAGCACCTCGCCGACGAGCTGCGGGTCGAGCGCCGAGGTGATCTCGTCGAGCAGAAGCAGCTCGGGGTCGGTCATGACGGCACGCACGATGGCCACGCGCTGCTGCTGACCACCCGAGAGGCGGTCGGGGAATTCCCGGGCCTTCGCCCCCAACCCCAACTGCTCGAGCAGCTCGGTCCCGCGCGCGTACGCCTCGCTCTTGCTCGCGCGGTGCACCTTGCGCGCCGCGAGGGTGACGTTGTCGATGACCCGCAGGTGCGGGAAGAGGTTGAAGTGCTGGAAGACCACGCCGATGCGGGCCCGAGCGGCATCCTGATCGACGGTCGGATCGGTCAGATCGTCGCCGTTCAGCAGGATCTGGCCGTCGTCGACGCGCTCGATGAGGTTGATGGTGCGCAGCAGGGTCGACTTGCCCGACCCCGAGGCGCCGATGAGCACGACGACCTCGTGCTGGTCGATCGACAGGTCGATGCCGTCGAGCACGACGTGCTCACCGAAGGCCTTGCGCACGTTCTTGACGTCGAGGACGCTCATACGACGCCACCCATCTGCTCGCGGCGGGCCAGTCGCGCCGAGACGTAGTCGGTGAGGCGGATCATCGGCAGGGCCATGGCCACGAACAGCAGCGCCGCCACGATGTAGGGCGTGAAGTTGTACGACTGTGCCGCGGCGATCTGCGCCGCGCGCACGGCATCCACCGCTCCCAGAACCGAGATGAGACCCACGTCTTTCTGCATCGACACGAAGTCGTTCATCAGGGCGGGGACGACCTTGCGCACGCCCTGGGGGATGACGACGATGCGCAGCGTCTGTCCGTGGGTCAGTCCCAGCGAGCGCGCGGCGACGCGCTGCGAGGGGTGCACGGCCTCCATACCGGCGCGGAGCACCTCGGCGATGTAGGCCGAGTACGTCAGCACGATGGCCACCGTGCCCCACAGCACCACCGGCACGCGACCGAAGACGCCGAGGGCGGGCAGGCCGAAGCCGACCAGGTACAGCACGATCAGCAGCGGAATGCCGCGGAAAAGATCTGTGTACACCGTGGCGAGGGCACGGAGCGGGAAGAACACCGGGCCCCGCAGCGAGCGCAGCACGGCCAGGGTGGTGCCGAGGATCGCGACCGAGATGGCCGCGACGATCAGCACCTGGATGTTGACCCACAGCCCCGCGAGCACCGACGGGAAGCTCGCCAGCGCGACGTCGACGTTGAAGAAGCTCCGCTGCACGTCTTCCCAGCCGGGGCTCGACAGGATCGCCCAGCCGACGACGACCACGAACACGACCGAGCTGATCAGCGCGATCAGCACCGACCTGGTCGACTGCTGACGCCGTGTGGAGCGCCGGGCGAGTTCGAGCTCGCTCGGGCTCCACACGCCGCCGGGTGCGGGGGTGGCCACCGTGGTTACTTGAGCACGGGCGCGGCGGCCGTGCCACCGAGCCACTTCTGCTGCAGCTCGTCGAGCGTGCCGTCGGCGCGCAGGGCGTCGACCGCCTCGGTGACCGGGGTGGTCAGCGCCGAGTCCTTGGGCAGCACGTAGGCGAGCTCGTCTCCGCCGGCCGACGAGTCGGGCAGCTGACCGACGACCTTGCCGTCGTCGAGCACGGCACCGGCGAGGTAGAACGCGGTCGGCAGGTCGACGACGATCGCGTCGACCTGGCCCGACTGCAGGGCGGCGACGGCGTCGTCGTTCGAGTTGAAGACGCTGAGGTTCGTGGTGCCGAGCTGGTCGGCGGCCACCTGGTAGCTCGTCGTGGCGCTCATGACGCCCACGGGCACGCTCTTGAGCTCGGCGACGCTCGTCGCACCGGTCACGGGCGAGGCACCGGTCGTCACGACGGCCTGCGTGGTCGTGTAGTACGGCGACGAGAAGTCGACGGCCTCTTTGCGCTCGTCGGTGATCGAGAACTGCTGCACGTTCATGTCCCAGTCCTTCGGGCCGGGAGCGATGGCGCTGTCGAAGTTAGAGCGCACCCACACCACGTCGCTCGTCGCGAAGCCGAGCTTCTCGGCGACGGCGCACGAGACGGCGGCCTCGAAGCCCTCGCACGACGCGGGGTCGTCGTTCTCGACCCACGGCGAGAACGCCGGCTCGCCCGTGGCGATGGTGAGCTTGCCGGCGGTGACGGTCTGCAGCGCCCCCTCGGAAGCGGAGGCGGCGCCGGCGTCGGAACCGGTGGGGGCGAAGGCGCAGGCGGTGAGCGAGACGACCGTGGCGGTGGCCACGGCGGTCAGGGCGGCGGCGCGGCGCAGGCGTGCGAAAGTGGTCACGATGTCTCCTCGTGGACGTATCGGGGTCATCCCCGGAGTGCTGTGATGTGCACAGCCTAAATCACGGGGCGAGGCGCCAATCCTCGAAGCTGAAACCTGGCGACACGAGGCAGCTGACGACGACCTCGGACTCCCCCGCCAGCCGAGCGGACTGCCATACCCCGGCGGGCACGGTGTGCTGCAGCACGTGGCCCGCGGCGAGGTCGGGACCGAGCGTCACGGTGCGCGCCTCCCCCGGTTCGGCGCCGTCGCCGCCCAGTGACAGCTCGAGCGTTCCGGGGCCGTGCCAGAGCCACACCTCGTCACTCGCCACGACGTGCCACGCGCTCTCTTCGCCGGGGGTGAGCAGGTAGTGGATGCAGGTGGCCGCGGGCCGCTCGCCCGCCGGCGTCTCGACCGCATAGCCGCCGGTCCACATGCGGCGGAACCAGCCACCCTCGGCGTGGGGCTCGAGATCGAGCAGGACGGCGGTGGCGGGGCGATCGGTCATGTGAGGACTCCGGTCTCTCGGGTGAAGCCGGCCGAGACCCACCGGGCCTCGCCGTCGATGAAGGTGGCGGCCGCGGAACCCGCGCCGTCCACCGCGAGATGCTCGATGGTGTCATCGACGTCCGACACCGCGACGTCGAAGAACGCCAGGTCGGCGACGGCGCCCACGGCGAGGTACCCCGTGCGGGCGGGTCCGGTGTCGAGGCCCATCGCGTGCGCCCCGCCCAGCGTCGCCGCGCGCAGCAGCAACTCCGACAGGTCGCGATTGACGTATCCCTGGGTCCGCGCGAGGCGATGCAGGGCCGACACGTCGGCGAGCAGGTCGAGGGAGGGACTGGATGCCAGGGAGTCGGTGCCCACGGCCAGCGCATTGCCCTCGACGAGGTAGGCGGCCACGGGCGGCTCGTCGAGCCCGATGACGGCGTTGGAGCGCGGGCAGAGCGCCACCGTCGTGCCGCGGGCGCGCAGGATCGCCCGGTCGCGGGCGGTCATGTACACCCCGTGCGCGATGTGGCAGTCCGGCCCCAGAACGCCCAGCTCGTCGACGAATTCCGTCGCCCCGGTGCCGAAGCCCTCGTCGCGCAGCGCCCGGAAGCTCGACGGCCGATGCACCTGCCACGGCACGGCCTCGCCGTGCTCGCGCTCGAACGCCGCCTCACCCAGGTGCAGGTGCAGGCGACTCCCCCGCTCGCGCACGATGTCGGGGATCTCGAGCAGCGGCTCCACGTCGAGCGAGTACGGCGCGTGCGGCGACAGCCCCGTACCGGGAGGGCCGGGCAGCGCGTCGAGCCGTGCCTCCACCTCGGCGCGGCCGCGTTGCGCCCACGCCGCGTTGGTCCAGCTCATCACCTCCCAGTAGGTGATGCCGTGCAGCCGCGCATCGTGCAGCGCCGAGGCCGCCTCGACGTCGGTGACGATGTCGGCCACCGCCGTGGTCCCCGCGGCGATCATGGCGAGCGCGCCGGTTCTGGCATCCGCCGCCCAGTCGTGACCCTCGCGGTAGACGGGCGTGAACGCCTCGTCCCAGTCGTCGAAGCCCGCGTAGGAGCCGCGCCCGACCTCGGCCATGCCCGTGTACTGCAGGTGCGAGTGGGCGTTCACCAGGCCCGGGGTGAGCACCCCCGGCCAGTGCACCTCGTCGAAGGCCACCCCTCGCGCGCGCAGCTCGTGCCGCACCCATTCGCGGTCTCCCACGTGCCGGATGCGCCCACCCGCCACCGCGATCGCCCCGCCCGGAATCGGCGGGGCCGTGATGGGCAGAACGAGGGATGCCGAATACAGCACGACGTTCATGCGGCACCGCCCCGGTAGCGCGGGGAACGCCAGTCGTCGAGGCAGTCGGCATCGAGGGCGCGAGGGGCGTCGAGGTCGACCCCGCGCACGACCAGCGCCGTGCGCGCCACGAGGTCGTCGACGCCGGCGTCGAGCGCGTGCGCCCCGGGGGCGGGGCGACGCGACAGCAGTTCACCGAGGGCGGCGAGCTGCACGGCGAAGGACAGGTCCATGATCTCGATGGGGTTACCCTCGGCCGCCGTGATGTTCACCGCTCCCCCGCCGCCGAGCAGCAGGGCGGCTCCCGCGTCGGACACCTCGCCCGGCACTCCCCCGGCGACGGCGATGATCCGCGCCCCCGCGGCGATCTCGGGGGTCACGGTCGCCGGAACACCGGTCGCCGACACCACCAGGGCTCCGGACGCCAGCTCGCGCGCCGCCCTCGTGGCGAAGCCGTCGTGCCGCGCCTCGAGGGCCCGGACGGGATCGGTCTCGGCGATCCGCACCTCGGCACCGAGGGCACGCAGGTGCGCCGCGACGCCCCGACCCACCGGACCGTAGCCGAGCACCAGCGCGGGCTGGTCGGTCAGCGCGATCCCCCGCTCCTCCAGAAGATCGGCGATCGCGAACACGCACGATTGCCCGGTGCCGTAGCGGTTGTCGAACATCGTCTTGGTGCGGGCGTCGTTGACGGCCATCACGGCGCAGCGCAGCAGGCCGGCATCGTGCATCCGACGCAGCGGCGTCAGCCCGCTCGTCGTCTCTTCGCACGCACCGATCCAGCCGTCGACGAGCGCGGGATCGTCCTCGTGGGCCAGGCGCACCAGGTGCGCACCGTCGTCGAGCAGCACGTCGAGACCCGCACGCAGAAAGCCGAGGGCGGCGGCGCGTTCCTCGGCTCCGGCCAGGGCGGGATCGGCGGTCACGGCGAAGCCCCGCGCGCGCAGCTCGTCGGCGACCGCGACATCGGTCTCGTCGGGATGCGCGTAGACCGACACCTCGGCGCCCCGCTCGCGCAGCAGCAGCGACAGCACGGCGGTCTTGGGCTCGAGCACCATCGCCACGCCCACCCGCAGGCCGGTCAGGTCGAGGCGCTCCGCGAGAGCGGCGGCGACGGGCATGTGGGTGCGCGCGAAGGCGATGCGGCCGGCGGCGTCGCCGCGCTCGGGAAGGGGCACTCCGTCGAGCGTGGTGGTGTCGGCATCCAGATCGAACTCGACGCGACCGGGCGCCGGCGACGGGCTCGGGATGCCACCCAGCCGGGCGAGCAGAGCGTGCAGGTCGGCGGAGCCCTCGCCGCGCACCGCGAAGGGGCGGCCGGCGATCATGAGGTTCGAGGCGCGCGCGAAGCGGCGGACGATGCGCTCGGGTGCGCGGGGGTCGGTCACGGCTCTCAGCCTAGGCTCGGCGGCACCGGTCCCCTCGACGGTCACGGGGTCCTCCCCTGGCGCGGCCCGGGAGCCGTCCCGGTGGACGAGCCGTTCGAGCCCGCCGTCGAGTATGACGGGCCCGCCGCAGGACACGAAAAGGCCCCGCCCTGCCGAAGCAGGAGCGGGACCGATTCGTGCGTCGCGAATTACTTCGCGGCAACCACCTGGAGGGTGATCACGGCGGTGACATCGTCACGCAGGCGAACGGTCGCCTCGTGCTCGCCGACCGACTTGATCGCCGAGGTGATCTGGATCTTGCGCTTGTCGAGCTCGCCGAGACCGGCGGCCTTGACGGCGTCGGCGACGTCGCCCGTCTTGACCGAACCGAAGAGGCGACCCTCGTTACCGGCCTTGACGGCCAGCTTGACGGTGTTCGACTCGAGCGTGTTCTTCAGGGCCACAGCGTCTTCGTGATCGTGGATCGCGCGGCTCTCGCGAGCGGCACGGATCGACGAGACCTGCTTCTCGCCACCGCGCGACCACGCGACGGCGAAACCCTGGGGGATGAGGTAGTTACGGGCGTACCCGTTCTTGACCTCGACAACGTCACCGGCGCTACCGAGCCCGGTGACCTCATTCGTGAGAATCAGCTTTGCCATCGGGTGCTCCTTAGCGGCCGGCGCCGGCGTAGGGCAGAAGAGCCATCTCGCGCGCGTTCTTGATGGCGCGGGCGATCAGGCGCTGCTCCTGCACGGAGACACCGGTGATACGACGGGCACGGATCTTCCCGCGCTCCGAGATGAACTTGCGGAGGGTGGGGACGTCCTTGTAATCGATGACGCCGACGCGAATCGCCTTCGCGGGGGCTGCGTTCTTCGCGCCCTTCCGCGGCTTGCGGCGGTCGCCAGTGGCCTTTCCAGCCATGCTTCCTTCTTTCGTGTGGTTCGGATGCCTGCTCGGTCACGCGGACCGGCGAATGGCATCCGGAATTTCAGGGATCGTCACGCTCGAGAGCGCGGCGAAGATCAGAACGGTGTGTCGTCTCCGTAGGAACCGGGAGTGCTCCACGCGTCGGCGCCGCCGCCGCTGTTGCCGCCGTTGTTCGACCCGGGGGTCGACCACGGCTCATCAGCCGACTGCTGCACCTGCGGGCGCTGTCCGCCACCGCCACCGCCGCCACCACCGCTGGACGCGGCACGGGTGACCTGAGCGGTCGCGTAGCGGAGCGAGGGTCCGATCTCATCGACTTCGAGTTCGATGGAGGTGCGGTTGTTGCCCTCGCGGTCCTGGTATGAACGCTGCTTGAGGCGACCGGTCGCGATGACACGGGAACCCTTCGTCAGCGAACCGGCGACGTGCTCGGCGAATTCGCGCCACACCGAGGCACGCAGGAACAGCGCCTCGCCGTCTTTCCACTCGTTCGCCTGACGGTCGAACGTGCGGGGAGTCGACGCGATGGTGAAGTTCGCGACCGGAAGACCGTTCTGCGTGTAACGCAGTTCGGGGTCGGCCGTGAGGTTGCCCACAACGGTGATGACGGTTTCGCCGGCCATCGTCGTTACTTCGCAGCCTTCTCGGCGGACTCGACCTTGCGGGGAGCGGCGGCCTTGCGAGCAGCCTTCTCCTCGGAGCGCTTGGCTTCGGCGGCAACCTGAGCGATGGCCTCTTCAGCCCGCAGGACCTTGGTGCGCATGATCTGCTCGTTCAGCTTCAGCTGACGGTCGAGCTCGTTCGTGGCAGCGCTGGTCGCGACGAAGTTGACGACGGCGTAGATGCCCTCGTTCTTCTTGCGGATCTCGTAGGCGAGACGACGGCGGCCCCAGATGTCGATCTTGTCGATGGTTCCCCCATCGGCCGTGATGACCTTGAGGAATCCGTCGAGCTTCGGAGCGACCTGGCGCTCGTCGACCTCGGGATCGAAGATGACCATGAGTTCGTACTGGTGCGTCACTAACCCACCTCCTTCGGACTAGAACGGCTGACGGGCATTTCCCGGCAGCAGGAGGGTGTGGTGCACGTTGCCGCGGCCTTATACGCGCATGGGCGTGACCGGACAACCTTCGTAGTCTAACGGATGCCGGCTCCCCCGGGGAATCGGCGATCGGTAGCGTGGAGCACACCGACGGCGGGGGGCCGCATGACAGGGATACGACCGTTCGACGCGAGGGCACTCCTGATACCCGAGGATCGCGCGGGCGCGCGCGCCTTCACCGCACGGCTGCGCGCCGAGGGGCGCCTGCCGTCGGGCAACGGTGCCGTCGCGGTGGTCGCGTACACGATCGCGTTCGCGATGATCGCCGGAATGGGCGTGTTCTTCGCGTTCTTGGTCGCGGTCTTCGCCTCGGTGCTGCACGAGGGCGCGATCGTCGTCGGGTTCCTCTTCGTCGTGCCCGTGCTGCTGGGACTCGGCGCCCTGATCGCCGGCATCCTCGTCGCTCAGCGCGGCGTGCGGGCGCAGGAAGACCGCCGGTGGCGGATCGCCGGGTTCGCCCGCGACGTGGGCATGGAGTACATCCCCGCGGTGCCGGCGCCCCCGCTTCCCGGGGTGATCTTCTCGCTCGGCAGCGCTCGCACGGCGGCCGATGTGGTGCGGGGCCGGCAGCCGCGCTTCGTCGAGATCGGCAACCACTCGTACGTCGTGAGCAACGGCAAGAGCAGCACCACCGTGCGGTGGGGCTACATCGCCATCCGCCTCGGCACGCCGCTCCCCCACATCGTCCTCGATGCCACGGCGAACGACGGCGCGTTCGGGTCGAACCTTCCGGCGTCGTGGGTGCGAGGCCAACGGCTCAGCCTCGAGGGAGACTTCGACCGCCATTTCCGCCTGTTCTGCCCCGAGGGTTACGAACGCGACGCGCTGTACCTCTTCACCCCCGACGTCATGGCCCGGTTCATCGACAACGCCGCGGTGCTCGACGTCGAGATCGTCGACGACTGGTTGTTCCTCTACTCCCGCGAGGAGTTGTCGAGCGTCGATCCTGGGCGCTGGGCGTGGGAGTTCTCGGTGATCTCCGCGCTGCTCGACAAGCTCGAGCAGTGGGAGCGGTGGCGTGACGACCGCGTGACCGCCGTGCCCGCGCCGACTCCGGTCCCCGTCGCCCACGCCGGGGGAGCGGCATCCGGGGGCGCACCCGTCGTGCCTGCCGGCCTGCTCCAGCCGCACCCGCGGGGCGTGGCACCGGCGGGCAGGCGACTTCGTCGCAGCAATCCGTGGGTCGTCGTGCTGGTGATCGTGGGCGGGGCACTCGCCCTGGGCCTGGTGATGCTGCTCGTGCCTCTCCTGCTCGTGCTGTCGCTGTGAATACCGTCGACGAAGGGAGGCGATCACGATGACCCGCAACGCACCGTTCGACCCCGCGCCGCTCACCGAGCCCGTCGACCGCGCGACGGCGCGCGCGTTCAGCGCGCAGCTTCGACGCGAGGGCCGACTGAGCGGTCGACTCGTGTCGATCGTCGTGCTGGTGATCGTGGGCGCCGCGTTCCTGCTCGTGGCTGTGCCGGTCTTCGGCGCGATCGTCGCGTCGTTCTTCGCACGCGACGGCTCCGGCCCGATCTCCCTGCTGGTCCTGGCCTTCTTCCTGGCCGTCTCCGTCTTCACGGGTGTGGCGATCATCCGCGGCCTCGGGGGAGCGGCCGTACGCCGATACCGCCTGGATCGCTTCGCGCGCGCCAACGGGATGACCTGGCATCCGGGGTTCGCCAACCCCCCGCTTCCCGGCATGATCTTCGGCCTCGGTCACTCTCGCGAGACCAGCGATCTCGTGCGCGGAGAACGTCCGCGGGCCGTGGAGATCGGCAACTTCTCGTACGAGACCGGGTCGGGCAAGAACAAGCAGACGCACCGGTGGGGGTTCGTCGCCCTCCGCCTCGACACCCCTCTTCCGCACATCGTGCTGGATGCCGTGGGCAACAACGGCCTCTTCGGGGGAACCAATCTGCCCGTCTCGTTCGGCCCACGCCAGCGGCTCAGTCTCGAGGGCGATTTCGACAGGCACTTCGCGCTGTACTGCCCGGAGGGGTACGAGCGGGACGCGCTGTACCTCTTCACGCCCGACGTGATGGCGCGCTTCATCGACAGCGCCGCCGCCCTCGACGTCGAGATCGTCGATGACTGGCTGTTCCTCTACTCGCGGCGCGAGCTGTCGACGCTCGACCCCGCCGTCTGGGAATGGTTGTTCGTGACCGTCGACGCGATCGATGACAAACTCGCGCAGTGGGCGCGCTGGCGCGATGAGCGGCTGTCGACCGCAGCCTCGTCGGGGGTGCCCACGGTTTCGGTCGACGCCGGAGTGTCGTATCCGGCCGCTCCGCTGCTCACTCCCCCACCCCGGGGCGTCGCCGTGCCTGGTCGACGGTTGAAACGCCGGTTCTCGTGGGTCACCGTCGTCGTCGCGGTCGCCATCGGCGGCTGGTGGGTGTTCACCCTCGTCTCCGACTTCCTGCGTTGACGGGGTCGGGGTGATCACATTCCGACCGAGGAATGTATGCCTCTGACGTCATACGTCGCTATCGGCCCCCAAGATTCCGGAGCTCACCGGCTGCCTCGGCCCCGGTGCGCAGGCCGATGCGGGGGGCCACCTCCGTGGCCATTAACTCCAGCGAGCGCAGCGTCACCTCGTGCGCGGGGTCGACGGAATGCACCTGGAACGCCACATCTGTCGCGCGGGCCAGGGTGAGGTCGGCGGTCAGTGAGGCCACGACCTCGTCGACGGTGCCGAGGTGGGTGTCGGAAGCACGCGCGAGATCTCGCAGATCGCCCGAGTCGTCGCGTCGAAGGAAGGTGCGGGTGAGGCGCCGGATGCCGCGCTCAGCTACGCGCCAGGTCTCGTCGAGGTCGGCAGCGTCGACCACCACCGCCGTGCGCGAGGCGAGGATGCGGGGCTCGACCCCCGACGGCAACGCCGCGAGGTAGGCCTCGATGACCGGCAGCTGGACATCGTGCAGCGTCTGCCCGGGTTCTCGCGGCTGCGTGCGCGAGAGCAGAAGACCGTCGCCCTCCCGCCCGGCGCGACGCCCGCCGTCGACCGAGAAGGTCGCCTGCCAGAGGCGTGAGCCCAGGTGGGGAGCCGGGGGGTTGAGCCGCAGCTCCGTGTCGCGGATCCCGCGCCCCGCGAAGGCGTCGCGGAGTACCGAGACGTGCTCGGCCTGGATCTCACGCCGGTCGTCGGACGAGCGGCGGAACGCGGCGAACGACGAGGGAGTGCCACCGGTACCGATGCCGAGCTGCACGCGCCCTGCGCTCAGGGCGTCGACGAACGCGGCATCCTCGGCCACGCGCACCGGGTCGTCGATGGGCAGCGTCACGATGCCGGTTCCCAGGGCGACGTGGTCGGTCTGCACGGCGGCCGCCGCCAGGAACGGGAAGGGCGACGGCAGTCCCCCCTCGTCGCGGTCGAAGTGATGCTGGGCGACCCACAACGACGCGAAGCCGAGCCTTTCGGCCGCACGCACCTGTTCGAGCGCCGCGCGATACCGCTGGCCGTCGGTTCCGGCATCCAGAAGTCGGGTGAAGAACCCCAGCCGCGCGCCGCCCCGCGTGCTCTCGGGCACCCCGCTGATTCGCGCCATTCTTCGAGCCTAAGCGGGGCCTCCGGTCAGCGGGCCGGTACCGCGATCGCGTCCCCGGTGCGCGCGAGATCGGCCTCGAGTTCGCGCACGATCGGGATCACCGTCTCACCGAAGTGCTCGAGCTCCTCCTGGAAATGCAGGAAGCCCAGCAGGAACAGATCGACACCGCGCTTCTTGTATTCGATGATCCGTTCCGCGATCTGCTGCGCGTCGCCGAACAATTTCGTGCGGAAACCGTCGTTGTACTGCACGAGGTCGTCGAGCGACGAGTCGGCCCACATGCCCTTGCCGTCTTTCGTGGCGGCACCGGCTTCTTGCACGCTCCGACGGAATCCCTGCACCGCGCTGTCGTCGGCGTGCTCGATGATGTCGCGCAGCTGCGCCTCGGCCGCGGCACGGCTGTCGCGCTGGATGACGAAGCCGTTCAAACCGAAGCGCGTGCGGCGCCCGTGCTCGGCGGCGACGCGCGTGACGTCGTCGTACTGCTCGGTGAAGCCGTCGAAGTCCTTGCCGTTCGAGAAGTACCAGTCCGAGAAGGCGCCGCCATTGAATCGCGCGGCGGTGCTGTTCCCGCCCTGGAAGATCTCGGGGTGGGGGCGCCCCGGCACCTCGTACGGGAACGGACGCAGCGTGAAGTCGGTGATGTCGTAGTACTTGCCGTGGAACGAGAACTTCTCCTGTGTCCAGAGGCCCCGCAGCACCTGGATGAATTCGGCGGCCCGCTCGTACCGCTCATCGTGTTCCAGCCATTCCAGACCCAGGTCGGTGTACTCGTCTTTGAACCATCCGCTGACCACGTTCACCGCGGCCCGCCCGTGCGAGAACTGGTCGGCGGTGTTGATGAACTTCGCGAGAACCGCCGGATGCCAGATCCCCGGGTGGATCGCCGAGATGACCTTGAGTCGCTCGGTGTTCAGCAGCAGCGCGAGGCTGATCGAGGTGGACTCGTGCTGCTGGGCCGCGCCGTAGCTGGAGGCGTACCGCACCTGGCTCAGCGCGTACTCGAAGCCGACGCGCTCGGCCGTCTGCGCCAGCTTCACGTTGTAGTCGTAACTCCAGTCGGTGCGCTGCTCGATCGAGCTGATGACCAGTCCGCCACTGACGTTGGGAACCCAGTAGGCGAACTTCAGGGGCTCGTGGGTGGGGGAGATGTCGGTCATGGAATCCTCCTCGCGGATCGGAACACGGCCACCGTCGCACCGGGTCGGCTTCGGGTCAACGTCATGTGACGGCCCGTTTCGCCCCGTGACCCCGGGCGTCTGGGAACGGGTGAGGATGGACCAATGACCTCCCCCCAGCGCGTGCGATTCGGCTACTGGACCCCGATCTTCGGCGGGTGGTTGCGCAACGTCGACGACGAGCAGACGCCCGTGTCGTTCGCCCACATCGCCGAGATCGCCCGCGTCGCCGAAGAGGGCGGCTTCGACCTGACGCTCATTCCCGAGCTCAACCTGAACGACATCAAGGGCGTCGAAGCCCCGTCGCTCGACGCGTGGGCGGTGACCGCCGGTCTGGCCGCGGTGACGTCTCGTCTCGAGCTCATGACGGCCGTACGCCCGGGGTTTCACAACCCGTTCCACACCGCGAAGCAGGCGGCGACCATCGACGAGATCAGCGGGGGGCGCTTCACGCTGAACGTCGTGTCGGCCTGGTGGGCCGAAGAGGCCAAGCAGTACGACGGCCTGTTCAGCGCGCACGACGACCGCTACGCCCGCACGATCGAGTGGGTCGAGGTGCTGCGGGGCCTGTGGACGCAGACCCCCTTCGCCTACGAGGGCGAGTACTACCGCACCGAGGGCACGTACACCGAACCGAAGCCGCAGGTGCTTCCGCGCCTGTACGCCGGGGGCGAGAGCGAGGCCGGTCGCACCGCGATCACGCGCTTCGCCGACGCGTACCTGACGCACGGCGGCACGCTCGAGGAGCTGTCGACGAAGGTGGCCGACATGCGCCGTCGGCGCTCCGAGGCCGGCGCCTCGCCGTTCGAGGCGTTCGGCATGGCCGCGTACGCGGTCGTCCGCGACACCGACGACGAGGCCCAGGCCGAGATCGACCGCATCACCGACGTGCGCGGGGGAGCGGCCTACGGCTCGTACCAGGACTTCGTGAGCAAGTCGAAGCTCGACACCCCGGTCGATCTCAAGGAGTACTCGGTGTCGAACCGCGGCCTGCGGCCCAACCTCATCGGCACGCCCGATCAGGTCGCCGACCGGATCGTCGAGTTCGCGAACGTCGGCGTCTCGACCCTGCTGCTGCAGTTCTCGCCGCACCTGCCCGAACTGCAACGTTTCGCCGCCGACGTCATCCCGCGCGTGCGGCGCCTCGAGGCTCTCCGCGACGCCTGATCGCGCCGCCGCCGCGCTGAGCGCGTCTCCCCTGGCGAGGGTTCCGAACGCGCCGCGCGCTCTACGTGCGCTTCCCCAGTGTTGAGTGTCCAGAACACGCCGCTCAGTCGGGGTGGGCTGCGGCGTGTCTTGGACACTCAACGGGGGGCGGGGGAGTGCGGCGTCGGCGGCAGGCCGCTGAGTTCAACGAAGCCGGAGGCTGACGGATCGGCCCGCCAGGCGACGCAGCCGGCGTCAGACCGCGCGAAGCGCCTGATCCAGGTCGGCGATGAGGTCTTCGGCATCCTCGAGGCCGATCGACAGACGCACGAGACCGTCGCCGATGCCGAGGCGGTCGCGCGTCGCTTGCGTGAAGCCGAGGTGGGTCGTGGTCGCGGGATGCAGCGCCATCGAGCGGGTGTCGCCGATGTTCGTCATGCGGCTGAACAGGCGCAGCGCGTCAAAGAATCGCTCGGCGCCGTCGCGACCGCCAGCCACGGTGAACGAGAAGACCGACCCCGAGAGGCCGCCGTAGTCGCGGACGGCGAGCGCGTGCTGCGGGTGCGACGGGAGTCCGGCGTAGTCGACGCTCTCGACGCCATCGTGCTGCTCGAGCCACGTCGCGATCGTGTGTGCGCTGGAGAGGTGTTGGCGCATGCGCACCGACAACGTCTCCATGCCCTGCTGCAGAAGGAAGCCGTTGAGCGGCGACAGGGCGGGACCGGTGTCGTTGGCGATGCCGAACCGCAGGAAGAACTCGAACGCGCGAGGGCCGAACGCGTCGACGAACGAGGCGTGTTCTGCGATCGGCGTCTCGGTGAGGCCGGGATACGGGCGATCGGATGCCGCCCAGTCGAACGTTCCGCCGTCGACGACGGCGCCCGCGAGATTGGCGCCGTGACCCGAGAGGAACTTCGTCGCGGAATGCACGACGATGTCGGCTCCATTCTCGATGGGACGGATCAGGAAGGGGGTCGCGATCGTGTTGTCCACGACGAGGGGGATGCCGTGTCTTCGTGCCACTCGGGCGACGGCGTCGATGTCGACGACGTCGTTCTTCGGGTTCGGCAACGTCTCGGTGAAGATCGCTTTGGTCTCGGGCCGAATGAGGGAGTCCCACTCGCGCTCGTCGCTGGGGTCCCAGACGTAGTCGACGGTGACACCCATGCGCGCGAAGGTGCGGTCGAATAGCACTCGGGTTCCGCTGTAGATGCTCGCGGTCGACACGAGGTGCTCGCCGCTGCCGGCGAGACCCAGCAGGGCCATGGTGATGGCTGCCTGGCCGGAGCCGACGACGATCGTGCCGGCCCCGCCTTCGAGCGACGCCAGTCGTGCTTCGGCGACCTGGTTAGTCGGGTTCAGGTTTCGCGAGTACAGGTGCCCCAGGTCGGCGCCGCCGAATCGATCGGTGGCCTCTTGGAACGAGGTGAAACGGTACGCCGCCGACAGGTGCACCGGGGTGATGCGCGAGCCGTGCGTGAGGTCTTCGACCTCGCCGGCGTGCACCTGACGCGTCGCGAACCCGAAGCCCTGCCACTCGGTATGCGGCGGGGCGGCCTCAGCCACGAGCACCCACCGCCTCTTGGGGGAGAAGCGAGCCCAGCCAGCGCGCGATGTCACGCGGTCCGGAGCGCGGCGCGGTCGCCTCGACATCGGGGTTGTAGTTGGTGTTGGTGTTCACGTCGTAGGTGACGGTGCGTCCGTCACGGGTCTCGATGAACTCGATCCCGGCGATGCCGACCCCCTCGGCGGCGAGGAAGGCCAGGTAACGGTCGATGAGTGCCTGGTCGACGTCACCGCGGAGGCGAAAGAGCGGCTCGGGCTCGACGCCATCGGCTCCGGGAACCGCGCAGGCCTCGGCCGGGCAGAGCTCGAAGCTGCCCGCGCTCGTGTCGACTCGAACGGCGTAGACGAACTCACCCGCCACGAACTCCGCGCGGGTGATGAACGGCGCCTTCGCGACCAGAAGTTCTTGCAGCAGCGTGATGCCGTCGGGCGACGGTTCGAAGTCGGGGGAGGAGACCCATTCCGAGAACTCGGCCACGGAGTCCCAGCGGCGTACGCCGAGGCCCTTGCCGCCCTGGTTGTGCTTGCTGATGAACGGCACCCCGAACTGCTCGGCCTTCGCGGCGAGATCGTCGACGCCGAACACCGCGACGGTGCGCGGCACATCGATACCGGCGTGACGCAGAGCCGCATGCTGAGCGACCTTGCTGACCTCGAGCTCCAGCACGTCGGCGCCGTTGATGACGGTGCGCCCCCACGACGCCAGCCAGCGCAGCACGGCACGACCGAACTCCTTGCTGTGCGCGTGGTCACGCGTATGCGCCGAGGCACTCAGACGCGACCAGAAAATGCCCTCGGGCGGTTCGACCGACAGGTCGATCGACCCATCGGTGAGCAACCACTCCTCGAACGGCACCCCCTCGGCGGTGAACGCCGCCTCGAACGGCGGGAGCCACTGGGGGTTCTCATGGATGACGTAGACCTTGCCCGACATGTGGTCAGGCTAACCCGAGGCTCGGACATCGCGGGTGCGGAGCGTCACCGGAGGACACCCTGAAGTTCGTTCGGTCCTCTCAGTGCGTCGTGCCCAACGACGTGTGGGAAAGAGAGGAACGTGTCACGCCGTTCAGCAGAAACACGTCACCAGGGACGCAGGGGCTGACATAGCCAAAGTTGGCGATCCCGGTTCCGAGCCAGAGACTCGAAATGGAACCGTCCTCCCTCACTCCCTGCAGAAAGGGCGGGTCGGAAAGTATGTATCGGACGGGATCAAGATCGCGGTTGACTGCCGTGGCCGCGTCGACACCCAAGGTCGACCATCGCCCGCGAACAAGCTCGATCAAGTCTTGAGGTCGTCCGGGAAAATCCGCCGCGAGCCTCGAATCGAGACGCAATTTAACCATTGTCTGCCCATCAGCAATCCCGCAAGATAGCCATTTTTCATCTGTCGACCACCCGTCCTCACCCACGACACCTCGCACAGCGGCGTATAGGTCATTCCCATGAGACAGAACATCGTCGACGGTCATGGCTTCTCCCTCAGATTGATTCGTGGGCGAGCAGCCCGTAAGTGCGATGCACGCCAGGAGAACGATCGTGACTTTCAACCGTCGTCTCACAGTTCGTTCTCACCCCATTTCTTTCCATTTCTCACCGCGCGATCCTCGGCGGTGCCACCCAGAACGAGACGCTCGTCGTTGCCCATCGTTGCGAGCGCCGTGTTGTACATCGAGGTGGTGTTCGACGTGAAGTAGCTGGCGTCCGCCGCCGTCTCCGCCCCGATCGGCCCATGCTTGGACACCGCAAGAAGCTCCTTCCCTTCGACGACTGCGGACTCCGACGAGAACACCGAGGCTCCGAACCCGCCACTCGTCGGGTCTGTGCGTCCGGATAAGACCTGGCCGATCGGGGCCCACTCGTCACGCCTCGATTGCGATGAGAAAACCTGCCCCTCGGGGACATTCAGTGTGGAGGCATCGCCGACTTCGCCAGAAATTCCAGCGGAGCCGAGCATCACGAGGTGATCCGCCTCCGCTTGCTGGAGCGCGAGGGTGGCGACGTCAGTTCCGTAGGAATGCGCAATGACGGAGAGTTCCACCAGAGAACCGTTGCCAGCTGTAACTCGAAGCGATTCCAAGTCGTACGCGAGACTGCGGGCTCCGACTGAGGCTCGGTCATCGGAGATCATTTCTAACGCGTGGCTATCCGGCATGGGTGGGTGATACCCGATCCAGGCAATCACGCCAAGATCATCGCGACCGACGCCGGATAGGCGAGCTTGCTGCCCGGCGAGGGCATCAGCGACCTCCGCGTACGCCTCCATGTCACCCCCGACCGTCGTCCCCATCCCCGGCACGATCACCGAAATATGACGAGCCCGATCCAGATCGCCCACCGCCACCTGCGCCAACGGGGGCCGATCGAGCACGAGCGAGGCGAGGGTATTGCCCGTGGCAGCTCTCTCCAGTGCCTCCAGCGCAGCGACCTGATCGGACTGATCCCAGGGGCTGTTCCTGGCATCCTGAAGCGCTTGCGCGAGCACGATGCGATTCGCGCGGTCCCGAGACGCGTACGCGACGCCGCCCAGGTTCCCGATCACCCCGGGTGCTTCGGTGATGAGCACCTCGCGCACGTCGGGGTCGAGATCGCGCCACCACGGCGCGATGGCCGCAGGGTCGGCCTGTGCGAGCCTCACCACCAGGTCGGGCCGTGCCCGCAGCAGAGCGGTCAGGGCAGACGGATCGAGCGCGGACATGACCGACAGCACGTGCGCCGACGGCACCGCGGTGCGCCCGAGGCCCTCACCGATCGAGACCCAGACCTCGCCTCGCGCGCGGAGCGGCTCGATCAATGCACGCACCGCGGCCGCGGCGATGTCACCCGCGGCGAGCACGTCGGCGCACGCGTCGGCGAGCATCGCTTCGGCCCGGCGCAAGGCCTCAGCGCGGGAACTCGGCGCTGCGCCCTGATGGCGTCCGTCCGAGATGGCCAGCGGCCATCCGCTCGCGAAGGAACGGAATGCGGGTAGCTCGCCACCGTCGGTCGGCAGCGATGAGGCGTAGGCCCATGCCTCGATGGCATCCTGAGCCAGCCCCTGGGCGCGCGACAATGCGCGGCCATACGTCTGCATCGGTTCGACCAGAGCCTCCAGCGCCTCACCGATCAGCTCCCATCGCCGCGCGATGAGGTTGATCCGCGCGCCGTACGCGTCGGAGGCGCTCCCCGTCCATCCGTCGATCTCGTGCTGTCGCCGAAGGGAGTGAGAGATGTCATCGGCGACCGAAGATCGCTGCCCGCCGAGACGCGCGAGTTCGTAGGCCGCCTGGACGGAGCCGGGAACCAGCTCAGAGGCCAGCGTCGTCGCGCCCAGGGCACTCATCGCTGCGCGCCGATGGTGCGAGCGTCTCGTTCGCCCTCGGCATCGGCTCGCTCGTAGATCTGCGCGGTGGCGCGCAGACTCGCCGCCACGGCGTCGATATGCGCCGTGGCCTCCGTCCAACCGCCCGTCAGACTCTGCAGTAACTCCTCGGCCGCCGCACTCAGCCGCGCGTGCCCCAGGTTGCGCGTCGGCGTCAACGACGTCTGCGCCCCTGCGTGGTCGCCCGCGGCGTCGACCGCGTACGCCGCACGGCGCAGTGCCTCTGGCTCGACCGTGAATTTCTGCATCCTCGCACGGTACTGAGGTCTGAGAAGTCGCCTCGGGAGTTATCCACAGATCCACCCCTCACGGGGAAAGGTTCGCCCGCGCTCGTCGCGGGAGCGCCGAATCGGGACGGGCGGTGTCCCTGGGCGATTCCGAAGACGGATCAGTGATCGCCACCGCGGTAAGTGATGGCCACCGCACAGAGAGGTGCCGCGAGGAGGAGCACCACTCCGAACACTCCACCCCACGACCCATTCACCGTGACGGCGTTGATTCCCCCCTCGCCGAGGAATCCGTGGAACACCGCGACGAATGGGATCTGAATGGTGGTGGTCTGAATGAGCGCGCAGGTCGTCAGCACGAGGGCCCCGATGATGGTGACACCGACCGCGATGGAGAACGAACAGGCCATCACGAACAGTCGGTCGGCACCCAGCGCTCGACTCAGCGCACGCATCGCGCCGTGAAGCCGTCACGCGTCGACAGCTGCGGATACTGGCCCCGCGAGCGGCAGAGGTTCCACCAGCTCACGACGATCCAGGTGGCGACTCCCAGAGCGAGAGCGGTGACGACGATCGCCGCGGCGGCCGTCACGACGATCAGGATGACGGGCAGAGGATCGGCGACGATCGGATAGGCGACTCCGGTGGCCTCGCGGTGCTCCACGACCTGAGTCAGAGTGTTCTTCTCAACGGTGTAGTGCGTGGGAACGCTCACCCCGGCGGCATCCTTCGCCCAGGCGGGCTCGAAGGTCACCTTGACGGTCCCCTGCGCGTCGACCACCTGGGCGCCGCCGTCGGGACCCGCCTCGAGGGAATGCCCCGCGGGCAGAGTGAGGGGGTAGGAGTACGTCTCCGGGGCGTCCCGGTTCTCGATCACCGAGAGCAGCTGCACTCCACCCCGAACGGGAACGACAGCGTTGGCACTGTCACCCTCGGAGGGGTACACGACAGCCCCCTCAGTCGTGTGCGCCGTCGTGCTCGCCTCGTCCGCGTAGGGGAGTTCGATGACGAGGCTGAAGTCGCCCGCGGTCATGCCGACTCCCCGGGACGCATCGGTCGGGATGTCAAGGGCAAGCGGCGCGGATGACGGACCATCGGGTCCTCCGGCGACCGGGGAAGGCGCGGTGACAGCGTCGTGCACCAGCCCTCCCGGCACACTGTCGAGGGCGTCGACGACTTCCTGCGTCGTGACCGTCTCTGCGCTGAGCGGATCTGCGGCGCGCGCTGCGTCGTGGGGCTGAACAACGGTCCCCGCAACGACCGTGGCGGCCATCGCCACCGTCGCGAGCAGGAAACGACCCGACCGTCGGTCGCGAACGTCCATGTGGTCCTCCAAATGTCGTGAGTCGAACACGGGAACGCTAACTCAGATGTGCATGTATACATCCAAGCCGGCTCGAACTTCACCCATCCACCCCGACCCATGACGAACGTCACCCCCACGACGTGACCCACGCCCCCCGTGCCGGCCGTCGTGCGCGCCCAGCATGAACACATGACCTCCTCCACCCCCACCCCCGTCGCGATCGACGCGCGGGGCGTCGTCAAGAGCTTCGGCTCCGTCCACGCCGTTCGCGGCGTCGACCTCACCGTCCGTCCGGGCGAGATCGTGGCCTTCCTCGGCCCGAACGGCGCGGGTAAGACCACGACGATCGACATGATCCTCGGCCTCACGAACCCCGACGCCGGCTCCATCCAGGTGTTCGGACACACTCCCCGCGGCGCCGTCGCCCGCGGCCTGGTCTCGGCCGTGCTGCAGACCGGTGGCCTCCTCAAAGACATCACTGTCCGCGAGACGGTGGCCCTCACGGCCAGCCTGTTCGCCGAGAAGCGTCCCGTCGACGAAGCCCTCGAGCGGGCCGGCATCCAGGGTCTGGCGAACCGTCGCGTGGGCCTGTGCTCCGGGGGCGAGCAGCAGCGGCTCCGTTTCGCGATGGCCCTCGTGAGCGACCCCGCGCTGTTGATCCTCGACGAACCGACCACCGGCATGGACGTCGAGGCGCGCCGCTCGTTCTGGAGTGCGATCCGGGCGGATGCCGCCCGCGGACGCACCGTCATGTTCGCCACGCACTACCTCGACGAGGCCGACGAATACGCCGATCGCATCGTTCTGATGAGCCGCGGCCGGATCGTCGCCGACGGGAGCACCGCCGAGATCAAGAACCTCGTCTCGGGTCGGGTCGTCCAGATGACGCTCCCGGATGCCGACCTCACGGCGCTCGCGTCGATTCCGGGCGTCGATTCGGTCGAGGCCGCCGGCGAGCGCGTCACGATCCGCACGCGTGATTCCGACGAGCTCGCTCGACACCTGCTGACCGCCACCCCCGCGCGGGATCTCGAGATCACCGCGCAGAACCTCGAGAGCGTCTTCCTCGCCCTCACCGCCGACGCTACGGAACCCGCCCTGAACGGAGCAGTCCGATGACCGCCATCACCCTCGACCGACCGGTGCCCGCCCTCGGCGGGTTCACGCTCACCTATCTGCGCCTCGAGCTGATGCGCAAGATCCGCAACCCGCGCGGGTTGTTCTTCACCGTGGCGTTCCCGGTGCTGATGTTCTTCATCGTCGGGTATCAGCTGCTCGACGAACCACTGACGGCGACGCCCGTGGCATCCGGGGGAGTGTCGGTGGCCGCGTACATCATGGTGTCGATGGCGATGTACGGAGCGATGATGTCGGCGACCCAGACCGGGGCGTCGGTCGCCGCCGAACGCGCGCAGGGGTGGACGCGGCAGCTGCGCCTCACGCCGCTGAACCCTGTCGTCAATGTCGCCGTGAAGACGATCGCGGGCATGATGTTCGGTCTCGTCGCCATGGTCGCGACCTACATCGTGGCCATGTTCTCGGGCGTCGAGTTGTCGGCATCCCAGTGGATCGTGTCGGGCCTGGCCGCGTGGCTGCTCGCCGGTGCGGTCTTCACGACCCTCGGGCTCATGGTCGGCTACATGGTGCCCGGTGAGAACGTCGCGCAGATCACGAGCCTGGTCGTCGTTCTGCTGTCGTTCCTGGGCGGCCTGTTCTTCCCGCTGTCGAACATGCCGGACTTCCTGCAGGTCATCGGCAAGCTGACGCCCGTGTACGGCATCGGTGAGCTGGCGCGGTCACCGCTGACGGGGGATGCCTTCGACATCGGCGCCCTGATCAATGCGGTCGTCTGGCTCGCGGTGTTCGTCACGGGCACGGTCGCCTTCTTCCGTCGCGATACGCGGCGCGGGTGAGCGACGGGGGCGTCCTATGGTGAACGTGATGAACGAGCAGGCCGCCCCCGCCGCCGGGTCGGCACCCTCCGCGGGTGCCGGCTTCGCCATGTCGAACCGCGGGTGGTTCATCGGCGCGGGCATGTCTCTCGCCTGGATCGTGCCGACGATGTACACGCTGTGGGCGCAGCCTTCGGCCGTCACCATCGTGCCGACGCTTCTCGTGGCGGTCTTCGGCGGCGCCTTCCTGTGCACGGTTCCGGTGATGCGGCGGCTGCAGCCCGGTGCGGTGCGCCTCGTTCCGGCGGCGG
>NZ_JACYNU010000020.1:0-30517 GCF_014839455.1 Microbacterium sp. CFBP 8801 | reverse complement strand
GAGTGCTCGCACGGTAGTTGTTTTGCTGTGGCAGCTACCGACATGTGATTGCAGGACACTCTTGGTGCAGGGACAAGGGCCGGTCGGAAGCCTCTCCGACCGGCCCTTACTCTTTGTCCACAGGACGGACCCGAGAGCGCGTCCTCCCGAGGCGTCCTCCCTCTACGCTGAATGCATGACCGATCGACGTCTCGCCGTGCAGGCGTGGGAGAGCCTCTTCCGCGCACAGTACGAGGTGTTCGAAGACATCCGGTCCGACTTCGACAGCACCGAGCTGACGCAGGCCGAGTACGACGTGCTCCTCACCGTCACGCGGTCCCCGCGCATGACGGCACGCCTGCGCGACGTCACGGGCAACATGCTCATCAGCCAGCCGAGCGTGTCACGCCTGGTCGAGCGCATGGTCACGCGAGGTCTGCTCACCAAGTGCGCCGACCCCGAAGACGGTCGAGGCTCGCTCGTGACCGCCACCGAAGCCGGCGCCGTCACGTTCCGGGGCATCGCCGCCGCACACGGCCGCTCGATCGCCGCGCGCATGGCGCGCCTCGACGATGACGAGCTCGCCCAGCTGCAGGCACTCACCGCGAAATTACGCGCCCCCGCCTGACGACGACCTGCTCGATCGGCGATCTCCCGCCCCCGGCCGATCGCCGGGCCGCCGGTCCGCCGACGCGCTGCGACCAGCCGAGCCACGGGCGTCAGCACTCGATGACGTTGACCGCCAGGCCGCCCTCGCTGGTCTCTTTGTACTTCGTCGACATGTCGATGCCGGTCTGGCGCATGGTCTCGACCACGGCGTCGAGCGAGACGTAGTGCGAGCCGTCGCCTCGCAGGGCGAGCCGCGCCGCGGTGACCGCCGTCGACGCGGCGATGGCATTGCGCTCGATGCAGGGGATCTGCACGAGTCCACCCACCGGATCGCACGTCAGGCCCAGATGGTGTTCCATCGCGATCTCGGCCGCGTTCTCGATCTGCCGGTTCGTCCCACCCATGACGGCGGTGAGACCACCCGCGGCCATCGCGCACGCGGAGCCGACCTCGGCCTGGCATCCGCCCTCGGCGCCCGAGATCGACGCGTTGGCTTTGAAGAGCGAGCCGAGGGCCGTCGCGGTGAGCAGGAAGCGGCGGATGCCACGACGACGGTTCGCCTCGGCCACGTCACCGTCGTCCCACGCGGCGACCTCGCCGCGGGTGACGGCGTGGCCGTCGTACCCGAGAAGAGCGCTGCCCACCAGCTCGCCGTAGGGGGTCACGGCGTTGCCCGCCCCCAGTCCCGAGTCGGCGAGGAAACGCCACCAGTACATCGCCACCGCCGGAAGGATTCCAGCCGCGCCGTTCGTGGGCGCCGTCACGACTCGACCACCGGCCGCGTTCTCTTCGTTCACGGCGAGCGCGAACGCCCCGAGCCACTCCCCCGGCAACTCTCGATGGCCCTCGGCCTCAATGGCATCCAACTGTCCTCGGATGACGGCGGCTCGGCGCTTGACCTTCAGGATGCCGGGGAGCACCCCGTCGTTGCGCAGGCCGGCGTCGACGCAGGTGGCCATGGCGTCCCAGATGCGGTCGAGGCCCGCGGCGATCTCGTCGTCGGAGCGCAGGGCCGCTTCGTTGAGGCGCGCGGCTTCGGCGATGGTGATGCCGCGCTCGTCGCACAGCTCGATCAGGGTGGCCGCGTCGTCGAAGGCGAGCGGCATGGGCGCGGCCGCGACAGCCGACGGTTCGCCCTCGCGGCGGATGAAGCCCCCGCCGATCGAGTAGAACGTCTCCTCGACGAGGACGACCCCGTCGGCGTCGCGCGCGACGAGGGTGAGGGCGTTGGGATGCCCGGGAAGGCGCGTCCGGGGCACGAGGGCGACATCGCTCTTCGCGAACGGGATCTCGTGCTCGCCGGCGAGGCGGAGGGAACGCCCGTCGGGCCAGTCCGACCACGCGCGGCGAACGGCATCCGGATCCACGGTCTCGGGCTCGAGGCCCTGCAGGCCCGCCACGACGGCGTCGGGGGTGCCATGGCCGATGCCGGTCGCACCGAGCGATCCGTAGAGCGCGCACGAGACGGATGCCACCCGCTCGAGGATGCCGTGAGCGCGCAGCTGGGCGGCGAAATCGACGGCCGCGCGCATGGGGCCGACGGTGTGGGAGCTCGAGGGTCCGATCCCGATGGAGAACAGCTCGAACGCGGAGACGTAGGCGCTCATGTCGCCAGCGTACGTGTCCCCTCCGACACCGTGTGGTCACCGGTGCGCCACGCCCGGGATGCACGCCGTTCGGGGCCGATTAGACGTGCCCCGGGGTCGCGGCTATGCTTGACCACGGCCTGCGCGCCGTTTCGCGCGGAGGCCCTGCGCCCGTAGCTCAATGGATAGAGCATCTGACTACGGATCAGAAGGTTAGGGGTTCGAGTCCCTTCGGGCGCACACTGTGTTGAGACAGTAGAGGTCCGGTCCGGAAGAAATTCCGACCGGGCCTTGTCTCGTTTTCGGGCGGCGACGATCCGCCGCCGCGATTCGGTGCTGCTCTCCCTGCCTCGCGGAGAGAGCAGCACCGGATCTCAGCTCGTCGTCCGACGCCTCCGCGCGGACAGCAGAACGCCGGCGGCGATGATCGCTCCCGCGACGGGAAGAAGCCCGAGCCACACCACGGTGCCACTCTGGGCGAGCGCGCTCGGACGGCCGGGTGCGGCCGACGCGGTCGGGCCCGCGGAGGCCGTCGGCTCCGGCGAGTCGCTCGACTCAGGCGACGCTGTCGGATCCGGCGACGCCGTCGGCTGCGGAGACACCGTCGGCTGCGGCGCGGGGTCGTTCATCGCGGCGGTCATCGTCGCGAACCACTGCCACGGTGCCGACGCACCGCCCGGAAGGGCCCCCGCGTACTCGTCCCCCCGGACTCCGCCGAACCGCGGCTCGGCAGCGACGATGTCCTGGAGCGATCGAGCGAACTCATCGGGTGAGGTGAACGCGCTTCCCGCGGGGCAGAGAGCGGGCGAGGTGCGGGCCGACAGGACGACCTTCTCGGGTGGCATCCCCAGTCGGGCGACCAGTCGGCGGTAGTCGTCGCCGGTCATCACGGCGTCGCAGGCGAGGCGAAGGGCGAACCACGCCACGTCGTCGCCGCGCGCCGCCGCGACGGCGGGATAGTCGGGAGCCGAGTCGCTTGCTCCCGCGAACGCCGCCTCGTCACCGACGAGCGACACGGTGGACAGCGGGCCGAGGTCACGGCGCAGAGCGTCGACCAGTCGCACGATCATGCCCGTGTCGAGGTCCGTGCGGATGTCGAGCTCGACGGCGTCGAACGAGTTCATCTGCAGATACCCGCGGAGGTTCCCGTAGTAGCGGTCGAAGTCCTGGCTCAGCACCGACCAGATCGACGCGGACTCGCCGCCGAGGGTCACGACGACGGGGATCCCGGCAGCACGGACCTCGGCGAGCTCGGCCCGTGCGTCCGGGTCAGTGTCGGCGAAGAAGGGCTCTCCATTCCTGAGGAACGCGCCGTCGTCTCTCAGATCGAACGTGCCGAAGGCGACGGCATCCACTCCCGTGTCGCGGGTGACGAGGTCATCGAGCGGGATGATCTTCGCGCCGTCGTTCGTGGTCCGGTACGTGGCGATCGTCTTCGTGGCGGTCACGGGCCGCGGGGTGATCGACGACGCGTCCACCCGCACGACATCGACGTCTGCGCCCGTGCTGTCCAGGTGGATCGAGACGCCCGTCGCGGCATCCGTGTACGTCTCGCCGACGCGCAGCGGGGCGTCCAGCAGCGTCGCCTCATTCCGGACGTCGGGATGCCGGCCATCGGCGAACTCGACCTGGATCGGGCCGTCGCCCATCGTGCGAGACACGTCGACGGTGGACACGAGGACGCCCTCGTGGGGAATGCCGACGTCCCACTTCTCGGCGCGCCGGGACTCGACGGTCAGCACACGCGAGGCGTCGAGACGCACCGCGGCGAGCAGGGTCGGGCCGTCGGACTGCACCGGCGAGAGAGACACGGTGCGCGTCTCACCGGGCAGCACGCAGGCGACCTGTGCGTCGCTGGCCCAGCCGAGCATCCATCGGTGCCAGGCGAAGTACGCATGCCCTGGACCGATCGTCGAGCCCATCAGGTCCCATGGCCCGGTCCATCGCGTGGACGGTGCCCCGTCATTCGAGGTGTCGTACAGGTCGGGCAGACCGAGGACGTGACCCATCTCGTGCGTGGGCACCCAATGGCCGCCCCCGTTGAGATCGACCTGCCGCAGCAGCGCCCCGTGCGTCAGAGTGCGTCCGTCGGCCACGACCTGGTAGTCGTTGCCCGCGTGGGAGCGGAAGGCGTCACGCGGGGTCTTCGTCGTCCAGACCACCCAGACCACGTCGACGTTCGAGAAGTCGACGACGTCGTCGGTGGCGGCGACGGCACTCGCGAGATCCTGCTGACCCTCCTCCCACTCGGCAGAGGATCCGGCCAGGCGCGTCCACACGGGATGCGACCGTCGCTGAAGGGTCAATGCGCCGCGCGAAGCGTCGTCGAGCGCCTTCACCGAGACGTCGAGGGTCTCCTCGATCCCGGGGATCTCCCGAGGGTCTCCGGGCGCATCGTCGAAGTCGACGTACAGCGTCGCGACCACCGGGGAACCCGAGGGGGGAAGCGCGTTCGCCGGCAGGGGGAATCCCTCCCGAAGCGGGCTGTCCCCCGCCGGCGCACGGCACGCGGCGGCCCCGGGTGCCGGCGGCGCATCGACCGTCGACGCGGCCGCGGATACGCCGCTGGGCAGGAGGGCGCTCGCCGTGAACGCGAGCGCCGCGAGGATGGTCAGGAATCGAGAGGGGCGACGCGGATGTCCCAGCGGTTTCACGGGCGAAGCTTATCGACTCGAGAAAGCGCGTTCTTCGAGCGAGATCGCGTCTCAGGAGAGCGGGCCGGACTCGTCGCCGGGCGCGGCATCGTCCCGCGCTGATGTGCGCTGCAGGACCGCGATGGCCTCGCGCAGGGAATCGAGCGATGCCTCGATGTCGTCGTAGTGGTGCACGAAGCCGTTCGCGTCGCGCGCGCTCACCGACACCATCGCGTACCCCGACCGGGCGACCCGGGCCGTGCGTCCGAACCGTCGCTTCGCCATGGCATCCGCCCTCCGTGTGGCCATCGACCGTGTCTGAGCACGGCGTCGGCATCCGGACGCCGCCCTCGCCGCGCTCCGGGACCGCGTCAGAGAGCGGCCGACTTCTTCTTCTTGCCGCTCTTGCCGCCGCCGGTCGTCGGCGCGGCCTCGGAGGCCGCCTCGGCCGCCTCGGCCTTGTCTTTCGCCCGGCGCTTCGCCTGCGACGCGAGGCGGGCGAGGTCGACCATGCGCAGGGCATCCATACGGGCACGCCGCATCGTCGCGTATTCGGGGTCGGCGTCGGCCGTCATCCCCTCGACGTCGAGACGCTGACTGAGATTGGCCTCGACGTCACCCCAGGCCGCGATGCGCGCCGCGGCGACGAGCTGGCGCACGCGCTCGGGATCGTCGGCGAGGGCACGCAGCTCTTTGGCGACGCCGTGCGACTGCTTGGCACGACGGCGCAGGTTGCGGGTGTCTCGGTCGCGGTAGTCGTGCGTTCCCGACGAGTCGGAGAATCGGCCCCACGCACGCTTTCGCTGATGCGTCACGCGTTCGGCGGCCTGGTCCTGCTCGTCGGCGAGGGAGCTCAGGGTCTTCCGGGCGAACTCCGCGAAGACGTCACCGTCGAAGTGACCGCCTCGGGCGATCGTCTCGACCAGGATGCGGTTGCGCAGCGAAAGCCGGGCCGCGGCCGTCGCGATCGACAGCCCCTCGGCAATGGCTTCCTTCGTGCGCCCCACGTGACCTCCCGCTCCAGGCTATCGGTCGCGCGTCCCCCACGCGGTCCGTCGAGATCAACCGAGCTTCGTCGCGAGGGAGGTGATGCGCCGCGCGCGGGTGTCGGCCGTTTTGGCCCCCTCGACGTTCGCGACGTGGGCCTTTCGGGCGCTGGGAGCGAGAGCGTCGAACGCGGCGCGCGCGCCCGCCGCGTCGAGAGCCGCGGCGAGATCGTCGGGGACCTCGACGGTGCGCGGAGCGGTGTCGAGTCGCAGCTCGACGACGATCGGATCGCCGCCCGACAACCCCGTCGCCGCGCGTTTGTCGGCCGAGAACGGGATGAGCTGCCGCCCGCCCATGACGGCGAGCGTACTGGGATAGACGTACCCGTTCACATCGACGACGACGGCGGCGCGTCTGCCGCCGCCGAGGGCCTCGACCACCTCGGCCGGCACCTCGATCCCGGTGTTGTTGCCGATCTGCGACAGGGTCGTCTCGAAACGCATGACCGCAGTGTGGCAGACCGGCGGGTTACGTGAACACCGGGTGAAACGCAATGCCCTGAGTCGGCATTCGCTTCCCCCCT
Source organism: Microbacterium sp. CFBP 8801 (assembly GCF_014839455.1). NCBI lineage: Bacteria > Bacillati > Actinomycetota > Actinomycetes > Micrococcales > Microbacteriaceae > Microbacterium > Microbacterium sp. CFBP 8801. Next base: position 24,140 of record NZ_JACYNU010000020.1, on the reverse strand, counting down.
ATGGTCGCCTATGTAGCGGAGGGCCTCGGAGAGTACTCGGGGGCCTTCTGTCGTTTTCGGGAGTCGCCCCACCCGCCCGGGTTCTACCGGATCGCCTGCCACTGACGCAAAGGCCAATCCAATCCATGCATTGCCTTCGAAGATGAGGTGACGCGGCCGGACGGTCGCTGCCAACTCTCTGGGAGGTTCATCATGAGCTCATCACCCAACCGTCTCGTGGCCACCGTCTTCGGCGCTGTCTACCTGCTCGTGGGTCTGCTCGGCTTCGCCGTCACCGGCGGTGTCGGATTCATCGCCACGCAGGGTGGCCTGCTGCTGGGCATCTTCGAGGTCAACCCGCTGCACAACATCGCCCACCTTCTGATCGGTGGTGCCCTGCTCGTCGCGGGTCTGGCCAACGCACGCGCCGCCAAGGGGGTCAACACGACCGTCGGCGCCGTCTACCTGCTGCTCGGCATCGTCGGTTTCTTCCTGGTCGGTACCTCGGCGAACATCCTCGCGCTGAACGTGCCCGACCACTTCCTGCACCTCGCCAGCGCCGTCGTGCTGCTGGGTGTCGGCCTGGGCACCGAGCGCAACGTCCCCCGCACCGCAGCGGTCTGACGATGACCGCCGCGACGTTCGTCAGGTCGTGGCCCTCCGTGTCCGCATGGGGGGCCGGGCTCATCACCGCAGCCCTCGGTGCGGGCGCCATCATCACCACCGGCTCCGGGGTCGCCGCGCGCGGCCTCGGAGTCGGGGCGGTGGTCCTCGGACTCGCCGCCCTCGTCTGGGGCGCAGCGGTTCTCTCCGCCGGGCGCCTCGTCACACCCCGCGCCGCTCTCGCGGGCAGCCTGGTCTCTCTCTTCGCCGTCTTCGCGCTGATGTTCGCTGCTCCCGCGCGCACCAGCATCGTGGCCGTCGCCGCGGCATCCTTCCTACTGGTGGTCGTCGGCGCGACCACGGCCGTGCACCTGCGCCGGCAACGCCGGGCCGCCGCACCCGCGCGCACCGCCAAACCCATGAGCGTGATCGGCCTGCTGGTCGCCGCCGCCGTCATCGCCGTCGTCGTCACCCCCGCCCTCGGCGCCACGCAGAACGCCGTGCTGCTGCGCGACGACGGCACCGTGCCCGTCATCACCCACGAAGGTCACTGACCCTCTCTCCACGGAGCCCACCCGCTCAGACGGTGGCACGCTGGAAGGGTGACCGACGCTCCCCACTCCCCCGCTCCCGACTGGATCCAGTCGCTGCGCGGGAAGATCCTCGTCGCCCTCGCGGGCGACCCGACCGGCATGGCCCCCTACGTGCGCGCGATCGCCGAGGGCGACGACGCCGGCTACTTCGTCGAGAACGGTCCCGCGTGGACCGTGCACGCCGGAATGGGCACGCTGGTCGCCGGCATCCGCGCCCTGCTGCTGCAGGCGCTGCACCCGGGGGCGCTGGCGGGCGTGCACGACTGGTCGCGCTACCGCGAGGATCCGATCGGACGCCTCACCGGTACGGTGCGCTGGGTCATAACGTTGACCTACGGCTCGCGCACGCAGGCGGATGCCGAGACCGCCCGCGTCGGACGCTTCCACCAACGGGTGAAGGGCGAGTACCAGGCGGGCGACGGGGAGGAACGCCGGTACACGGCCGAGGCGCAGGACCTCGTGCGGTGGGTGCACCTGGCCTTCACCGATGCGTTCCTCGCCGGGCACGAGGCCTCGAAGAAACCCATCCCCGGCGGACCCGATGCCTACGTCGCCGACTGGGCGACCGCGGGGCGGCTCATGCGGGTCGTCGACCCGCCCCTCACGCGCGCGGCCCTGCGCGCCGAGATCGACGGGTTCTGGGAGCGTGGCGAGCTGCGCGGAGACGAACGGGTCGCGGACGTGGTCTCGTTCCTGCGCCGACCGCCGTTCCCCGGCGTCATGGGGTTGTCGTACCGCGTGCTGTTCGCGGCGGCGGTGGCGACGATCCCCCGCCGCTACCGGAAGATGCTCGGCGTGCGGCGCTGGCCTCTTCCCGTCCTGACGCTTACGCGCGTGATCCTGCGCGTCACCGAGCGGGCCCTGGGCTCCGGCCCGCGGGCCCAGGACATGGCGCGCGAGCGGCTGCGGCGCCTGGAGCGTGAGGGGCGGGAGGCCGCGTGAGCGACGACCCCCGCCAGGCAGCCGAACGGTATCGCCTCGATCGCGCGCTCCGCGACGACGGCCTGCTCGAACCCGCGTCGGACGAGCGTCCGGCGCGGGGGTCGACGGCCGCCGAACGCGCCGCCTTCGTCGAGACGGCGATCCAGCAGGCGATCCGTCGCGGCGAGTTCGACGACCTCCCCGGCGCGGGCAAGCCCCTGCCCGACCTCGGCGGCGCTCACGACCCCGACTGGTGGATCCGCCGCAAGATCGAGACCGAGCAGCTCACCGGCCTCGGACCGCCCGCGCTGACCCTGCGCGTCGAGCACGCCGAGATGGCGCAGAGGCTGGACGCGCTCACGCGCGAGCCCGAGGTGCGGGAGGCCGTGGAGGACTTCAACCGCCGGGTCATCGAAGCCCGCCGTCAGCTGCAGGGCGGGCCGCCGGTGGTGACGCCGACCGTCGACGTCGAGGCCGAGGTGCGGGCATGGGGCGAGCGGCGGCGTGCACGCGAGGCGGCGGTCGCTGTGGCACCGGCTCGGCGTCGGCGTTGGTTCGGGCGGGGCCGCTGAGGCGCCGACCGGCTGAGGGCCCGGGGCGCTGAGACGGAGACCCGGCGACAGGCGGATCCCGACCTCGTCGACCTCACCGGGACCGGAATGCGGGCCGGCCCCGCGACAGGCTCAGGGCTGCGGTCAGAGCGAGGCCAACGCCTCGGCGCGCTCCACCAGGGCGCGGGCACGCGCGAGGGTCGGGGCGTAGGAGCCGTCGACCGGACCGTCGGGCGTCGCCGACAGCAGCGCGAGAGCGGCGTCGACCTCGGCCGGCGACGGCGTGAACGCGGCATGTGCGCCGGCGACGGCGGCATCGTGGAGCGCGAGAGTGCCGGTGAATCCCATCGCGACGGCGTGCGCGGCGGCATCCTGAGCCTGATCCACCGGACCGCACGGGCCGTCGATCGGTCCGGCGATACCGGCCGCGGCGGAGGCGACGACCAGCTGCGCCCGCGGCCACGACAGGGCGATGCGGTCGACCCCCATGCCGGTGTCGCGGCGGAAGTCCCCGGTGCCGAACGCGAGACGGCGCGTGGCCGGGTGCGCGGCGATCGCGGGGGCGGCCAACAGGGCCGCAGCCGATTCAACCATGGCGACGATGGGGACACCGGCGGGGAGGGATGCCGCCACATGGGCGACGTCGGCGGGCCCGGCGCACATCGCCAGCACGACGCCGGCGAGGCGGTCATCGAGCTCGCGACCGAGAGCGAGGTCGGCCTGACCGTCGCGGGTTCCGGCGGCGCTGATGCGCAACCACACCGGGGCGTCGGAGGCCGCGGCGCGGGCGCGGTCCCGACCCTCGGCCTTGCGCCCGACCGGGAGGCCGTCTTCGAGGTCGAGCACCAGCACATCGGCCGACGTCTCGAGGCCGCCGGCGAGCGGCGAGCGCAGCATCCACGTGCGCGCGAGGTCGACACGCGCCGGAGCGGGGGCGACCGAAGCCGCCCCCGCCGAGGTGTCGTGCGTCAGACTCACGAACGACCCCGCGCCGCTGCCTCCGCCGCCGCCTGGGCGCGGAACGCGTCGAGCGACTGCGTGTCGACCTTGACGGCGGGGCCGGCGCCGACCTCTGCCGAGGCGAGCTCCTTGGCATCCGCCGCCGGGGTGGCCGAGTGGTCGTGACCGGTGAGCAGGGTCTCGTCGAACGGGATGTTGCCGGAGAGGACCTCGCGCACACGCTGACCGTCGTACTGCTTGGTCCAGACGCCGATCAGCATCGTGGCCACGGCGTTGCCGGTGAAGTTGGTGACCGCACGGGCCTCCGACATGAACCGGTCGATGCCGACGATCACGCCGACGCCGTCGACCAGGTCGGGGCGGTAGGCCGAGAGGCCGCCGGCGAGGGTGGCGAGGCCCGCACCGGTGACACCGGCTGCCCCCTTCGAGGCGATGATCATGAAGATCATGAGGCCGATCTGCTCGCCGATCGACATGGGCGAGCCCATGGCCGAGGCGATGAACAGCGACGCCATCGTGAGGTAGATCGCGGTGCCGTCGAGGTTGAACGAGTAGCCGGTCGGGACGGTGATGCCGACGACGGGCTTCGAGACACCGAGGTGCTCCATCTTGGCGATGAGGCGGGGAAGAGCCGCCTCGGACGAGGAGGTGCCGACGATGAGCAGGTACTCGCGACCGAGGTACTTCATCAGCGTGAAGATGTTGGTGCGGGTCACGACGTAGAGCAGCGTTCCGAGCACGAGGGTGATGAAGAGGAAGCACGTGAGGTAGAACGCGCCCATCAGGACACCGAGGCTGATCACAGCCTGGAAGCCGGTCTTGCCGACGACCGCGGCGATCGCGCCGAAGGCACCGATCGGGGCGAGCCAGAGGATCATGCCGAGGATGCGGAAGACGAGCACCTGGAAGTTGCGGATGCCCTCGACCATGCGCGCGCCGCGCTCGCCCATGCCCTGCAGGGCGAAGCCGACGAGGAGGGCGACGAACAGCACCTGCAGGATGCTGCCGCCGGTGAACGCCGAGAAGAACGTGGTCGGAATGATCCCGAGGATGAAGTCCTGGGTCGTGGTCGCTTCGGCGGCCGCCTCGTACGTCGAGCCCGAGATGTTGAGGCCCTCGCCGGGGTGGATGATGTTGCCGACGACGAGGCCGATGATGAGCGCGAACGACGACATCACGAGGAAGTAGACCATCGCCAGGCCGCCGATCTTGCCGACCGTGGAGGCCTTGGCGATCGAGCCGATGCCCACGACGATCGTGCAGAAGATGACCGGGGCGATCATCATCTTGATGAGGCTGACGAAGCCCTTGCCGACCGGCTCGAGCGTGGTGGCGAACGCCGGAGCGACGAGACCGACGACGACACCGGCGACGACGGCGATGATGACCGAGATGTAGAGCCAGTGGTTGCGGTCGATCTTCTTCCGAGGCCGACCGTCTCGGGTGGTGCGGAGTGAGAGTGCCATGGGCGACTTCCCCTTTTCTGAACGCCTTCGTTGAGTCCGGCGGGGGTGCCGGTCGATGTCATGACTTTGATCGACGCGGGACGCGGGAGCGATTTGTGGTCGTATTGTTCACGGCAAGCGCGACGAAAGGTGCGGTGATGCGACTGAGCGTGGGTGGACGCCTGGCGCTCGTGGCGCTCGGCGTCGTCGTGCTCGTCGCGGGAGTCCTCGCCGCCCTGCTCTCGATGCAGCTGAGCGACTCCGGCCAGCGCGAGGCCGAGCAGGTCACGCGCTCGGTCGCCGAGACCCTGGCGCACGAGCCCGACGTCGCCGCCCTCGTCGGGCGCGGCGACTCCGACGCGCTGCAGCCCATGGTCGAGTACATCCTCGACGACGCCTCACTGTCGTTCGTGACGATCATGACCCCCGACGGCATCCGGCTCACCCACCGCAACCGCTCCGAGATCGGGCAGCAGTACCAGGGCTCGCGGGCCGAGGCACTCGCGGGCGAGTCGTTCACCGAGGTGTACGAGGGGACGCTCGGCCCCTCGGTGCGCACGATCGTCCCGATCCGCGACGGCGGCGACGAGAACGGCACCATCGTCGGACTCGTGGCCGTGGGCGTGACGCTCGGCGCCGTGCAGCAGGACCTCGCCGCCCGCGTGCCGGTGATCGTCGCCGCCGCCGCCGCCATCGTCGGCTTCGGCGTGCTGGGCGCCCTCTACATCCGCCGCAGTGCGCGCCGCGTGACGGGGTCGTACACCCCGGGCGAGCTGTCGCGCCTCGTCGAGAGCTACGAGACCGTGCTGCACTCGCTGCGCGAGGGGCTCGTGGTCACCGATCGCGACGGACGCATCGTGCTGTACAACGACGAAGCCGCCGACCTGCTCGCCCTGCCACCGGCGACGAGCGGGCAGGTCTCACTCGACCCCCGCGACGTCGACATGGACGCCGCCCTGGCCGACGCCATCGTCACCGGGCGGCGCATGGTCGAGGAGACCATCGTCAACGGGGACCGCGTGCTCCTGGTCAACCAGGAGGAGGCCCGCGATCTCGCCGGCCGCCGCGCCCCCGAACGCGGACACGTCATGACCCTGCGCGATCGCTCGGAGCTGCAGGCACTGCTCGGCGAACTCGAGGGCGTGCGCACCCTCAGCGACACCCTGCGCTCGCAGACGCACGAGCACGGCAACCGGCTGCACGCGCTGCTGGCGCTTCTCGAACTCGGGCGGATCGACGACGCGCGGCGGTTGATCGTGGCATCCACGGGGGAACGACAAGAACTCGCCGACCGCCTGGTGTCCGACGACGAGGGCGCCGTGGTCGTCGCGTTGCTGCTCGGCAAGCTCGACGAGGCCGCCGAGCGGGACGTGCGCCTCGACCTCGACGTCGCCGAACCGACGCCCTCGCTGCCCCTGGCCCCGGCCGAGGCGGTCACGATCGTGGGGAACCTCGTCGACAACGCCCTGGATGCCGCGAGCTCGGGCGCCGAGCCGCGGTGGGTGCGCGTGGTGGTGCGCGAGGGCGGCGGCGACGTCGTGCTCGAGGTGAGCGACAGCGGAGCCGGGTTCGACCCCGCACTCGACGACCCCTTCGCCTTCGGGGCGTCGACCAAACCCGCCCACGCCGTCGGCGGGCGCGGCGTGGGCCTGGCCCTCGTGCGCGACATCGTCGCGGCGCACGGAGGCACCCTGCAACTGGGCACCGACCCCACGACCGTGCGCGTGTTCCTGGCGGGGGCGGCGTCGTGATCCGGGTGCTGGTCGTCGACGACGACGCGCTCGCCCTCGAACTGCACACCGCCTACGTCGCGCGGGTGCCGGGCTTCGAGGTGGTCGGGCAGGCCGCCGGCGCCCGGGCCGCGCTCACCGCCCTGTCGGACGCGCAGCGCCGCATCGACCTCGTGCTGCTCGACATGACCATGCCCGACGGCTCGGGTCTCGACGTCGCCCGGCGCGTGCGTGCCGCGGGCTCGCGCGTCGACATCATCGCCGTCACGGCGGTCCGCGACGCCGCGACCGTGCGCGCCGCGGTCTCGATCGGCGTCGTGCAGTACCTGATCAAGCCGTTCGCGTTCGCCGCGTTCCGCGAGCGCCTCGAGGCGTACCGCGCGTACGTCGAGGGCCTCGACCGCGCAGCCGGAGAGGCCACGCAGTCCGAGGTCGACGCGCTGCTCGGGTCACTGCGCACCGTGGCGCCGCCCCTCATGCCGAAAGGCCTGAGCGACGAGACGCTGCAGGCCGTGGCGGAACGGGTGCGCACGGCATCCGGAGCCGTGTCGTCGACCGAGGTCGGCGAGAGCGAGGGCATGTCGCGCGTCACCGCCCGGCGCTACCTCGAGCACCTCGCCGACGTCGGCCGCGTGCGCCGCGAGCCCCGCTACGGCGGACAGGGGCGCCCCGAGATCACGTACGCGTGGGTGCGGGGCTGAGTCGCTCGAGCCCCCGTCGAGTGTCCAGGACACGCCGCTCGGGCGCGCGGACGTGCGGCGTGTCTCGGACACTCAACAGGGGGTGAAGGACGTCTGGGGAGTCAGAGCGAGAAGGCGGCGCGGACGCCCTCGTTCACCACGACGCCGGCGCGCACGTTCAGCCCCCTCGCGAGGGCGGGATCGGCGGATGCCGCGGACTCCCAGCCCGCGTCGGCGATCCGCGTGATGTAGGGGAGCGTGGCGTTCGACAGCGCCCGCGTCGAGGTGTGCGGAACGGCGCCGGGCATGTTGGCGACGCAGTAGTACAGCGCCTCGTGCACGCGGAACGTGGGGGCGTCGTGCGTGGTCGCGCGGGAGCCCTCGAAGCAGCCGCCCTGGTCGATCGCGATGTCGACGAGCACCGAGCCGGGCTTCATCGACGCGACCATCTCGTCGGTGACCAGCTTCGGGGCGGCGGCGCCCGGGATGAGCACCGAACCGATCACGAGGTCGGCGTCGGCGAGCTGCTCCGCGATCTCGAGGCGCGTCGAGACGCGGGTCTCGATGGCGCCGCCGAAACGCTCCTCGAGCTGGCGCAGCTTGGGCAGCGAGATGTCGACGACCGTCACGAGAGCGCCGAGGCCCAGCGCGTTGGCCGCGGCGTGCTCGCCCGCGACGCCGCCGCCGATCACGACGACCTTGGCCCGCGGGGTGCCGGGAACGCCACCCGGAAGCAGGCCGCGCCCGCCCGACGCGCGCAGCAGGTGATGCGCGCCCTCGATGATCGACAGGCGTCCCGCGACCTCGCTCATGGGCGCCAACAGCGGGAGCGCGCGGTCGGCGGTCTGCACGGTCTCGTAGGCCACGGCCGTGGTGCCCGCGGCCATGAGCGCGTCGGTGAGAGGGCGGTCGGCGGCGAGGTGCAGGTAGGTGAAGAGGGTGAGGTCGCGGCGGAGGAAGCCGTACTCCGGTGCGATGGGCTCCTTCACCTTGACCAGCAGCTCGGCCCGCGCCCACGTCTCGTCGGCGGTCGGGACGATCTCGGCCCCCGCTGCGCGGTACTGCTCGTCGGCGAAGCCGCTCCCGACCCCGGCACCGGCCTGCACGAGGACCTCGTGGCCGCGGTGCACGAGCGCGTCGACCCCGGCGGGGGTCATGGCGACGCGGTTCTCGTTGTTCTTGATCTCGGTCGGCACAGAGACGCGCATGGGTTCCTCCTCGAGCGGATGGGCGTGCCGGAAGAATCGCAGAACAGGGTGTTTCGGTGGTGCAAACCCGCAGATTCTTCGCGCAGCGGTCGAGGAGCACGCGTATCGTCGGATCCCGACGCTCCGAGCGCGACCGACGGCCGAAGGATCTGCGATGCCCGACGACGAACTGCACCCGCACGACGCCCGCATCATCGAGCTGCTCTCGGTCGACGCGCGCATGACCAACGCGGCACTGGCCGAGGCGCTGGGGGTCGCCCCCTCGACCGCGCACTCGCGCCTGCGCTCGCTCGTCGACCGCGGCCTCGTCACCGGGTTCCACGCCGCCGTCGATCAGCGTCGCCTCGGCCGCGGGCTGCAAGCGATCGTCGGTGTGACGTTGCGGCCCGGGCAGCGGCAGGAGAGCATCCACGCCTTCGCGCAGGAAGTGCGCCGGCATCCCGACGTCATCCAGCTGTTCTTCCTGGGCGGCGCCGACGACTTCCTCGTGCACATCGCCGTCGACGACTCCTCGGCCGTGCGACGCTTCGTCGTCGATCACCTCTCGGCGCGGCACAGCGTGGCATCCACGCGCACGAGCATCATCTTCGAGTACCACCGCAACGCCGTGGCGGCCGATTTCGACTGATCCGCCGTGCGGGGATGTCGAGTTCCCCTCTCATGTTCCACGACCGGCGTCAACACCCATCCCCGCTTCACGGCGCGTGCGGCGCGGCGGCATGATGGGGCGCGGGGGTGCCATGCTGCTGTCGATCGGGGTGCTCGTGATGTGCGCCGGCCTGGCCGCCGGCATCATCGTCATCGTGCTGCCGCGCGTGGGAAGCCCCACCCCTCTCGGCGTCTTCCTGCGACTGTCATCGGTGGCGGGCGCCATGTCGGTGGGCGCGGGAACCCTGTACGTGGTCCGCTTCAACGGCGGTGGAGCGGTGTCACAGGTGATGGCCGACACCGCCATGGTGCTCGGCCCGGCGACGATGTGCCTCGCGGTGTCGGCGCCCCGCGGGCGGCGCCTGCGCGCGGCCGTGGCTTTCGTGCTGGTCGTCGGGGCGGGGGTCGCGGCGAGCTCCGCGCTGCTTCCGCACGGCGGCGCGCTCGTGGTCAAGGCGGCCGCTCTCGCCCTCAGCTGCACGGTCTGCGCGCTGCTCACCGTGCGCAACCGCGCGCTCCCCCGAAGCTCTCGACGAGTGCTGCTCGTGACGACGGCCGCTTACGCCCTCTACTCGGCGGGTCGGGCGGTGACGGCGCTGCCCGGTCTGGGATCCCCCGCCGCCGACCTCGTCTTCTCGCCCGCGGGGATCGTCGTCGCAGCCATCACGGCGATGATGCTGACGGGACTCTCGGTCGCCCTCGTGGGGCGCCCGGCGACCGTCGGAACCTACGCCGATCGCCGGCCCCGCACCGCCGTGGTGATCGGCGACTGGAAGCTCGCGACCGCGGCGTACGGAAGAGACCGCGTGCTCGCCCTGCTGCTGGACCTGCGCTTGGCCGCCCGCGAGGTCGACCCCTCGGCCGTCGACGCGATGCACGGCGTCGAAGTCGCGCACCCCTCGGCCGTCTCGACGCTCAGCGCGCGCATGCGCGACTCCCACGGCTGGAAACCCGAAGAGGTCGCGCTGCTCACCACCGCCGCTCCGCGTTCGCTCCGCCGCAGCGATCGGGAGCTGCCGCCGTCGGTGACTCCGCTCGCCGGCGGGGAGGTCGTCGACGGGGACGGCGCCGCGCTCCCCGGGGTCGACGCGCGGTGACCGTGCGGGGTCAGCGCACCGCCGCCGCGATCGCGGCGATGTCGACCGGCATCGAGCGGCAGCAGCCTCCCACGATGCGCGCTCCCGCGGCGACCCACGCGGGTACGCCTTCGGCCAGCGGGGCGGTGCCGCCGTGCCAGGTGCGGGTCTCGGCATCCCACCGCTCCCCCGTGTTCGGGTAGGCGACGAGCGCCATGCCGGGCGCCTCGGCCAGCGCGGGCAGCACCGTGTCGGGCGCGCAGCAATTCACGCCGACGGCGAGGACACCGGGAACGGATGCCGCGAGGCGCAGCGCCGCGGCCCGAGAGCCGGGAACGGCGAAACCGGTGCTGTCGGCCGAGAGGCTCACCACCGCGGGGACTCCGAGGTCGGCGAGCTCGAGCGCCACCGCCTCGAGCTCGAGGGGAGAGGGGATCGTCTCGACCGCGAGCACATCGGCCCCGGCGTCGGCCAGCACGTGCAGGCGCCGTCGATGCGCGCGACGCATCTCGTCGAGCGACAGGCCGTACTCTCCCGTGTACTCGCTGCCGTCGGCACGCAGCGCTCCGACCGGACCCACGGATGCCGCGACCACGACGTCGTCGGCTTCTCGCGCGAGCGACACCGAACGTCGCAGGAGCGTCTCGACCTCGGCATCGGGGATCTCGCCGCCGAACCCCACCTGGTACGACGCCGTGATCACGATCTCGGCGCCCGCGGTGGCGAACTGCGCGTGCGCCGCGCGGATCTCGTCGGGGGCGTCACGCAGCACCTGCGCCGACCAGAGGGCCGACGACACGTCATTGCCGCGGGCCTCGAGCAGGGTGCCGAGGCCGCCGTCGAGCACGACGGGACGCTGCCGCAGGGTCGCGGCGAGGTCGATCACGCCTCGTGCGTCTCGCCCGCAGCGAGCACGCGCAGGGCGCTGGCGAGCAGGGCCTGGTCGCCGCGGCTGACATCGCGCAGGGCCTCGCCCTCAAGACGGACGAGCTCGGTCATCGCGGCGTCGACGCGCTCGATGCCCTCGGGAGTGATCGCGACGAGGATCGCGCGGCCGTCGGAGGGATTGGGGCGCCGGTGGACGAGAGCGCGCTCGGCGAGCTTGTCCAGACGATTGGTCATGGCGGCGCTGCCGATCATCGTGGCGGTGATCAGGCGCGTCGCGCTCAGCTCGGTGCCCGCGCGGCGGAGCACGGCCAGCACATCGAACTCCCACACGGCGATGCCGGCGCTGGCGAACGCCTTCGCGCGCAGCTTCGACAGGTGGAACGCCGCACGGCGCAGGCGCGACATGACGTCGAGCGGGGTGAGGTCGACCTCGGGCAGCAGCTGCGACCAGGCGTCGATGAGCAGGTCGACCTCGTCGTCTTTGCTGCTGGCGGTAGTCACACCTCGACGGTACCGGAGCCGCGAGGGGATGCGGCGCGCGGCGGGGGCGTGTGCGGGGCTTTGGGAGGTGCGCCGGCCCTAGGGGCGCGGCGCCCTACGTCGGCCGGAGGGCGTCGAGTGTCCGAGACGCGCCGCGCGACGAGGGGCACGACCGGCGTGTCTCGGACACTCGACCTGGGGGAAACGCCGAGGAGGCGCAGCGGTCAGCGACGCCCGGCGGGCACCGGCGCGTCGCGGCGGGCGGCGGCCTCGAGGCGCTCGCGGCGCGCATGGCGGGCGTGCTGCAGCACGCTCACCGTCACGATGATCGCGAGCAGCGCGTACAGCACGATGGTCAGCGGCGAGGCGACGAGGATCGTGGGGTCGCCCTCCGACACGGCGAGCGCCCGGCGCAGCTGCGTCTCGGCCATGGGTCCGAGGATCGCGGCGATGAGCACCGGAGCGAGCGGGATCGAGAAGCGCCGCATGACGAACCCGACGACGCCGATCGCCAGCGCGAGCCACAGGTCTACCACGCGCGAGGCGATCGCGTAGACACCGAGCATCGCGACGACGGTGATGCCCGCGTACAGGTAGTGGCGCGGGATGAGCAGGAGCTTGGCCCAGACCGCCGCGAACGGCAGGTTGATGATCAGCAGGATGATCAGGCCCAGGAACAGGCTCGCCAGCAGCGGCCAGACGAGATCGCCGGAGCGTTCGAACAGCAGCGGGCCCGGCTGCATCCCGTACTGCTGGAACGCGGCGATCATCATCGCCGCCGTGGCCGAGGTGGGGAGGCCGAGTCCGAGCAGCGCGCCCATGGCGGAGCCGGCGGTGGCGTTGCCGGCAGCCTCGGGGGCGGCGACGCCCTGAATCGCTCCGCGCGAGCCGAAATCGGTGTCACCGCGGCGGCGGGCGAGGCGCTTCTCGGTGCCGTAGGCCAGGAACGTCGGTACCTCCGACCCGCCGACCGGGATCGCCCCGAACGGAACGCCGAACGCCGTGCCCCGCAGGAACGCGGGCAGGGCCTGACGCCATTCGCTCCGTGACAGCAGCGGCGAGCCGCTGGGTGTGACGAGCTTGCCCGGTCCGCCCGCGCGGCGGATGTGCGACGACACGTGCAGCACCTCGCCGATGGCGAGCAGACCGACCGTGATCACGATGATCGAGATCCCGTCGAAGAACACGGGGCTGCCGCCGGTGAAGCGTTCGGCTCCCGTCATCCCGTCGATACCGACCAGCGCCAGGGCGAAGCCGAGCCCCAGGGCGACGAGACCGCGCACGATCGAGTCGGCCACGACGGCCGAGATCGCCACGAACGCGAAGACGGCGAGCGCGAAGTACTCCGCGGGGCCGAAGACCTTGGCGAGTTCGACGATGTACGGGGCGAAGAACACCACCAGCACGCACGCGATCGTGCCGCCGATGAAGGCGCCGATGGCCGACGTGCCGAGCGCCTTCGCCGCCCTGCCGCTCTTGGCCATCCGATGACCCTCGAACGTCGTCGCGATCGCCGAGGAGTTGCCGGGGGTGTTGAGCAGGATGCCGGCGGTCGAGTCTCCGAAGAGCCCCCCGAAGTAGATGCTCGCGAACATGATGAACGCGCCGGTGGGGTCGAGGCTGAAGGTGACCGGCAGCAGCAGCGCGACCGCCATGGCCGAGCCGAGGCCCGGGAGCACGCCCACGGCGGTGCCGAGCACGGCGCCGATGACGAGGAAGAGCAGGTTCTGCGGCGTGAAGGCGACCGCGAATCCATCGGCGAGGTTGATCAGCTGATCCACGGCGAGAGTCCTTCCAGGATGCCGGCGGGAAGCGACAGGCCCAGGCCCGCGCCGAACGCGAGCTGGACGAGAGACGACACGATCACCGAAACGCCGACGTCGAGAAGGGGCCGGCGACTGCCGAACGCCCACGAGAGCACCCAGAACAGGGCCGCGGCCGAGAGGAGCCAGCCGAGCACCGGCAGCACCACGATGAACGCGGCCAGGCTGACGACGGTGATCCCGAGCGTCCGCCAGTCGACGCGTGCCGGCGCCGACGACGAGGCGACGTCTTCGGGTGAGACGACACGGATCTCGCCGGTCTCGTCGATCGCGCCGAGGTCCTCGAGCATCTCGTTCGAGATCTCGACGGGGTCGTCGGCGACGTGGGAGCGGCGGGTCGTGCGGAGCACCTCGACGAGCAGGCCGACACCGGCGAGCCAGAGGAAACCGCTGACGAGCATCGGGAAGAACTGGGGACCGGGGACGGCGACGTCGGCGGGCACCTGCATGGTGACCGTGCCGTGGGTCATGAACCCGGCGAGGACGAAGACTCCCGCGACGACCACCAGCTCGCTGCGGCCGGTGTACCAGCGGGGCGTGCGCTGCACGCGCAGCGATCCCGTGGTGAGGGTGGACGGTTCGGTCACAGACCCAGCTCCTTCATGATCGCGGTCGTGCGTTCGGTCTCGTCCGCCAGGTATGCGGCGAACTCCTCGCCGGCGAGGAAGCTGTCGACCCAGCTGTTGCGGGCGAGCACCTCTTGCCAGGCGTCGGTCTCGCGCATCTCGGATGCCATGGCCACCAGTTCCGCGTGCACCTCGTCGTCGATGCCGGGCGGCGCCACGAGCCCGCGCCAGTTCGACATGGCGACATCGACCCCCTGCTCGCGGAAGGTGGGCACGTCGACGTCGTCGAGCGGCTCCTCGGCCGACAGCGCGAGGGCGCGGAGATTGCCCGACTCGATCTGGTCGCGGAACTCGTTGTACCCCGAGAGCCCCGCCTGCGTGGTGTGGGACAGCAGCGAGGTGACGACCTCGCCACCGCCGGGGTACGCGAGGTAGTTCACGCGCTGCGGATCGATGCCTCCCTGCTGGGCCAGCATGCCGGCGAGCAGGTGGTCGATGCCGCCGAGCGACCCGCCCGCGATGGCGGTGCCCTCAGGGTCGGCGAGGAACGCGGCCATGAAGTCGTCGAGGGTCTGGAAGGGCGAGTCGCCGGGCACGACGAGCACGTTGAAGTCGTCGGCGAGGCGCGCGATGGGCCGCACGTCCTCGAGGCTCACGGGCGAGCGGTTGACGATCACGCCGCCCACCATGACGCCGCCGGTGACGAGCATGATGTCGTGCCGATCGCCCATCTCGGCGACCGCGCCGAGGCCGATGGTGCCGGCGGCTCCCGGGATGTTCATCACCTGCACGGCGCCGGCGATGCCCTCTTCGCGCATGACCTGCTGGGCCTCGCGGCCGAAGGTGTCCCACCCGCCGCCGGGGGCGGCCGGGGCCACGATGGTGAGCTTCGTGCGGGGGTTCGCCACCCCGCCGCTCGCTGCCGCGCTCAGACCCGCCGTCACGAACAGGGCGGCGGCGACGACGCCCACGATCGCTCCGGTGATCCGCTTTCGCGCTGATGACTGCATCGTCGCCCTCCCGGGACATCGTCGTTGCCGGATGAGAAGCTAGGTTGACAGCGCCGTCCCCCCTGCGGCGCCGTGCGAAGGCATTGCGCTCTTAGATGCTCACAATTCGCACTCACCCGCGATGCGCACGAGGAGGTGCCCATGTCGACCACCCCCGTCGACCGCGCGGCCGACCGTGCGCCGGTGCGCGTGCGCCTCGCCGTGCTGCTCGCCCTGCAGTGCACCGTCGTGCTGGTGTGCGTGCTCGCCACGACCCTCGTCGCCATGTCGACGCAGGAGCGCAGCATCCGCACCGCGACCGAGGAGCGCGTTCTCGACGTCGCTCGGAGCCTCGCCGAGCTCGATCAGGTGCGGCGTGCCGTGCTGCTCGACGCCGACGCCGCCACCGCGGAGCTCCAGCCCCTCGCCGACGTCGTCGCCGCGGCATCCGGGGTGGATTACGTCGTGGTGACCGATGCCCGCGGCATCCGTCTCACCCACCCCAACCCGGCGGAGCGCGGGCGCAGCGTGTCGACGGATGCGACGGCGGTGCTGGCCGGCGAGACGTTCCTCGGCACCGAGACCGGCACGATCGGCCCGAGCCTGCGCGCCAAGGTGCCCGTGCGGGCCGGTGATGCGGAGACGGGGGCGGTCATCGGCACGGCCTCCGTCGGCGTGCTGGAGTCCGAGATCGCGGGCAGCTACGAGGAAGCCGTCGGCGGGTTGCTGCCCTGGGTCGCCGGGTCGATCGTGCTCGGCGTCGTACTGAGCGGGCTGCTGACGGCGGCACTGCGTCGACGCGTGCGACGACTCGAAGCCGACGCGCGCGAACTCGAGACCCAGCGCCGCATCTCGGGCGCCCTGCGCGACCAGACGCACGAGTTCCACACGCGGCTGCACGTCATCCGCGGGCTCGTCGCCGAGGGCGAGACCGTCGACGCGCTGACCTACATCGGAGGGCTGGCGCCCGTGGCGTCCGGTCTCTCGATCGACGACCCGGCGCTGCGCGCCCTGCTCGACGGGCTGGCGGCCGAGCACCGGGGCCTGCGGGTCGATCCGGCGAGCCTCGTGCCGCGCGGAGTCGTCGACGACGACGCGCTGAGCGTCATCGGCAACCTCGTGCGAAACGCCGCCGAAGCGGCCGGTCCCGGCGGACGCGTCGACCTGCTCGTGCTCGCCGGCGACGAACGGCTCACGATCGACGTCGCCGACGACGGCCCCGGCGTGCCGCCCGCCGACGTCGCCCGCATCTTCGACCGCGGCGTCAGTTCGAAGGCTCCCTCGGGCCGCGGCGTCGGCCTGGACCTCGTGCGCCGCATCGCGGGAGCGCGCGGCGGTTCGATCACCGTCGGCGCGGCGGCCGCGGGCGGGGCGCGCTTCACGGTGGAGCTGCCGCACGCGGGGGTGCGGGCATGACCCCGGATGCCGCGATCCGCACCGTGATCGTCGATGACGACCCCGCGGTGGTGCGGCTGCACACCGCCTATCTCGAGTCGCTGCCCGGGTTCCGGCTCGTCGGGACGGCGCGGACGGGGGCCGCGGGGGCGGCGCTGGCGACGGGCACCGACATCGAGCTCGTGCTGCTCGACATGAATCTGCCCGACTTCAGCGGCGTCGAGGTGCTGCACCGACTGCGGCTCGTGCGGGAGTGGAACGTCGACGTGCTCGTCATCAGTTCAGCCCGTGACACCCTGACGATCCGGCAGGCCGCGGCCGCCCACGTCGTGGGGTATCTCGCGAAGCCCTTCACGCGCGAGGCGTTCGTGCGCCGGCTCGAGGAATACCGCCGCGGTCGCGCCGCCCGCCCCGCCGAGGTGCCGGTGAGCATGGGGCAGGGCGACATCGACCGACTGGTGGGTCCGGCGACCGCTCCGGTGCGTGCGCTGTCGGCATCCGAGCCCCTCCTCCCCAAGGGCCTCGCGGAATCGACCCTGCACACCATCCGCGCGGCGCTGCACCCGGTGACGCCGGCGAGCGCCCGCGACGTCGCCGCCGCGTCGGGCGCCTCGCGTGCGACCGTGCGCCGGTACCTCGACGCCCTCGTGGCTCGCGGCGAGGTCGATGTCTCGCACCGCTTCGGCGCGCGCGGACGACCCGAGGTGCTGTACCGGCTGGCGGCGCGCTGACGCGGGGGTTCGAGTGCGCGGCGCCACCGGAGCTCGGCGCCGCGCGCGGTGTCAGCCCGCCCGCGGCGGCGCCGTCGTGCCACGCGCGACCAGGCGCGTCGGCAGCTGGATGTGCGTCTCGGGCAATTCCTCGCCGGCGAGCAGGGCCAGCACCATCCGCACCGCCTCGGCGCCGAGGCGCTTCATCGGCTGGCGCACGGTCGTGAGCGCCGGTTGGGCGCGGGCGGCCTCGGGCACGTCGTCGAACCCGACGACCGAGAGGTCTTCGGGCACCCGCAACCCGCGGTCGGCGGCCACGTCGATGATCGACAGGGCCGACAGGTCGTTCGCAGCGAACACCGCGGTGGGCGGGTCGTCGAGCGACAGCATGGCCTCGGCCGCTTCGCGCGCGACGTCTTGGGCGTAGCGCCCCACGCCGACGAGGGCGGGATCGAAGGGGATGCCGGCCGCCGACAACCCCGCGCGGTACCCCGACGCGCGGGCGACCGCCGAACGCAGATCCGGGCGCCCCGCGATGAAGCCGATGCGACGGTGGCCGAGCTGCACGAGGTAGTGCACCGCCTGCTGCGCACCGGTGAAGCTGTCGGATTCGACGGTCGGTACGACCCCGCGGCCGGTGTGCGGGTCGATCGCGACGATCGGCACCTCGCTCGCGACCGTGACGATGGTCGGCGTGACGATGATCGCGGCGTCGATGAGCGTGCCGCTCAGACGGCTGAGCGAGCGGCGCTCCCACCCCTCGCCGTCGCGGCGCGCGCCGGTGTAGGCGAGCAGGTCGTATCCGGTGTCGGACAGGGCCCCGCCGACGCCCTTGAGGATCTCGGCCGAGAAGGGCTCGATGTCGGCGACGAGCACGCCGATGACCCCCGTGCGGCGCGAGCGCATGCTGCTCGCGACGAGGCTCGATTCGTAGCCGAGGGTTTTCACAGCGTCCAATACCCGGCTCACCGTCGTGGGCGAAACCCCGTAGCGGCCGTTCACGGCTTTCGACACCGTGGCGACCGAGACGCCGGCCGCCGCGGCGACGTCGTGGATGGTCGGGCGCCTCGTCATGGCATCCGACCCTAGCGTGGAAATCATTTTCGAAAACGTTTCACGACCCTTCCGCACGGGGCGACACTGCTCAGACCCGGGGCGCAGCAACACCCCGGGAAACGGCAACGCTGCCCATGACAACCGACGCCTCCTCACGGACGCACCTCGACGAAGAGAAACGGGAATCACATGAACACGCGCAAGATCCTCGCCGGAGCGGCCCTCGCCGTCGCCGGCACCCTGGCCCTCGGCGGCTGCGCCGGCGGCGGCGGCGCAGAGAACGCCGACGGCTCGGTCACCCTGACCCTGTGGCACAACTCCACCACAGGCGACGGGAAGCAGTACTGGGAAGACACCGCCAGCGCCTTCGAGGCAGCCAACCCCGGCGTCACGGTCGAGATCCAGGCCGTGCAGAACGAGGAGATGGACGGAAAGCTCCAGACCGCCCTCAACTCCGGCGACGCCCCCGACCTGTTCATGGCCCGCGGCGGCGGCAAGCTCGCCGACATCGTCACGGCGGGTCAGGCGATGGACCTCACCGACAAGATCTCGGCGGAGGCCAAGACCGCCCTCGGCACCTCGCTCGACGCCTTCGAGGTCGACGGCAAGAACTACGGCATGCCCGTCGCCGTGCTCCCCTCCGGCATCTTCACCGCGCAGGACCTGCTGAGCGCGGCAGGCGTCACCGAGGCCCCGGCCACGATCGAGGACCTCGAGGCCGCCGACGCGAAGATCCGCGCCACCGGCGTCGCCCCCATCGCGGTCGGCGCGAAAGACGCCTGGCCCGCCGCGCACTGGTACTACAACTTCGCCCTGCGCGCCTGCGCCAAGGACGTGCTCGACGAGGCCGCGCAGAGCCGGAGCTTCGACGACCCGTGCTGGCTCGAAGCCGGCGAGAACCTGCAGTCGTTCCTGCAGACGCAGCCGTTCAACGACGGCTTCCTCACCACCGCCGCCCAGCAGGGCGCGGGATCGTCGGCGGGCCTGCTCGCCAACCACCAGGCCGCCATGGAGCTCATGGGCGCGTGGAACCCCGGCGTGATCGCCTCGCTGACCCCCGACGAGAAGCCGCTCGCCGACCTCGGCTGGTTCCCGTTCCCCGAGGTCGCCGGTGGCGACGGTGAGCCCGGCGCGATCATGGGCGGCGTCGACGGGTACTCGTGCTGGGTCAACGCTCCCGCGCAGTGCACCGACTTCCTGAACTTCCTCGTCAACAAGGAGAACCAGGAGAGCTACGCCGACGCCTTCCAGACCATCCCCGCCTCGAGCGAGGCGACGGAGGCCGTCACGACCCCCGCCCTGCAGTCGGCGCTCCAGGCCTACACCGACGCCCCGTACGTCTCGGTCTGGCTCGACACCCTGTACGGCCAGAACGTCGGAAATGCGCTGAACGTCGCGGTGGTCGACTTGTTCGCCGGCAAGGGCAGCCCGCAGGGCATCGTCGACGCCGTCAACGCCGCGGCCTCACGCTGAGGACGACGGCCATGACCACCCAGCTCGCCACCTCGGCGACCAACGCCGGGTCTCGCCGCCCGGCCGGGGAGGGCGCTCACCGCGTCCCCTCGGCCGGGCGGCCGCCCGCGCGGCGCCGACTCGAGAATTGGCGCATCCGCGGCGAACTCGCGATCCTCCTGGGCCCCGCCCTCGTGGTCTTCGTGTCGTTCGTCATCCTGCCCGTGGCCCTGGCCGCCTATTACGGCTTCTACAAATGGTCGGGCTTCGGCACCCCCGTCGACTTCGTCGGCATCCGGAACTACGTCACGATCCTCACCGACCCCGCCTTCCACGAGGCGCTCGGTCACAACGCGTTCATCGTCGTCGGCTCGCTGGTGCTGCAGGGACCGCTCGCGCTCGGCCTGGCCCTGCTGCTGAACCGCAAGATGCGCGGCCAGTCGCTCATCCGCGTGCTGATCTTCGTCCCGTACGTCATCTCCGAGGTCGTCGTCGGCCTCGGGTGGGGCCTCATGCTGCAGTCGGGCGGCGCGCTCAACGGGGCGCTGGACAAGATCGGCCTCGGCGCCCTCCGCGCCGACTGGATCTCGGATCCGGCGCTCGCGATCTGGACGCTGCTCATCATCATCACGTGGAAGTACATCGGCTTCGCGGTGATCCTCTTCCTCGCCGGGCTCCAGGGCATTCCCGAGGAGCTCAGCGAGGCCGCCGCCATCGACGGCGCCTCGTACTGGCAGATCCAGCGCTACATCGTGCTGCCCCTCATGGGCCCGACCATCCGCATCTGGGCGTTCCTGTCGATCATCGGCTCGCTGCAGCTGTTCGACCTCGTCTGGATCATCTGGGGCCAGTACGTCGCCTCGACAGCGGGCACCTCGACCATGGCCACGTACATGGTCGCCAACGGCCGCAACGCCGGCAGCTTCGGGTACGGCAGCGCCGTGGCCGTGGTGATGTTCCTCATCTCGCTCGCGGTCGCCCTCATCTACCAGCGCTTCGTGCTCCGTCGTGACACGGCCGGCGCCCTCACCGGAGGCACCAAGTGACCGCCACCGCCACCCTCGTCACCCCGCGCGGAAGCAGGACCCCGCGTCGAGCCCCCGTCGGATCGAGCCGCGGCACCTCGGTGATCGTCGGGTTCGTCGCCCTGCTGCTGATCGGCATGATGCTCGCGCCCGTGGTGTTCATCATCCTGGGCGGGTTCCGCTCGAACGCCGAGATCACGGTCGACCCCTCGGGCTTTCCCACCCGATGGAACTGGGAGAACTACTCCGACGTCCTCACCAGCGGCATCTTCTGGGGGCAGGTCGGCAACTCCGCCATCGCCGCGATCGCGACGACGCTGTTCGTCGTGGCCCTCGGCCTGATGGCGGCCTACGCCCTCGCCCGTTACCGCTTCCGCGGGCGCGGGGCCGTCTACGCCCTCTTCACCGCCGGGCTCATGTTCCCGATGACCGTCGCCATCACGCCCCTGTACATCCTGGTGCGCAACCTCGGCCTGATGAACTCCCTCGCGGGCGTCATCGTGCCGCAGATCGCCTTCGCGCTGCCGTTGACGATCATCATCCTGTCGCCCTTCCTCGCCGCGATCCCCGCCGAACTGCAGGAGGCCTCCTCGATCGACGGCCTCGGCCGCCTGGGCTTCTTCTGGCGCATGGTGCTGCCGCTCGCGGTCCCCGCGGTGGTGACGGTCGGCATCCTGGCGTTCGTCAACAGCTGGAACTCGTACATGCTTCCGCTGTTCATCCTCAACAACGAGGCCGCGTACACGCTGCCCCTCGGCACGCAGGCCTTCGCCTCGCAGTACTCCGTCGACACCGCGCGCGTGCTCGCGTTCACCTCGCTGTCGATGATCCCCGCTCTGCTGTTCTTCAGCGTGTTCGAGCGACGGATCGTCGGCGGTCTCACCGGCGCCGTGAAGGGCTGACCCCGCCATGACCATCCACAACACCGACGTCGGCGCTGCCCTGGCGGCGGGCTTCTCGCCCCGGGTGCAGGCTCTCGTGGCCGACATGACCCTCGACGAGAAGCTCGCGCAGCTCGTGGGCTACTGGGTAGACCAGGGCGACGAGGTCGTCGCCCCCCTCTCGGGCGAGAAGGTCACCTCGGCCGCGTACACCGACGCCACCGTGCACGGCCTCGGCCACCTCACCCGCGTGTACGGCACCCGGCCGGTCGATCCGATCGAACGCGCCGCCTGGTTGTGGGGCGAGCAGCGGCGACTGAGAACCGAGACGCGCCTGGGCATTCCCGCCCTGGTGCACGAGGAATGCCTGACGGGCTTCGCGGCCTGGCAGGCGGCGACCTTCCCGACCCCGCTCGCCTGGGGCGCGTCGTTCGATCCGGATGCCGTGGAGCTCATGGCATCCGCCATCGGTCGCTCGATGCGCGAACTCGGGGTGCACCAGGGCCTCGCGCCCGTGCTCGACGTGGTGCGCGACGCCCGCTGGGGCCGCGTCGACGAGTGCATCGCCGAAGACCCCTACGTCGTCGGCACGATCGGCACCGCGTACGTCCGGGGCCTGCAGGGCGCGGGCGTGCACGCGACCCTCAAGCACTTCGTCGGCTACTCCGCCTCGCGCGCCGGTCGCAATCACGCGCCCGTGCACGCCGGTCAGCGCGAGCTGCAGGACGTCTTCCTTCCGCCGTTCGAGATGGCCGTGCGCGACGGCGGGGTGCGCTCGGTGATGAATTCGTACACCGAGATCGACGGGGTCCCCGTCGCCTCGTCACCCGAGCTGCTGACCGACCTCCTGCGCCGCCGGTGGGGTTTCGACGGCACCGTCGTCTCGGACTACTTCGCCGTCGAGTTCCTGCGCTCGATGCACGGTGTCGCCGGGTCGCTCGGCGAGGCGGCGCAGCTGGCGCTGGAGGCGGGGATCGACGTCGAGCTCCCGGGGCCCGACGCGTATCCGCACCTGGCCGAGCGCGTGGCATCCGGCGCCCTGCCCGAGGCCGTGATCGACCGCGCCGTCGCCCGCGTGCTCGCGGAGAAGGAAGACCTCGGGCTGTTGGATGCCGACTTCGACGACGTTCCGACCGCGGTCGACCTCGACGACACCGAGCACCGGGCGCTGGCCCGCCGCATCGCCGAGGAGTCGGTCGTGCTGCTGCGCAACGACGGCGTGCTGCCGCTCGCCACCCCCGGTCGCATCGCCCTGATCGGGCCGAACGCCGACAGCGCCGAGGCTCTGATGGGCTGCTACTCGTTCGCGAACCACGTGCTCGCGCATCACCCGGGCTTTCCGATGGGGTTCGAGATCCCCACCGTGCGCGAGGCCGTGGACGCGCGCTTCGGCGAGGTCGCGTACGCCGAGGGCTGCGCGGTCGAGGGCTCCGACACCTCGGGCTTCGACGCCGCCGCCGAGGTCGCACGCGGCGCCGACGTCGCGATCGTCGTGGTCGGCGACCGCGCCGGGCTCTTCGGCCGCGGCACGGTCGGCGAGGGCAACGACGCCGACTCGCTCGAGCTCCCCGGCGTGCAGCGGCAGCTCGTCGACGCCGTCGTCGCCACCGGCACCCCGGTCGTGCTCGTGCTGCTGACCGGCCGCCCCTACGCGATCGGGTGGGCGCTCGACACCGTCGACGGCCCCGCCGCGGTGCTGCAGGCGTTCTTCCCGGGCGAAGAGGGCGGCCCCGCGCTCGCCTCGATCCTGTCGGGGGATGCCACTCCCTCGGGGCGTCTGCCCGTCTCGCTCCCCCGCTCGGCGGGCTCTCAGCCCTACTCGTACCTGCACCCGGTCCTCGGCGGCCCCTCGGGCGTGACGAGCACCGACCCGACGCCCGTGCGACCGTTCGGTTTCGGGCTGTCGTACACGTCGTTCGAGCGCGACGAGTTGCGGGTCGACGGGGTCGACACGGCGCCGGCCGGGGTCACGGCATCCGGAACCGCCGCCGCCGAGGTGCGCGCGGGCGACGCGTTCCGCGTCAGCGCTCGGGTGACGAACACCGGGCGGGTGCGGGGGGCCGACGTCGTGCAGGTGTACGCGCATCGCGCCGTGGCCAGCGTCACCCGCCCCGTCGCGCAGCTCGTGGCCTACGCCCGCGTCGAGCTCGAACCCGGCGAGAGCGCTGAGGTGCGCTTCACCGTGCCCGCGTCGCGGCTGGCCTACAGCGACCGGGCGCTGCGCCGAGTGGTCGAGCCCGGCGAGGTCGAGCTGCGCCTGGGCCCGTCGTGCGTCGCGTTCGACGCCGTCGCTGCGCTGCGCATCACCGGCCCGACGTACGAGCTGAGCGTCGACGACGCCCGCGTGGTCGACGTGGAGGTGCGCCGGGGCTGACGGCGGCGCGGCGCCCTGGGTTGGTGTGGGGGCGTTGAGTGTCCAGGACACGCCACGCGACGAGGGGCGCGAGCGGCGTGTCTCGGACACTCAACAGGGGGGGCGGC
>NZ_JACYNU010000019.1:0-33521 GCF_014839455.1 Microbacterium sp. CFBP 8801 | reverse complement strand
CGGATACCCAGGATCGCTGGCCCCGAACGCGACGACGCCGCCCCCGGTTCGCGGGAGCGGCGTCGATGCAGAGCTGCGACGTCAGGCGTTGCCGATGTGCTTGTCGACGTTGGCCCGCGTCTCGTCGACCTTCGCGTGATGCTCGGTCGGCACGACCTTTTTGATGGCCTCGGCAGCGCCGTCGAGGACCTTGTCGCTGACCTCTTCGGCCTTCTCGCTCTTCAGCGCCTCTTCGATCTTGTCGCGGTTCTCGTCGAGGAGCTTCTTGCCCTTCGCGATGATGTCGTCCACGCCACCCATGTGCGTCTCCCTCGGTGCCGGTGCCGGCGGGATGCCGGCGTGTCGACCTTCATTGTGGAGCGGGTGGCGCGGGGAGGGGAAGGCCTCCCCGCTCCGGCGCAGGGGGTGTATCAACCGGCGAAGCCCGCGACGAACGGATCGCACGACGCGTCGACCGTCACGGGGGTGTCGCTCGCCGTCGGAGTGTGACGAAGGTCGAGCGGTCCGAGCGGTCCGCCCGGAAGCTGCACCGTGTACGAGACCGTGCGCGACTCGTTCTGTCCGAGCGTCACCATTCGACTCTCCCCGGTGTTCCCGTTCTCGTTCCCGCTTCGCGAGAGAGAGGGGATGTCACCATCGGCGGGATCCATCGCGGTGATCGTGGCACCCGGAGGCGCGAAGAACAGGGTGTCGAGCATCATCGTCGTGCGCGGCAGGCCGTAGGTGCCGTTGCGCGCACCCAGCGTGTAGGCATTGGTGATGTCATCCGTGATGCTGTTGCGCAGGTTCATCGAGACGTTGACGGTGCGATCCGCGGCGTTGCAGCTCGCGAACACCTCGGTGGCGAGGTGGTACTCGAGCTTGCCGACAGAGAAGTCGTTCAGATAGATGCCCACCTGCGTCGATGCGGCATTGTCCGTGCGCAGACCGCCGTCGAGACCGACCTCCGTCACGAGGGCCTGTGCCTGCTCGTCGGTGAACCACAGGTTGATGCGCTGCTCCTGAGCGCTGCGCGTGAGCTGGTCGAACATCGCGATGGGGTTCCACTGTCCCCCCGACAGGCGGGAGAACACCGTCGACGACACCAAGGCGAAGAACTCGTCGGACGAGCGCCCGTTGTCACCGGCGTCGCCGTAACGCTGATACGCGTCGCTGAGCACGAGCTTGACCGCGTTCTCGGCGGTGATCTGCTCGCCGGTGGGCAGATCGACAGGGCCCAGCACCTCGAGCATGTGAGAGAGCACAACGGGGTCGATCGAGATCACACCATCGAACTGCGAGCCGTCGGTGCGATCCCACAGCGATTCGAAAAGACGCGCGGTCGTCGGGAAATCGGGCGTGAACGTGAAGTCCTGCGAGTAGCGGGTGAAGGTGTCGGGGTACAGCGCCAGCGTGCTCTCGGGGAGGTCGAGCGCCGAGCGCCCCGCCTGCCCCGCCGCGTAGAACGCCATCGAGTCCGACTGTTCCTTGAGCTCGATGCGTCCGTTGTCGACGACCATCACGCTCGACGCCGCGGGGTTTCCGCCGGTGGCGCGGATCTCGGCGTTGTTCTGGAACAACACGAGGTACGTCTTGGGTCCGTCGCCGCCCGCCGCAGCCAGAAGGGACGGCAGGTACTTCTGCACGAGGGTGAGCGACGGTGCCGCCTGGTCGACGATCTGGGCGACCTGATCGAGGGGTTCGGTGACGATCGGGAGCAGATTGGTGCGGTCGATGCCGTCCGTGACGACCTTGGCGTCGGTGAACGCCGCGGTGATCTCGGGAAGCGCACCCTCGGCCTGGCGGAACGGTTCGAGGTTGATGCCACCACCCTCGACCGCGAGCGACGAGAAGTCCGACGCCGACAGCAGGGCGACCGTCGGCGGCAGGGCGCGCCCGGTCAGTTCGCGGGTCATGGCGGTGAGGCTCTGCACCGCCTCGGTGTTGTCTTTGACGAGGGGAATCGAGGATGCCAGGTCCCACAGCGGGCCGGAGGAGTTGGCGTCGGCGCGTTCGGTCTGCTCGAGAACCTCACCGGACACTTGGTTGAGGCCGGCGATGTCGCGGTTCGCGACGATCTGAGGCACGAAGGACAGCTTCGACTGCGCGCCCAGCAGATCGGTGCGGACGACACCGGCCTGGTGGGCGAAGGCCAGCGACACGGCGGCTGCGCCGCAGACGGCGAAGCCGAGGACGCCGACGGTCCAACCGGCGATCGTGGCGGCGCGCTTGCGCCGGGTGGAGACAGCGGGCTCGGCGGCCAACCCCGGTCGGCGGGACCGGTCCCTGCGGGACTGCGGGGCGGCGTCGGTCACTGCGATCCCGTCCCGCCGGCGGGTTCGTCGACCGGCGGGTCAGTGACGATCGGTGGCTGCGACGGCTCTTCGGTCGGTTCCTCTGTGGGCGGGTCAGACGGCGGGGTGCCCGGCTCGGACGGACTGCTGGGCTGAGAGGGGGCGGGCGTCGGAGAAGGGTTGGAATTGCCGGGGTTCGACGACCCACCGCCCGAATTCGACCCACCCGACCCGGGGTTGCGGGTCGAGGGCTGGCTGGGCGTCGCTTCGCGTTCCGCCTCTTCGAGGGCGAGCACGCGCTGGTTCTCCGTGCGCAAGGCGTCGACCGCCGCAGCGAACACCGGGATCTCCGAAAGGCCGTCGCCCCCGGCCTGCTGCGAGGCCCGGACGCGCGCGGCGGCGTCCGTCACGGCAGCGCGGAAGCTCTGGCTCGCCGAGTCGTTCGTCACCACGATCTTGGTCGCCTCGGTCTCGATGGCGGACCCCAACGAGGTGAGCTCCCCGCGGAAGCTGGAAAGCGCGGATGTCACCTGGGACCGCGCATCCCGGGCCGCGGTGACGAGGGCCGGCAACGAGTCCTTTGCGAGACGAACATCGTCGATCGCCTCACCGACATCGGCGAGCGACTTCTCATCGATCGATGCACGAGCGTACGTCGGCACCGTCACGGTTGTGGCGACCTCCGTCGCCTGAAGGAGCGCCATACGCGACGCTTCCGCCGCGGCCAACGGTACAGGGTCGACGCGGCCCTGAAGGGCGGTCAACACCGGACCGCTGTTCTGCGCGAGCGCTGCTCCCTCGGCGATGGATGCTGCATACAGGTCGGCCGCCGTCTGCAGCACTTTCGTGTCGTTGGCCAGCTCAGCCTCGCGCTCGCGAAGGCTGATCATGGCATCGTCGGCGGGGTTTGCGGTGGCGCGCTGCACAACGGCGAAAGACGCCGTGCCGACGATGGCGACGACGGCGAGCACCGCGGCCGCGACGCTCAGATAATTGACCGCACCCGCCTTGCGGCGACCGCCGAAGATCGGGCGCTTGCCCACCTGAGCGAGTTCCGGGGCCCGCCATCCGTCTTGCTCGACTCTCGTCCCGCCCGTTGCGACAAGGGCTGCGAGGTCGGCCTTCAACGCCGATGCGGAGGTGGCTCGCGATCCGCCGAGCTGCGCGCCGAGGTCACCCCGCGAACGCGCGTCGGAGTCCGATTCCGCTCCACCCAAAAGCTCAGCAAGACTTGGTGCCGTCCGCCCTTCGACGGAAGGGGAAGCTCCACCGACGAGATCCTTGAGCGCCGAGGAATTCGCCGGACGAGGGTCATCCGTTGCCTTTTCTTCAGCGCCGACGAGAGCGCGAAGCGATGCGGTGTCTGCGGAGCCCAGAGACGTATCGCGCCCTGCTGAAGTCTGCTCGGTGGTGGGCCCAAAGATCGTTCTGAGATCGTTCATGGCGTCTCCTGGGCGCCATCTCCGGCGCTGTTCTGCGAATGTCGTAGGGTAGTCGATGGGCGCCGGATGCGGCGCGGATTGCTCCGGGACAGAATAGCCCGAGAATTCGTGCGAGTCCTCCGGGCACCCGCTCATCTCCCCACCGGCGAATGGACGAGGCTTGGAACTGCGCGACTATCTCAGAATCCTTCACCGCAACTGGATTCTCATCCTTGCACTAACCATTCTCGGCGGTGCGGGGGCGTTCGGTTACTCGCTGCTTCAGACACCGACGTACGAGGCGAACACCCAGCTGTACGTGTCGGTGAGGTCCGACAGTTCGGGCGTCAGCGAACTAGCGCAAGGCACCAGCTTCGCTCGACAGGCAGTGGTCAGCTTCGTCGACGTCGTAGACAGCTCCGTGGTCCTGGATCGGGTGATCAACGACCTGAATCTCGACGAAACAGCACAGCAGCTGGCCAGTAAGATCGACGCGTCGTCGCCGACGAATTCCGTGATCATTGCGATCCGGACCTCAGACACGAACGCAGAACGGGCTGCAGCGATCGCCAACTCCGTCGGAAGCCACTTCGCCGATGTCGTGGTGAACCGTTTGGAAAAGCCCGAAGGCGACTCCGCTAGCCTCGTTCGGGTGGAGACAATCGAGCCAGCGCTGGTGCCGACTTCCCCGGCCTCTCCGCACACGCCAGTGAACATCGTTCTGGGTATCGCCATCGGCCTGGCCCTCGGACTTGCTGTCGCCGTGCTCCGTTCCATCCTTGACACGCGCATTCACTCTTTGCACGACATTGAGTCGGCTACCGATGCCCCCGTGCTCGGCGGCATCGCACTCGACCCTGATGCGAAGAAGCGTCCACTGATTGTGCATGCTGACCCGCGCAATCCACGTACAGAATCCTTCCGCAGTCTGCGTACCAATCTTCAGTTTGTCGATGTCGATGGATCATCGCGCTCCTTCGTTGTCTCAAGCGCCGGACCCGGCGAGGGGAAATCGACGACGACAGCCAATCTCGCGCTCGCCCTGGCTGAGACAGGAGCGCGTGTGGCGCTCGTCGACGGCGACCTCCGTCTTCCGCGTGTCGCGGACTACATGGGTTTAGAGGGCGGGGTAGGCCTGACCGATGTGCTGATCGGGCGCGCCGAGCTTGTCGACGTTCTTCAGCAATGGGGTACCGACAAACTTTTCGTTCTGCCTTCGGGACGGACGCCCCCAAACCCGTCGGAGTTGCTCGGTAGCCAGGCTATGCAGCGGACTCTTGCGGCACTGGAGGAAGCATTCGACTACGTGCTCGTGGACGCGCCTCCCCTCCTGCTCGTCACCGACGCCGCCGTCGTCTCCCGCTTCACCAGCGGCGTACTGATGGTGGCAGCCTCGGGCACCACAAAAAAACCGCAGCTCACGGCGGCCGTCGAGAAGCTGAATGCTATCGGAAGCCGCCTGTTCGGCGTCATCGTCACCATGCTCCCGGCCAAGGGCCCGGACAGCTACGGCTATGGCTCCTACTCCTACGCGACTGTTGGGGACGCGCCCAAGCCGCAGAAGGGCGAGCGTCGTTCGCGCCGAGACGAGGCCGAAAGCAAGTGAGTTTCTCAATCCTCTCCGTCTGCACTGGTAACATTTGCCGGTCCCCCGTCGCGGAACTCATGCTCGCCCGTGATCTCTCCTCTGTGGCCGGTATTCACGTCGAGAGTGCGGGAACTGGGGCACTCGTGGGTGCGGGTGTGCCTGACCCAGCGCGTCTTCGCGCAGCTTCCATCGGGATCGACGCCTCAGCCCACGAGGCTCGTCAGATCAACATGGCAATGATCCGACGTGCTGACCTCGTGCTGACGATGGCTCGCGAGCATCGGAGGGTCGTCGTCCAGCACGTACCTGCAGCGATGCGGAGGTCATTTACCTTGCGTGAATTCGCGCGCATTGCCGAAGTGGTGCGGCCACAGCTCGAAGATGCCGTACGCGCCGCCGGTGCGCAGACCGCTGAAGATGCCGTGCGCGCGGGCGTCGCGTTGGCCGCGGCCCTCCGAGGAACAGTGCCGCCGCCGGCAGATCCAAGCGACTTCGACGTCATCGACCCCTACCGACGGTCCGAAGACATTTACGAGCAATCATTCGATGAGTTGCGACCGGCCGCAGAGGTCGTCGCCTCATACCTGACTGCCGCGGCACGGGCCAGGAAATCTGATTGAGATCAGACGACCAACCCCGTCCGAACCGCCTCCTCTGGGAGAGACAACCTCCGGACTTCGGTGCGCAGTCCGGAGGTTGTTGCACACGCTGCGCTGGCAGTATGGCAGTCATTCGAGCACGAGGTTCTGTACCGTCTTTCATCGTCGTAGCCGTCTATCCTCTTTCGCATCGAAGGGCAAGGCGCCCTAGCAAGGCTGGATTTCTCGCAGTCGGGGCCCGCCTTTGGCACAATGGCCGGAAGGACGTTGCGAGTAACATCGGTAAACTTCTTGATCTTCACCCCGAGAGCGCGGCACGAGACGAGAGACGGTTACATGGCCGAAGCAGATGGATTCGAGTGGCGGCGAAATCGTCGCGACTTCATCATGGCGGGTGGAGCGGCGGCCGCGATCGCAGCTGTCGGAGGCGTTCTGACGCCCTCGGACAGTGCTCGGGCGCAGAATGAGTTTGTCGAAAGCGTAAACGGCCAAACCGGCGAGGTGACGCTCCGAGCCGCAGACATCGGAGCGCAAAGGCAGGACAGCGCGGATGCCGCGGGCATCATCGCTGACCCCTCAACCTTCCCGGGAGTCGACCCACGCGGCAACTCGGACTCGACGGACGGGCTGCAGACCGCCCTCCTAGCGACGCCCGACGGAGGACAACTCGTCCTTCCCGCCGGCCGCTACATCATCAAGGGCAACCTCAGCATCCCGAGTGGCCGATCGATCCGGATCGTTGGGTACGGTGCGACCTTGATCCACGCGGGTACGGTTCCGCTGCTGAGTGCATCCGGCCAATACAGTAGCCCTGTCGCCGTCCGTGATCTGCGCGTAGACGAGGTCAAATTCCCGAGCGGCGCGAGCGCACCCGTCTCACGATTCACAACCTCGAACGCACCGACATGGTCCGCGGGTGACGTTGTGAAGATTGTGTCCGACGACATAATCCCTGAATCTCGAGCAGGATCGGGAGGTAGTCAGTCGAGACTCGGCGAATTCGCCGTCGTGCACGCCACAGAAGGCAACTTGACGACGCTGGCAGCGCCACTGCGCGAGGCCCACGCAACAAACATCCGTGCCGCGGCCACGTCCGAGCAAACGTTGACACTGGAGGGGATGACTTTCGACACAACGGATGTGGGTGTCACGAATTCTCGTGGCGTCACGGTGCATCTCATGCGTCTTCGGGAACCCATCATCCGCAACGTGAGGGTTCGTCGCGCTTCCGCTATCGCGTTCCAGTTGAGTTCTTGCTTCGGGTACTCGATCACGAACTGCCTGGTGGACGGGATCACGGAAAATCTGTCGAACGGGCAGCTGGGCTACGGCATTTTGGACAACGGCTCCGCTTTCGGTCGCATCACGGGCGGCCTATTCCGACGAGTTCGGCACGCATACACGGACGATTCCCCTCGAGTGCCCGCCAACAGCGCCCCTAGCTCCTACGGCCGCACCTACGGTACACAGATCGTGGGCGCTGTAGCTACGATGACTTATAACAACGCTTGGGATACCCATCACGCATCAGAAGGAGTCCAGTTCATTGGATGCACCGCGGTTGGCGGCATTCCACAAGGCGATAAGGGCTACGCAGGCTTTGGACTCCGCGGGAAGAATCATCGCGTCTCCGGTTGCGTGTCCATAGACATGGAATCTGGCGTTTCCGTCTTCACCGAAGGCGCGAGTGGGCAGTCTTACGGTCACACCGTCAGTGATCTGCTGGTGCGCAGAGCCACGAGCGCTGCTCTGATCGTCAATATCCACGGGGACAATCATCCGGACGCGCGAACGCGGTCACCCGAGCAGACGCTCCGAGCGACCGATATCGTCGCCGACGAATGCCGTCGACTGCTATACGCCATCAACGCAAACGTTCGATTGAGTAATGCCGAATACACTCCACCGCTGGGCGTGAGCAAGGGCGAGTACAACGGAATCACCAACCGCAACTCGTACATCGAGGCGCGCGGCATCCTGCTCGACTACACGCAGAACACGACTGGGGTGCCGCAGCCGTTTCTAGCGGTATCGACAGACAGTTCATGGTCACCGGGTCGCCAAGAGACTGTCCTCGACGGCGTACGGATCAGATCGACACCGTCCGTTCGCAGCCGCGTCTCACGACCCTTCATCGGCGGCTCGCACATGATTAACGCGCGGGGGGTGGAGTTCAACGAGACGTTCACGGTGCTGCCGGGCGACCGTCACGAGAGTTCTCTTATCGAGTGGCGTTGCAATAGTGACCCCGGGCAGGCGCCGCAAGACCAGAATTCGGCATTCTTCTACCTGGGAAATACAGAACTGCTCGAGGACCCAATGACGAGGGTTCGACAGTCACCAGACCCCAGCGTGATCGTCAAAGTGAACCCCAGTACACAAAACCTTCTCGTCAAGAAATTTGTGAACGGCTACATACGAGGACAGATCGTTACCTTTTGGATCCAGGACCTGGTTTCAGGATCCTGGAAAATCTCTACGGACTCCACAACCGGGATCGTTCTGTATGGCACCACTTCGCGAATCCTCCGCAAGAACGATCAGCTTCAGATCGTCTGGGACGGTTCTGTTTGGCGGGAATTGGCCTGAGATCCTGCCATCGAAGCTGGTGAGATCGCAATTCTCCGGTGCATCACCCAGGAGGGATCTAGGGAGCGCCCCACGAGGGTAACGGCGGCGGACTTACCGTGCGCGCCGATGATGAGGTTCCCTTCCCATGACCCCGGAAGGCGCCGATCCGACGCCGTCTCTGGCCGGTCATCGATCGAGACCGTCCCCACGATCGGAGCACCGCGCTCACCCACGGGCTTACGCGGCTGCCTCGCCGTGCGCCTCGATCGCAGCAGGATGCCGTGCTGGGCGAGCTCCCCTTTGGAGAGCGCGTAGATCCACCGGTAGATCGCTTCGTGCGACACGGTCCTGCCTGCAGCGTTCGGCGACTCATCCATGGTGTCAACGCTCGCGTCTGTCGCCTCAAGGAGCAACCGGCCGATCTGCCGCGGTGTTCGCGACCGCTTCAGATCAGCGCGCACCCGCTCGGCGAGCACCTCGTCAGCGTCAATGAGTCGATGCTGCGGGCGCCGGCGGCGCCGCTCGGCACGGCAGTCAGCGGACACCGG
Organism: Microbacterium sp. CFBP 8801; assembly: GCF_014839455.1. Classification (NCBI taxonomy): domain Bacteria; kingdom Bacillati; phylum Actinomycetota; class Actinomycetes; order Micrococcales; family Microbacteriaceae; genus Microbacterium; species Microbacterium sp. CFBP 8801. The sequence goes on along the minus strand of NZ_JACYNU010000019.1, from coordinate 24,521 downwards.
CTTGTACTCTCCGGGAGCCAATGAGTTCCGAGCACGCTCGCGCCACACCACCGTCCTATCCCGATCGATCAACTCACCGATCTCAGAATCCGACGCCCTTGCTTGATCCCGACCACGATCTGAGCGCGATCCAGAAACGACAACACCCGACGCACCATCCAACAACCCCCTCGTAGCTACGACGATATGACACCGCCCCCTGTCAACATTCAGATGCGACTGCTTTCGCGAATGCTATCGTCTGGTAGATGATTTGGAACGCGACGTCGTCCAGCGTGAGATCTTCGCGCACACCGATAACCGCCGCGTCATCGCCGTAACATTTTTGGAAGATGTAACGGGCGCGAGCCACGTGGGGCGTAAATGTGACGACCACGGGGTGTTTAAAGCCTAAGCGAGCGGACTCTAGGTGGAGAGCGGCAGCCTCCCCTGCTGTCGTGGCAGGCTTCGCGGCGACACAAATTCTCGGCGCAACGTAGCAACGACTGTTGTTCGGCTTTGAGACAATGAGAGGAATGTTCCCTCCGCGCTCAGCGACAATGCGTTCTGCAGCCTCGATACGGGCGTGAGTTGCCGGCCCGAGGACAAAGACTGCATCCACCTCGCTGAGCTGATCGTCCGCCGGGAATGTGAACGCAATCACCCCCACCGCGATCCAACTAAAAAGCAGAGCGAGAAGGATACTGCCGACAATTATCGGTCCTCGAGACGCTTTTCGCACATCATCTCCTATAAATTTCCACCTTCGCGTCCTGGCGCCAATTTATACCGTCAGCTGCTCGATCGCTCGCACATGGACCCTGCGCTTATATCCGAGTACGCGCCTAGGAAAAGGCGCACGGCCCCGCCATCAGCGTGCAGGTTCGTCGCGACGCACGTGTCTATCAGCTGGAGAATCAGCTGAGGTTGGAGAGAAAATTGTCGGCTGCCATGCTAAGCAGGATGAGGGCGGCAACGGAGCCGAAGCTGGCGAAGTTGATGAGGATCAGGGCGACCCAGTCGGGCAGATGGCGCTCGGTCACGGCCCTTCGATTGGTCTGCACAACGTCAGCATAGATCTTCTGACCCAGGTGGGCGCGAGCAGACGGTGTCCGGTTTCGCGAACGGTCACGCCGCAGGCGTAGAGCGACGTGATCACCTCAACGAACTGGGGCATCTGTCTCGGCCCCGTGCGCCAGGTTACGCGCGACCGTGGCGTCTCTGGCGTGCGCGGCTTAAGCTCTCCGGCAGCGGTGACCGCCATTCGATCACAACCCTGCGCGAGAAGTGTCACGTGGATGGGCTTGCAGATCAACATCGTCCTAGCGCCCGTGCAGTGCACCTGGGCCCACGGCTCGGCTGTCCGACGAATTGTCGAACCCGGTCGCCCACTGGACTCTCAGGCACGCTCATCGGGGCTGCGGAAGTACTACGCCACTTCCTGCTCGATTGTTGAAGCCGCCTGCATTCAAGCCACACCCTCAAAGTTCCTCGACGCCAACTCGGTCACCACCGGTAAGCGCGCGGCGACCCGTCGACGGAACGCGTCCAGCCGCTCCGGAGCGATTCGCTCGATCGCGGTGGCGCCGAAGCCTGGAGAAGGCTCGAGGAGAAGATCGGGCGTCTCAAAAAGCTCCGCCAGGCCTTCAACTTTCCCCTGCGTGGAAACCACAAGTGCCGGCGTTCCCTGGCTCAGCGCCATGATTGCAAGGTGCATTCGCCCGGTGACAACGGCCTCTGCCCGTCTCGTCAAAGAGCGAACTCCCGAGGGTTCGAGAAGTCGATCCACGAAGATTACCCGGTCCGCCGGATACCCCTGCGCCACACGAGCCCCTTCCTCGATGTCTCCGTGAGGTCCACGTTGGACATGCGGCAAGACCACGACGTTTCGGTCGGAGGCGAGAATGGCATCGATTACCTCACGAAGTTCCGAAACTTGATCGAGGCCGCGCGCAACCAGCGCGCTGGCATTCACTATCACGAATGCGCGCCCGGCGATCCGTTCGAATTCCTCCCGTTGGGTGATCGCGGGATTGTTGGTCGTCAATTGGAAGACCGTGTCAGAGGTTCCCACCGCCTTCGGGAGACCGTCGGCGTGGATACGGCGGAGAGATACGGGGTCGCGCACGAACAGCTGAACGCCCGCGTCGTGCGCCGCCCTTGCATACGCCGCGACGATTGCCGGGGAACGTCCGTTCCAGCTGAAGCCGAGGAGACGACTGGGCACGCCCTTCCGGGCGAAGCAAAGGGCGAGATTCCACCGCGCCACACTGGCCACTGGATTGTAGCCACCGTCCATGATGTCGGCACCGGTCACACTCAGCGATCGAGTCTCGGATACCAGTCGCCCCAAACGCCATACGTCGACCCAATGTCGGACACCGGTGAGCTGCATGAGCGCGGGCATCGCCGCGGTCTCGACGCGGCCGGGATCAGGGTTATTCAGCGCACCGGACGAAGGCAGGATGGCCAGCACTCGGCCGGAGGAATTCTCAGCGAACGCCTCGAACATTGCCTGGTCGCCGATGTTACCCCCGCCGGGGGCTGTGATAAGTACGTGGACAGGGGGTTGTTTGGATGGAAATAGCGCACCCAGGGCGAACACGACACGATCGACCCGAGGGAAGCCCCACCGTCCGAGGGATCGGATTTTGGATCTCATCAAGGCGTCTCCTCCGACGATGGCGCGGTTTTCCGCAGTGGATTGAGCCCGTGAAGCCGAGCGCTTGTGCACCGCTCCCCAGATCTCTGGGAGGTGCATCCGAAACAGGTGGACTGGCTCGGCACGATGCGGATGCAGTTGCGGCGGGCCAAGAACTAATCTAGACCGATTCCCGTACTGTCCTCGCCAGGACGTCCGCCGTGAATGAGGGCTACCGGGCCGGGCAGTCTTCATTCAAAACGTATCGATTCTGGGCACAGCAAGTGCAGCGCAGCGAGGCGTGACACGTCGTTGTTCAGATCTCGTACGTCGCCATCTCCCTCGACCACATTCACGTTGGAGATTTGCACGCCGGATTTAATCTGCTCGCAAGCGTTCCGACCGATCTGCAAGACGGTTGATTCATCAGGGACGTCGCCTCGCCACGCGGTGCCCACAGCGTCGAGGAACTGGCTGTCACCTGCTTCATACGTCTGCTCATCCCGCTCCCCGGCATCTCCGCCCGGTACCGACGGGACAACTTCATCCGCCGGAGCACCCGGATCCGCGGGTGGAATGGAATCCGATTCATCCGCAGACGGGGCTGAAGTGACGCTATCCACTGGCTGCTCGTTATCGGTCGGGGCGCCCGACTCCGGGGGAGAGTCCGAAGCCCCTTGACCCGTTGAGGTACTCGAACCGTCGGACGACTGATGATCCTGTCCATCGTCCGGTGCGACCGCCGACCCGCTTCTCGACACCTCGGTGCAACCGGACAGCGCGAGAGAGAGGATAAGCAGTAATACAATCATTCTGCGCATGACGGTGACCTTATCCCACCCTAGAGAGTCTGTATACGTTCCGATGTTGGCGAGGCGATGGCGCTTTTCTCGCCGAGGCGCGGAGATGCCAGAGCGAGCAAAGCACCAAGGATGGGCCACCAAATCTGCGGTACTCCGTTCGTCGAGAACGGCGAATTGATCAGGCAGGTCACCAAGAGGCCCACGAGGACGACGGTGAGTGGCGTCGTCGCAGTTCCGATTACGCGTCGCGCGCGCCGTAGGACGATGAACATCGCGACCAAGAGCCCCAAAAATGCCGCGAGGTCGACAAGTCCACCTCGAACAATGAGTCCCAGCCATTGCGACTCGGGCGAGTTCCACACCAACATCGACGGGAAAACAGACCAATTGTCTGGGAACGTGTATGTTTGCTGACCCCACCCGGTCAAGGGCCGCTGTTCGATGGCCGGGATGGTCTCCGTCTGCCATATCCGAACTCGGTAAGCCACGGTAGAGGGCAACCACCGCAGGGACTCGTCCGTGTAGCGACTGACGACTGCCTGATCTTCGAGTCGTTGTTCGATGCTGGAGCCGAAGATCTGCCAAGCGATCAGACCTCCGCCCGCGGCCACGACGAGATAGAGCGGATTGACCTTGAGCCGCAGGATGGTCACCAAGATGACAGCGGCGCAGACGGCGATTGTTCCGAACGTGAGGGTCGAAACCTGTCCGACGAAGAGAACGACGATGCCGACGACCGCGATGCCTCTGCGTCCCAGTCCCTTCTCCCCTCTCGACATCAATATCTCCAGACAGAACAGAGCGGTCGCTACGCAGAGATACCCTCCAAGCGACGTCCAGTGGCCGATCGTGCTCGTGGCGCGCAGATCGTCACGACCGGCGTCAACACGGTTCTGGAGTCCTCCCACGCTGACGTTCTGCAGAATCCACTCCATCACCCCCGGGAAGCGTATGAGCTGCAGGACAGCCACAATGGCCACGAGAATGGCGGGCAAGGCGAGATAGAAGCAGAAGGTCCGGAAATCCTGCCGGGATCGTATGACTAACCGAGCCGGAAAGGTAGACAGATACAACAGAACGAGAGTGGTCATCGCTCCTGTTGCGACGGAGTGCCCGAGATCGGAAGCGTTGAAGATCTCAACCACGGCTCGGATGAAGATCAGCGTGATCATCGCGAAGTCGAACGGGCCCAGAACCAGACGTGCAGACTCCCGACCGGCATGAATGAACGCGATCGCGAGGGCGACGACGATCAGCATGGTGCTGGGGGACGGTGCTGACCCCAGAGCTTCCGGCCAATGCACGCTCACGATGGCAGCAGAAAAACCCACAAGGGCGCCGACGATGCGCACTGTCCCCGACCGCGCGTCTGATCGCTTCGAGAGGGCTGTCGTCATGGTTCTATCCAATGTTCCGAATGCCTTTCGCCGCGGCGCCGCGGCTCATCTTTTGAACTTACCGACAATGGCTCGCTTCACCAGCCCGACGATGGAAAGGACATCAGCGCGAAAGTGTGGCCAGATCGCACAAACCAGGAGCATGGACAGCGCCATGGTTCCGATGCCGATGGCAGCTTGCGCCCACACGGACAAACCGGTGGTGAGGGTCCACACTCCGTAGGTCGCCGCCGCCGCCGCGACGTAGGCCAGAGTGATAGCACCAACGCTTCGCGCCATACGGCCCACGGGGGCCGCACGCAGGATCCGCAAGTAGATGAGGCTCGCAGGCCAGGCGATGACGAGTCCGATCGTGTACCCCCACACCACTCCGTACAGACCGAAGGGCGCTCCAGCGACGACCAATCCGATCTGCAGGGGTCGCATGACCATTGCGTAATAGAGATGCTGTCGAGTGAGCCCTCGCGCGAGGAAGACCCAGTAGGCGGCGTAGGCGGCGCTTTCCGCCACACCGGCGATCGCAAGTATCTGGAAGATCGGGACGACCGATCCCCACTGCGGGCCCAGCACGATCTCGACGAGAGGGCTGGCCAAGGCAGCCGAGAGAGAGAAAACGAGCAGCACGGCGTGAAGCAACATCGACTGGCCGCGGATAAGGAAAGCGTCGAACCGGGTTGGCTCCGACTGCACTCGCGAAAGCACCGGAAGAGCGACTCTCGTTGACGGCGCATTCAACTGAGCAAGCGGGAGGGTCAGGAGCTGGTATGCACGGTTGTAGGCTCCCAGCTGCGCAGCACCCAAGTTGGCTCCGATGATCACCCCGCTAAGGTTCTTGGCGCCGTACGCCAGGGCGTAAACACCAAGAAGGTTCATTCCGTATCCGAAAAAGGATCGAATGCTTTCGTTCCGCGTATACAACCCCGGAATCCAGCGCGCAACGGAGACAAGGAACGCAGCCGCGACAGCGGCCTGGGTGACCTGCTGCACGACCAGCGCCCAGAATCCCCACCCCAGCAGACCCACAGCGATGCCCGCCGCAAGCCCGACCCCTTGGCCCGCGATCTCCGCGGCGTTCAGCTTGAGGAACTGGAGGCGACGAGTCAAGTCCGCGCGATACTGCGTTGACAGTCCGTTCAGGAAGAACGTGATCGACAACGCCTGGGTGATTGGAACCAAGTCGGGTTCCCCATAGAGCAAGGCGATGGCCGGCGCAAGGGCTGCGGTGACTCCCGTTAGGACCAAGCCGATGAGGGTGTTGACCCAGAACAGATTGTCGCGCTGACCGCGGGTAAGCGTCGGCGCCTGCACGGCGGCCATAGAGAGCCCGAAATCACGGAAGACCTCGGCGATGCCGATTATCGCCGTCACCATCGCGACGAGGCCAAACTGCTCGGGCGTGAGGATTCGAGCGAGTGTGACGATCGAGATGAACTGCAGCCCGATCCGCAGCCCCTGCGATCCCAGGGTCACGAGCGCGCCGCCCGCGGCCGACCTGCCCAGGTTAGATCCAGAGCTGTTATCAGACACGGACTGTCCGGTCCGCAAGTGACCGGTAAAGCTCACGGTGACGCGCACCGATCGCTTCCCAATCGCGCTGCGCCATGGCGGGCGTTCGCTCGGTTCGCGGAGCTTCCGACCACGCGAGACCCCGTCGCAAGACTTCAGAGGTCATTTCGCCGTCGAACAGCTGCATCCACTCGGGGCCCACTTCTGCGGCGATCGCCTCATTCACTGCAGAACGAGGTACCAGAACAGGACGTCCGAGTGAGAGGGCGACGAAGAGAGCACCAGAGTTATTCATCTCGAGATATGGAAGGACCACGAGCTGTGCACGCGTCACCTCCGCAACAAGTTCCTCATCGGCGACGAATCTCAAGTCGAGCCCGATCTGCGTGATCCCTGCGGCCGCTTGGACTATCTCGGCCCGCAGCCAGTCCTCCTGGGGTCTGCCCACTACGGACAGAAACTCGCCCGGTCGCGCTGTCTCCGCGAAGACCTCAATGAGGCGAGGAACGTTTTTGTAGGGGCGGATCAAGCCGAAGAAGACGACTCGGCTCATCTCCATCTCGCTGTGCGGGTGACGTGCGAAGCGTTCCTTGTAGTGCCCATGCGGGATGTACACCGTCGGGACCTTGAGCGGAGTCGACTGGGCGGGGTTGAGTGCGACGCTCACGCTCACGCGGTCCAGAAGAGCGCGCACACGCGATTGCTCCCCACCGCTCGCCGCCTCGTGCGGATCGAGGTTATGCATCGTCCACACCACCGGTGTTCGGCTCAGCCGCAGCCGGAGGATGAGTAGCCGCATCGCTGCGCGCTTACCCCAACCGCGCGCCCCGCGAGATGCCCGCGCGAGATACTCCGGCCAATGCACATGGAAGATGTCATATCTTCCAATGAGCGCTCGGTGCCATGAAAAGAAAAAGACTTGCACGTCGGGCGCCTCGACCGCAGCCATGTGATCGGCGTACCGAGTAACCGTGCCGTCAGGCGCCGCCATGGAGTGCAGCACTCTGGCCGGGCGTCCCCGAACGGTTTCTTCGATCCGAGCGGCAAGAGCATCGAGCTGCGACGATGCGTCGCTCACGGCTCCGAGGATGTCCTCCCCAGCGGCGACGGCCTTTCGAAGGGCCCGGCTCGCGTTCCCGGAACGAAGGTCCTCGAGGTCGATGCTCGGCGCCGCCAGACCAGCCGCGTCGAGCGTACGTCGTGCCTTCTCCACCGAGACGAACCCGAACGGGACGGGTATCGCGCCCTCCGTCGCGGCGATGATGAGACCATGGACGCGATCGCTCAGGATGAGCTGCGTCCGCGCGTACACGGATCGCACGCGGGCTTCGATGTCGGCGTGATCCCCCGACCCCCACTCGACGAAATCGCAGTTCAGCTGCTGCGCGAGCGCACGACCGGGCGCGTCATCGGCTGCGACTTGTGCAACCACGATCGGACGCAGGTTGAGCTCGACACTAATATCACGCAGAGCGCTGACATCATCAACGGTCGGCTGAGCACGATCTCCACGGAACGACAACGCAAGCAGGTCGCGCGGCACCCCCTCTGTGGCGAAACGTGGCCCCTCACCCATCGCCCAGTCAGGAAAGACGGACCCCTTGCCGATGAAGTCGCGACTCCATTCGTCGCGCCACGTCACGATCTCGCAAACCCGCGCGGTCGCTCTGATACCCATGGGCCAACGCCCCACCGGACGACGGATGCCGACTCCAGTTTGATGCACGGCGCCTCCGCGCAACCGGAGCAACAGGCCCTCCACGACGAAGGCGGTGCGCATAAGAAGCGAGCGACGATCTGCGATCGCTTCACCAGGACTCATCAGAACAACGGTCCGTCGTAGCAACGAGCTCCGCACGATCGCCAGGTGCCATCGCCATTCCGACGTGTACGCGGTGGTGCGGTTCGACATCTCCAGACCAGCGAGATATCCCCTGTCCCCGCGCCCGACGTACGCATGGACTGCGTTCTGGGCTTCCAGACGTCGAAGAAGGCCACGTCGGAGGACAGAGTCACCGAGGTTGGATGCAAGCCCCTCCGCCCACACGAACACCCTGGGGGACATCATTTGCCCCCCGTTGAACGTCGTTCAGCTTCGCGCTTGCGCGCGTCGACGACTCGCAACGCCATGCTCATCACAGGTCGATAAGCGAACCATCCGTAACGTAGGAGAAGCATTTCAGCTCCCACCCTGGGGCGACGACGGAAAACGGGCAGAAGAGGGATACCCCGGAGTGTGCGGCGGCTGAGACGCATTCCTTCGTCGAAGATCTCGCGTGGCGAGCCCTGTCGCAGCGGGACAAAGACCAATGCGTGACAAAAAAACCAACAGGTGAAGAACTGCAGGAGGTTCGTGTCGCGGTCGAGGCCAACGCGCCCGGCTGCGTTGAGCATCGTCTCTCGGCCGACCATGAAGTTGCCCAGTTCGACCCGCCGCCCCCGGGTGATCGAACCCGTCCTCTTGATGTAGTGGTACCGGACATCCGGAATGGTCTTCACCTTCGATGCGCGCGACACCATGGCCGCCACGCCGCAGAAATCGGATTGCGACGTCAGAGGCGGGAACGGATCCACTCCCAGTACAGACGTGCGGATAAGCTTGCTCCACAGATAGCCGTGGACGAGTCCCTCGAGCATGAGCCGAAGAGCTCCCGCGGCGTCGAGATCCTCGGCGCGATCTATTCCATCGACGATGCGACCCGGTACATCAGGTCTGGTCCGGTAATCAGCGCGGCTGATCAAGACGTCTGCATCCTCAATGGCCGCGCGGTAGTGCGAGAGCGTGCCGGACTCCCAGAAATCGTCGTGATCCACGAACCACACGAATTCCGTGCGCACCATGCCGACAGCGAGATTGCGTGACTTAGCAACACCGAGGTTCTTCTCGTTTCGAATGAGGAGAAACCGCGAATCTCCGTGTGTAGCCCGTTCGACAGCCTCAGCTGAACCGTCTGTCGAGGCGTCGTCGACGACGATAACCCGGTCGTCGACTCCGAGTTCACCTCGCATCTGGCGCACAAAATCGTCGACGAACTCAATGCCGTTGCGAATCGGTGCAATCACTGTGACAGATGGCACGATGCCCCCCTTGTCCGGTCGATTATCGAGCGGTAGCCGGCCAGGACCGCCCCATAGACGACCTCGGCCGTCGCGTGGCGACTGACGTAGTCGGATGCCAAATCTATGGAGTGCCCGACCTCGACCGAGGTGGCAGTCCCGCCGATGACGGCCTCAGCGAGGGCCTCGTCGGACACATCTGACGGCAATAGCGTACCGCGACCCTCGGCCAGCAATTCGCCCATGCCGCCGTGTGCAAGACCGACCACTGGCCGCTCTCGTGCGAAAGCCTCCAGAATCACCAGCCCTAAACCCTCCCACCGTGACGTCATCAACAAACCATCCGCAGCGTCGAGCTCCTCCGTGACACGATCACTCGGGCCTACGAAGGTGACTGGAGCGTCGAGCTCCAGCGCGAGTCTCTCGCATTGTCCGCGCAGCCCGCCGTCCCCCAACCAGCGAGCCTCGACAGGTACGCGACGGGCCGCGGATGCGATAGCACGAATGAAGCGTTCCGGGTCTTTCTGCTCCTCCAACCGTCCAATCCCAAGGATGCGACGAGGCCTGCCGGCCTCGTCGGGGCGCGGATAGGGCGGCTCGCTCGAGAGATTGAACGGCACACCACCCACCACGTGGATTGTGGCGGGATCACGCCGATAGGTGTGGACGATCATGTCGCGCACCTGATTACTTACAGCGAATGTCATCGGAGCACGAAACGAAAGCGCCTTGATACCGGTGTTGGGCAATGTGTTGTGCGCGTGCTCGACGACCGGCGTCCTCGTCACGGCGCCCACGATAAGGCAGCTGAGAGCGTCGCGGCGTTGATGAGCGTGGAGAACGTCCGGCTTTTCCCGACGCACGATCGAGAGGAGCTGCATCACTTCGCCGAAGAAGCCTCCCGCCTGCGCCTTTCCCACCCAGCGGTCCGTGGGCTCCAGTTGACGTTCGAGAGGTCCACCGTGGCTGACGAGCAGCGCCTCGACGTCATGCTCCTCCCGCATCCAGCGTGATAGCGCCAGCACCACGCGTTGAAGTCCGCCACCGTTCAGGGTGTTGAAGACATGGACGACCCGAAGCGGTCTGTCGTTCCTAGCGGTCATCGGATCTGGCCACTCGCTTCATACTCGCTTCGAGAATGGCCGAAGCAAGATCACCGTTCGCCTCTGTCACTGCCGCGACGCCTAGTTGTTCGACCAGAGTCGATATTTGGCCTTGATGGTCGTCGACGTGCTCTCTCCGCGCCGAACGGCGCGGAACGACCACCGGGAACACTCCCGCATCAAGCAGCGCCAAAATCGTACCGACGCCAGCATGAGTGACAACAACGTCCGCGTTCGCACACGCGAGCGTGAAATCGTCCGCACTCATGTACTGATTGACCATGCCTGGCAAGTCTGAACGCGATGTCTCTCCGATCTGCCAAACGGTCCTTTCGTCTACCAATCCGGAGGCCAGAAGTCCGTCGATGAGCGCGTCGAAGCGATAGGGGTGGATCGTCCCGAGTGTGACGAATACGGTGGGGCGGCGCGTATCATCGCCTGCCGCATCTACGCCGGGCGGCTCCCTGTGGTGAGCAACGAACTGCCCGAGGACCGGAGGAAAGGGTCGCCAGCGCGCGTCGGCCCAGGACGAATGCTGCGTCCGCAGGCTTGCCGCCCGCGTTGCGCTGATCATTCGACCGGTGAGCGACGGGCCGTTGATTCTCGAGACGCTCTCGATGTAGTACGTCGGGATGCGGCGCACACGCATCTGGGGGAGGACCGCGAACGCCAAACCTGCGCCCGTACTCACGGCTGCGTCGAACGACATGAAACGTGTGGTTCGTGCTGCGAGAACCCAGGCTCGCAGGGCTTGCCGCCATCCCCGGGGCGGGATGTAGGGGACGAATCGCGCATCCTTACCTGCGAGCAGCGACCGACTCTGCGGGCTGTCGAACGTTATCCATACGGAATCGTCGCTGGCACCGAGGCGGTCAGCGATCATGTGGAGTTGCGCGAGGTGCCCCCCGGTCGATGCTACGAGAAGCAGCCGACGACGTTTTGTCCAGGTCAGCAGGGGGTCAGAGAAGCCCGGGGCGCCTTGAGATCGCCGCCTCACAGCATCTTCCTCCCTTCGCACGCGGTGTAGTGAAAACCTCATAGCTTCTCCCCCATTGAGCATTCCAAACATCTCGCGGTAGGCCGCTCGCCATTTTGTCATCAAATCGCCACCTGCCACACGCTGCCGGGTCCCCACGGACGAGAATCACCTGGGTGCGTGCATTTTCAGAAAGTCTGCTCGTCGCGCGGTGGGAGGCATTGCGGCACGTCGGCATGGCCCGAACGCCGCCCGAGCAGGCGAGGGCGACAAAACACGCGTGAGACTCGACGCATGGAGCGCGACGAACAACCCGTCGATGGATCGCGCGCGAGACTGAACCCCCCCCGTATCGGGCCCTGCTGCGCCGGCCAAAGCTCCTCACCGGTCGCATCAATCGCAGAACGCAACCGCCCACCTTTGCGTCGCCTCGATATGCCGGCGTCGCCGGAATAACCTTGTCGTCGCCACGGTAGAAATATATGCGAGACAGGATCGGCCCACGCGCGCAGTCCGGTTTTGGCGATGTTGAGCGTCATCGCGAATAGACTACCCGGTCGCATAGTCGGCTGCCGGCTGCGTTTACGCGCACGAAGGCTCCGAACTCGCTGCCTGGATGGAGAACATCGCACCTCGCTCAAACCGGACCCGGCGATATCAACCTGCACCGCGCCATGTCTGGAAGCCGCCGGGACTCCACCCCCGACTCCTACCGCATGCGAATCCGCATGATGGCCCAGATTTCTCCTGCAGAACGGGGAGGGTGATCTCTGCCTCGTCTTCGTACTTCGCCTTCTCCTAGGGTGGTGTCGAGGACAGGTGGGTCGTTACCCGCTGCCAGAACCGAACACCGACGACGTCACCCTGGAGCTGATAGGACGCGACGATCCATGGCGCCAAGCCCGCGAAGTGATCCTTGTCGGCCGAGCATTCGATCGAAATGCCGCACGACAGCGGAGACTCCACGATGAGGGCGGGCGGGAAAGCAGTCACGTCCGCCAGGTACTGAGCCGACAGGCCCTCGTACCCCTGCTCGACGGGGAGCGAGTACGTGATCGACGTCGGCGACAGCCGCTGGGCCGCGGCGAGGATCCACGTCTCAGCGCCGTGCACGAGCACGCGATCGTCGGGGCTCGTCTCGGCCAGAACCCGATCGACGATCTGCGCCTGATACGAACCGGCGACATCCACGCCCGCGTCCATCGTTGACCGAAGCCCCTGCACAGCCGTTGCGGCCGAGCTGGAGACGACGAGGAGCGAAAGCGCTGCGAGACCCAGCGCCCGGAGGACCCGGCGCCGTGGAGCCTTTTCGGCCCTCCACCACTCCCCTGCCGAGGGACGAAGCCGGTGCACCGCCGCGACGATGGCGACCGCGAAACCAGCGATCGCCACCACCAGGTAGTGCGGATAGGGGCGCCCCGACGCCATCTGCGAGAGGGCATCGACGGCGCCGACGGCCAGGAACACAACGACGACCGCCATGTTCGCCGGGGCGGCACCCCGTCTTGCGCCTCCGAGCGCCATCCACGCGCCCACGACCACGAGCGCCGTCGCCACGACCGCGCCCGAGACAAGAAGTTGCGACAGGGTGGCGAAGGCGCTCACGCGCTCGCCGAGCGGCGTACCGCCCGAGTAGAAGAGGTTGTAGCGCAGGTACTGGTCGACTCCGGCGCGCAGCGCGTCCCCACCCCAGAGCCAGAGCGTCAGTGCACCCCCGATCACCGCGACCACGGCGACCACGGCGCCCAGGAACACGAAGCGCCGGCGCAAAGCGATCACACCGAGCACGGCCAGCACGGTGAGCCCCGCCACATTGTTCATTCGCGTGAACAGTCCGACCGAAAGGGCGAGCCCGACGACGAGTCCGAGGCCAGCCGCCACGCGGGCTGAGGCCTCGCGTCCGTGCCGGAGCCCGACGTGCGCGGCCGCGGAGTACGCGGTCAGCTGGAAGGGGAAGAGCCACGTCTCGGTGAAGTTCCCGCCCTCGAAGACCCCCAGGTAGGTGACGCCGACGATCAAGACCACCAGCGGAGCCCAGCCTCCAATCCACCGCGACCAGATGACCCCGGCGATCGACAGGCCGAGGAACAGCACGAGCGCCTCGAGGAGGGGCGCCCCGACGATCCCTCCCCCCAACCGCCACGCCGCCGTCTCGATCGCCGCCAGGAGGGGGCCCTTGTGATCCCACGAGTCGACGTACGGCATCCCCCCGCGTGAGACGACCATGCCGGTGTAGAGGAAGACGCCGGAATCGCGCGTGATGTGACCCGAGAGGATCATCGGTACGTAGGCGAGCGCGCTGATGAGGAGAGCGGATGCCGCGGACAGCAGCGCCGCGCGCGAACGGAGCAGGCTCACGCGGCCGGCTCCCGGACGCCCACGACGTTGCGCTCGCGCCACTTCTGCAGCACCCTGCGGTCACGGATGTGCACCGCCGCCACCGTGATCGCCGCGGTGACCACCCCACCCCACCCGCCGATGGTGTTGGCGATGACGTCGTTCACGGTGGCGAAGCGCGCCGGCAGCACGAAGAACTGCAGCGTCTCGATCGTCGCGGACAGGGCAGGCACGAGCGGAAGGGCGATCCAGAGGAAGCGTGCCGGAAAGAGGAGGGAGAGGAAGTACCCCACCGGTACGAAGAGAACGATGTTCGCCGAGAACTCGAACCAGCGGTACCCGAACCATCCGGGAACGCCGTTGCGATGAAGCACGGACAGCACCCGTTCGATCGCGCTCTCGTAACCCTGATCGATCGGCGTGGGCGACATGGTGACCACGAGCACGAGAGCCAGGCAGAGGCCCAGTCCCGTTGCGGCAATGAGAAGGCGCACGGTCAGCCGCGCAACGCTGCGTCGTGCCCGGAGATGCGGGCCCCACCGCGGCGTGGTCCGAGAATGTCGACGCGCCACAGCTCGGCGAGAGCTCGAGCGGCGAACCGCACGAGGCGGAGAGGCGGCAGCACCACGCGCGTACGTCCCGCACCCCACATGGTGCCCTGGGAGACCGCCCCACGACGCGGGATGCTCTCCACCGAGACGTAGCGGACACGGAGGCGCTCGCGAGCCTCGGCGATAGAGAAGTGCACGTGCGGGACGAGAGCGCCGTCGGGGACTCCATCGACGAGCAGTTGCAGCGTATCGGGGTGGTAGGCGCGGAGCGGAGTGTTCACGTCGGGCACGGACCGCCCGCACAACAGCATCACCGCGAAGCGGACGAGCCCGCTGAGGCATCGGCGGAACCAGGGGTCGGTGCGGCCTCGACGCACGCCGTGGACGACGTCGGCCTCGGGGCGATCGAGGGCGACGGCGACGCGGGCGATGTCGTCGCCGTAGAACTGGCCGTCGCCGTCGACGTGCACGATGGTCCCCGCCCCACTGCGCAGGCCTTCGGCGTACGCGGCGAGCGCCGTCGGTCCATGCCCGCGATTGACGGGGGCACGCACGACATCGGCGAGCGGCGCGGCCGCGGTGCTGGTGTCATCGATCGATGCGTCGTCCACGACGATCAGCGTGACAGAACGGCCGACGGTAGCGAACGAGGCGCGGATCTCTGCAAGGAACGACGGAAGCGCCTCGGCCTCGTTGAACGCCGGTATCACGACCGCGACGTGATCTTGCGCCTGCACCCTGGCATCCCCGCATTCCTCCGGGATGAATTCACCCGGCTACTCCCCCGAACATGTAGCGTATGACACTCGTGGGGCGCACCAGGAATCTTCGGCGCGCGGGCGCTCTGTCCGTGCGGTTCCTGATCGTGGGCGCCATCAGCACCGGGATCGAGATCGCGGCGTTCAACCTGCTGCTGCTCGCGGGTGTCGGCCCGGTGGCCGCGAAAGTCATCGCCTCTCTCATCGCCCTCGTCAACGCGTACGTGGGCAACCGGGAGTGGGCCTTCCGTTCCCGTTCCCGCACCGGAGCTGGGCGCCAGATGGTGCGTTTCCTGCTCGTGAACGCCGTCTGCACGGGCCTGGGCGCAGCAGCGGTGTGGGCTGGAGCGCAGGCACTGGAGGCGATCTACGGGGATGCCGGCCCGATCGGGCTGAACATCGTCAACCTCGTCTCGATCGCCGGGGTCACCGTCGTGCGCTTCGTTCTCTACCACTTCGTGGTCTTCCCGCCCGCCCGCACGATTCCGGTCGTTGAAGAGCCCTCCGGTAGGCTCGGCGCGTGAAGACCGCCCCCCGAGTGCTCGGAACCCTGTCGCTGCTGGCCGCCCTTGCATCGATCGGCGTGCAGCTGGCCGTGGTGGCACGCCTCTGGGCGGCCTTCGTCGAAACGATCCCGCTGACCAGCACACTCGCGCTGAGCACGGCGGGTGCGGTGCTGGGGCTGGTGCTCGCCGTGGTCGCTGTGATCCTGCGCCGTGGATCGCCCGGTGTACTCGCGCCGATCGGCGGCCTGATGAACCTCGGCCTGCTGGCGGGATACGCGTACTTGTTCGCCGTCCTCTGAGCCCGTTCGGAAGGCGCGCGGCGCTTCGTCTGCGACGCCGCGCCTCAGACGATCAGCTGCAGGGGACGTCGACCACCGTCGTGTTGACGGGGTTCACCATCGGGGTGTGCACGATCGACGCGTTATCGCCGTCGCCGGGAGAACCCTGGAACTGCACGGCCAGAGTGTGCACCGTCTGCGGCGGGTTCACGACCCACATGCGGCCCACCGGGCGCCCCAGGTGCTCCCCGGTCGTGATGTCGACGTCGACACCGTCGAGCGCCGCGCCGACGAAGGTGGATCCGCTCGGACCGTAGAACTGCAGGTCGGTTCCGATCGTCCCCTTCGCGTAGTGGCGTGCGCCGTCGACGTAGTTCACCAGGCCGTCGGAGGTCGCCTGATCCAGAGCGTTCACGAACGTGACGATCGACGTGTAGGTCGGCACGGCGGCGCACCGGTTGACCTGCACCTCGGCCGACATCCACGTGTAGTAGCTGAGCTTGCCCTCGGTGAGGTCGTTCACGAAGACGCCGAGCGTCGGGTCGGCGGGATCATCGGTCGCGGGCAGCGGCCCGAGCAGACGAGACCCGGTGAAGGCCGCTTGCGTCGCCTCGTCGAAGGAGTGGAACAGGACGCGGTTCTCATCGACAGCCTTCACGATGGCCTCGGCGAAGGGAACCGGCTGGAAATCTCCCGACGACACCGCGTCGAAGACCTTGACCGCGGCGGAGGCGAAGAACGCATCCTGGTCGGCGTTCTTCGGATAGCGCGCGTAGACGTCGCTCAGCAGAATGCTCACGGCGTCGGACGACGTCAGCTTGTCGCCCGTCTCGAGCGTGATCGGCCCGGTCGCCTCAAGAATGTAAGACAGGGTTACCGGATCGATGGAGATCACACCGTCCACGGGCGTTCCGAACGATTCGGTCCAGAACGCTTTCGCCAGTTCCGCGGAGAGGGCGAAATCGGGAGTCGAGGTGATGTCCTGAGAGAAACGCCCCACCTTGTCGTCGTAGAGCTTCACGACCTCGGGATCGAGTGGGATGATCGGCGTCGCGCGCTTGTTCGTGAAATCGCGACTGGTCGCCTGCGCCGCGATCGACAGCTTGCCGCCCTCGAGACGCAACATCACCACCGATGCCGGAATGCCACCCGTCCCGCGCGCCTCGGCATTGTTCTGAACGAGCAGCAGGTAGTCGCGCGGGCCGTCCTGGCCCATCATCGATGGGAGTTGCGGCATGAGTGCGTTGATTCTCGACAGCGCGGGCTGCAGTGCCCCAACCGCGCCGGTCAGCTGTGTCAGCGGCGCCCGCAGCATGCCGGGCGCGGTTGTGGGGTCGACGCCCTCGAGCGCATTCGCCGCCTTCTCGCCCGCCTCCGCGGCGGTGGACACCGGTCCGGTGAGGTTGGCGATCGCCGCGATATCGAAGACGCCGCCCTGCGGACGGAGAAGAGCCGGATCGACATCGGAGAGCACGGGAAGTACACCCTCGGCGAGCTCGTCGACCGCGATCGTCGACGAGCGCACAGCGTGCAGAGTCGACCCGATGAAAGGGGCCTGCTCCGCCGCCTGCCACAGCCACGTGTCAGCGGCGGCGCGAGCGGCCGACGCATGCCCCTTCAACTTCTCGACGGAGTCGGCCAGCGCCGCCTGATCGTCAGATCCGAATTGCCCCTGCACCTTCGACACCAGGGGTACTGCGGCGCGCAATTCCTTTTGCGCGATGAAGGCACCGATGCCCACAGCGGCCACCAGCGCCACCAGCACAGCGGAAAGTGCGGCGAGCACAATCCACGCGATCTTCGTGGGGGTGTAGTTGGCGAGGGACATTCGCGGCATGCTGATCCGATCACGCCGGGAGTCGGGGTACGGCGTAGGCGCGACGGGGCATAGCCGCGCAGATGGGTATGCTACCGAAGTCGGGGGCAAAGACTGCTGTGCGCGCGAAAGCGCCGAAACCACTGCGCTGCGCCGCCGCTCCTACCCGAGAAACCCGAGGAGACGCGTGGGACACCGCCGCATGCCCGCCGTGGCCATCATTGGCACGCGCGGCTATCCGAGTTATTACGGCGGTTTCGAGACAGCCGTGCGACGCCTGTCTCCTTTTCTGGTCGAGCACGGCTGGGACGTGACGGTCTACGGCCGGCCGGGTGCAACGGATCCCGCCGACCCCGAGCGCGATCCACGCGTCGTCTCGCGAATGACCAAGGGCGTGGATTCAAAGGCTCTCAGCACGTTGTCGTACGGATTCACTTCGACGTTCGACGCCGCGCGCAGAAGGCCCGACGTCGCACTCATCATGAACGTCGCGAACGGGTTCTGGTTGCCGATGCTTCGCGCCGGCGGCATCCCGACCATCGTCAATGTGGACGGTCTTGAGTGGGAACGTGAGAAGTGGAGCGCTCTGGGTAAAGCGGTCTTCCGTGCCGGCGCCAAGGTGACAGCTAAGTGGTCGACCGAGCGCGTGGTCGACGCCCGCACGATCGGTGACGCCTGGCAGACCAAGTTCGGCGTCGGAGGGACCTTCATCCCCTACGGCGCCGACGTGCCGGCACCGCTGCCCATCGAACCCGGTTTCACCCACCGCGGGTACGCGCTCGTCGTCGCGCGTTTCGTGCCCGAGAACACCGTCGGACAGTTCTTCGACGCCGCCGAGCGCCTCGCTGAGACGCACGACGTCATCGTGGTCGGGTCGTCCGGCTATGGCGGTGATCTCGACGATCGCGCCGCCGCCCTCGCGGAACGCCTCCCCCGCTTCCACTGGCTCGGTCACGTCCACGACGACCACCGCCTGCACAGCCTGTGGCAGCACGCGGGGGCATACTTCCACGGGCACAGCGTCGGCGGCACCAACCCCGCACTCGTGCAGGCGATGGCCGCCGGCGCCCCGATCGTCGCCCGCGACACCGTGCACAGCCGCGAGGTGCTCGGCGCCGACGCCGGTGAGTTCACGGGCGCGACTCCTTCCGAGATCGAAGCGGCCCTGCGCGGCCTGCTGACGAACCCCGCACGCCAGCAGCAGCTGAGCGAGAACGCGGTCCGTCGCGCGGTCGACGCCTACTCGTGGGAGAGCGTCAACGCGGCGTACGAACGGCTCCTTCGCTCCCACCTCCGCCCGGTTGAGGGCTCCCCACACCCCTCCGAGAAGCGGGCCCGCTGAATCATGGGGATCGCGAGCAAGATCGTCCACGAGCAGCGCGAGCGTCTCCGCGAGGCCGGCAGCGACCGGTGGCGGATCGTCAGCGCGCAGTTGGCGGCCAAGGTCGGCCCGATGGCGGTTCGAGGTGCTCTCCTCGCCCCCCGCCTCGGCACCTCGACCGGACTTCCGCTCATCGGCCGAGGCGTTCGCGTGCGCAACCCGCACCTCGTGCACGCCGGCGCCGACCTCATCGTCGAGGACTTCGCCGAGATCCAGGGCCTCAGCCGTGGCGGCATCCGCTTCGGAGACAAGGTGTCGATCGGCTCGAGCACACTCATCCGCCCCAGCAGCTACTACTCCCGCGCGATCGGCGTCGGACTCGTCATGGGCGACGGCAGCAGCCTGTCGCCCGGGTGCTACATCGGATGCTCCGGCGGGGTCACGATCGGCGAGAAGACCATGTTGGGCCCTGGCGTGCGCGTGTTCGCCGAGGACCACGTCATGAGCGATCCCTCCCTCGACGTGAAGTCGCAGGGCGTGGAGTGGTCGCCCATCACCATCGGCTCCGGATGCTGGATCGCCAGCGGCGTGACGATCACCTCGGGCGTGACGATCGGTGACGGTGCGGTCATCGCCGCGGGGGCCGTCGTGACGCGCGACGTCCCGGCGGGGGCCGTCTACGGCGGCATCCCCGCGCGCGAGCTGAAGTCGCGAGTCGCCGAGTGAACCGACGTCGCCGCGCCATCGTCATCCACCCCTCCGACGAGATGTACGGCGCCGACCGCGTGCTGCTCGAGGTGCTGCGCACGGTGCCCCGCGATCTCGACGTGGAGGTGTGGCTGCCCACCGACGTCGACTACCCCGAGCGCCAGCTCACCCGCGCGCTTCAGGACGCGGGGATCCGCGTGCACCACCGCGCTCTCCCGATCATGCGACGGGCCTACC
Source organism: Microbacterium sp. CFBP 8801 (assembly GCF_014839455.1). Classification (NCBI taxonomy): domain Bacteria; kingdom Bacillati; phylum Actinomycetota; class Actinomycetes; order Micrococcales; family Microbacteriaceae; genus Microbacterium; species Microbacterium sp. CFBP 8801. Next base: position 4,547 of record NZ_JACYNU010000019.1, on the reverse strand, counting down.
TGCGGCCCGCACGCCTTGCGGGCCTCGCCTGGCGAGCGCTGACGACCGGAGCCCGTCTGCTGGCCGCTCGCCCCGACCTGGTCTACCTGAACACCGCGGCCGCCGCCCTCGCCGCCCCGCCCGCACGCGTGTCCGGCGCCCGCGTCGTTCTGCACCTGCACGAGCACATCGACGAGCGCTCGAAGGCCGTCGTCCCCTTCCTCCGGTTCGCGCACCGCATCATCGCCGTCAGCGCGGCCGTCGCCGACGTTCTGCCGGCGGCCCTGCGGGGGCGCACGCGCGTGGTGAACAACGGCTTCGAGGCGGCGCCCCCGACCCCGCTTCCGACATTCGTCGACGGCATCCGCGTCGTGGTCGCGAGCCGATGGAACGCCTGGAAGGGCCACCGCGTGCTCCTGGACGCCTGGAACGCGACACGTCGAGACGACCTGCGGCTCGAGATCCTCGGCGATCGGCCGCCGAGCGGCGAAGCCGTCGACGTGCCCGCCCTCGTCGCCACCTCGCCGCGTCACGACCGCATCGTCGTGGTCGGCCCGACGTCGGACGTGCGCGCGCACCTCGACGCCGCGCACGTCGTCGTGGTGCCGAGCGTTCTGCCCGACCCGCTTCCGACCATCGCCATCGAGGCGCTCGGCGCCGGACGCGCGCTGCTCGCGAGCGACGCGGGAGGCCTCCGCGAGATCGTCGGCGACAGCCCCCTCCTCGTTCCCCCCGGAGACGTCGACGCCTGGGCGGCAGCGCTCGACGCACTCGACGAGGACAGCATCCGGGCGGCGGCCTCCACCGCCCGCGACCGCTTCGAGAGACTGTTCTCGCGCGCCACCTTCGACCGCCGGATCTTCGACGAGCTGTGGAGCGAGGGAACACCCCGATGACGTTCACGCCCACCACCGCCTACGCGCGTCCCGCCCTCACCGGCCGCACGCGTCTCATCACCCTCGGACTCATCGTCGCCGTCGTCATCAGCTCGTTCCTCGGGCGTTACGACGCCGAGATCGCCGGATTCCGCGTGCGGGTGGAGCAGGTGGTCCCGCTCCTCCTGGCCGCCTGGATGCTGGTGCACCCGGTGCTGCGCGAAGCGTTCCTCCGCGCGGCGCGGCATCCCGTGCCCCTCGTCTACGCGGCCTTCGTGGTTTGGAACGTCGTGACCACCCTGGTGTTCTCGCCGAGCCTGTCATGGAGTGCGTCGATCCTCATCTGGCTCGTCATCGACCTGCTGCTGCTCGTCTCGCTGATGGCGCTCAGCGAGGGCGCAGACCTCGCCGGGCGTCTCGGACGCTGGTCCGTCGCCCCCTGGGCACTGGTGGGTTTCGCTGCCTTCGTGGTCGCGAACCTGACCCGCGGCCAGATCGCCCTCGGCACCGACTTCGACTGGCTGTACGAGGTGTACGTCTCTCGGCTGACCGCCATCGAAGCGAACATCTACGCCAGCATCCTGGTCTTCTGGACGCTCCTCACGATCACCCGGCGCGGCATCGGCCGCTGGGAGACCGCGGCCATCGCCGTGGCGGTGCCCCTCGGTCTCGTCGCCTCGCAGACCCGGACGGCCGTCTTCAGCCTCGTGTTGGGCCTCGGCGTCTTCGGCCTCTTCACGCTCCTGTCGTCGCGCTCGTCGTGGCGCTCACGACTCTTGCGCATCCTGCCCACGGCGGTGCTCGCGGCCACCCTCGTCGTGACCTACGGCATCATCGCCGCCGTGGGAGATGCGGCCCCCGCCGACCGCACGCTGCCGCCGTCGGCCAGCCCCGCCACCTCGGCCGCCGCCCCCGCCGAGACCACGACGCCCACCGAGCCCGTCGACTCCATCACCCCGTCGGCCCCCGCTCCCGAAGCGACTCGCATCCCCGACCCCACCAACCCCGAGCAGCAGAACAAGATCGGCGACGTCGACTTCCAGGGCGGCACGATCGGCTTCCGCCTCGAGGTCGCCCGACTCGCGGCGCAGGAAATGCACGGCGTCAACCTGTGGTTCGGCAACGGCACGAACACCTTCGGGCTGAGGCACGAGCAGCCGGGCACCCCGGGCATCAGCGGGCACATCATCATGCTGCCCGTGCAGGTCCTCTACGACGGCGGGATCGTGGGCCTGGGCCTGCTGGTCGCCCTCTTCGTCACCGTGTTCGTCTGCGTCCCCCGCGAACGCAAACCCGTGGCCGCGGGGCTCCTGGCCTCGTATCTGCTGTCAGCGACGCTCACGAGCATGTTCTGGTTCGCGATCACCTGGATCCTCATCGCGGTGATCCTGCGCCCCCTCGGTGACGACGAGCGCAACGACTCACGTGACAGTGGGCGCGGAGACGCGCGCGAACCCGGCCGTGTCTTCGGTCGCGCCTGAGCCGCCGCGGCCCCACCGGGCCCGCAGCGTCGCCCTGCTGACGGCCGTGTCGGCGCTGTCGGCGATCTCGCCCCTCATCGCCCTCCCGCTCATCACACGCGCCGCCGGCCCCACCGGCTTCGCTGAGATCGCCATCGGGCAGGCCCTGGGAACGCTCGCGGCCACCCTCATCACCTTCGGGTGGGCCGTGCGCGGCCCGGTCGAGGCGGCGCGGTCCGCGCACCCCTCGCGGGTCTTCCGCGCGAGCATCGTCGTGCGCGGGGCGAACAGCCTCGTCGTGCTGCCCCTCGTCGCCGTCGCCGCCGCCCTGGCCAGCCACGCCGACGATCACGCGCTCGCGATCGTCTCGGCGCTGGCGTTCTCGCTGCAGGGCCTGTCGCTCAGCTGGTACGCCGTCGGGGTCGGTCGACCGCTCCTGGCGCTCGTGTTCGACGCGGTCCCCCGGATCGTGCTCAACCTCGCCGGAGCAATCGCGGCGCTGGCCACCGGCATCCCTCTGCTCTACCCGGCGGTGTTGCTCGTCGGCACGCTCGCGGCGTTCCTCGTCGCCACGTGGCTCATCGGACTGCGTGAACGCTTCTCGACGCGTGCGGCGATCGCCGACGCGCGAGCGGCCTACCGTGGGGGCTGGCGCACGGCGTTGGCCGCCGGGCTGCTGACGTTCTCTGAGACGGCGCCCCTCTCGACGCTCGGTATCGCCGGCGCGCCCGCGGCCATCGGTTTCGCCCCGTTCGACCGCGTGCTGAAGTACGGCTACATCGGCGTCTACATGATCACCGGCTCGTTCCAGGGGTGGGTCTCGTCGGCCACCGGCGAGGCAGGGCTCCGCCGCATGCGCCGCGCCGTCGGCCTGCACGCCCTGCTCGCGATCGCGCTCGGCGCCGGCTTCGCCCTCGTCATCCCGTGGGCCACGCCCATCGTGCTGGGCCCGGGATTCGAGATCTCGTCACTCACCGCCCTCTTCGGCGGGATCGCGTTGGCGGCGATGACGATCGCCACGGCGCTCGGCATGTGCGTCGTGCTGCCCGCGGGGCGCGACGGCGCCTACCTCGCCGCGGTGTGCGTCGGCGCGGTGCTGATCGTGCCCGCGGTGCTCATCGGCGCCTCGACGCTCGGCGTCGCGGGCGCGGCCGCGGGTGTCGCCGCGGTGCAGCTCGCCGTGCTGGGTGCGCTGTCGGTCACCGCCGTGCCGGTGCTCCGCGGACGCTGAGCCCTCAGGCCAGCAGGTAACCGGCGACCGAGAGCGCGACCCAGACCATCGGGAAGACGAGGCTCAGCAGCAGCGGCCCCCAGAAGCGCAGGGAGAGCCCCACGAAGACGGATGCCGCGATGCCGAGGCCCACGAACAGCGCAGTCGGCATGCCCGACACGGTGCCCGAGAAGACGAGCGGGATGACCGCGAATGCGAGGGCGGACACGACGCCGGCCACCACGCGGGCGATGGTCGGGGTGAAGCGCGTCGACGCATAGCTCAGAGCCGCCGGGAAGACGAAGCCGATGGCGAAGAAGGCCAGCATTACGGTGACGACGAACGGCGCCACGACACCCAGCAGCAGCCACCGCGGCGACAGTGCCGCGAACGCCGGCCACCCGAGGGACCCCGCCGCGATGCCGGTGACGAAGGGCAGAATCGCGCCGAGCACGAGTGCCCAGAGAACGTCGAGGCCCCGCAGCGAGAAGAATCCGGCCGGCCGCGTGCGGGCCATCAGCCCGAGGCCGGTCCCCCCGACGACGACGGATGCCAGCACACTGCCGACGCTGCGACCCGCGGCTCCGTCGAAGGCGACTCCGGCCAACAGCCCGACGACGATGGCGACGACGAGCGCCGCGGCGGCGGCCACCAGGGGCTTCCAGGTACCGAAGAACCCGGATGCCGGGCGTCTCGCCGGACGATCGTTCGAGGCACGTGGGCGGTCGGCGGGACGGTCGGACGCGCCACGGTCATCGTGGCCGACGCTCAGCGAGGGCTCGGAGGGGGCGGTGTCGACCTCCGCCCGCGCCTCGCGACGGGAGCGTCGGCTCGGCTCGAAGGGGGTGTCACTCACCCGTTCAGCTTACGGGTTTCACCCGCGCGGCCCGATTCGCGGAGAGCACGGCCTCGCCTCGTAGTGCCCGCCATCACGCAGAACGGGTGGGTGCACGGCATCCGGAGTCCGTGACAGCTGCGACGATGCCTCGCGCAGGAACGACAAAGGCCGGGCCCGAAGGCCCG